>NZ_JAZOUG010000164.1:0-33894 GCF_045657965.1 Treponema sp. | reverse complement strand
CCGACTTCTTCTCATTCGGAACAAACGACCTTACTCAGACCACGTTCGGCTTCAGCCGCGACGATTACGGTAAGTTCATCGAATCTTACCTGCAGCAGCGGATTCTTGAAGACGATCCGTTTGCCACACTCGACGAAGACGGACCTGCAGCTTTAATGGAAATCACCGAAGCCAAAGGCCGCGCAGTCAACCCGTACCTGCACTTGGGAATCTGCGGTGAGCACGGCGGAGACCCGGCTTCAATCCACATCTGCTACAGAATCGGCTTGAACTACGTGTCTTGCTCTCCGTACAGGGTTCCTCTGGCACGACTGGCAGGTGCACAGGCGGTAATTAAGTACAGTAAAGAAGAAAGATAACACATAAAAAACGCCTTGCATGAACTGCAAGGCGTTTTTTGTGGCTTAGTAAATTATTTTTTCAAAAGAGCAGCGAATGGATTGTAGCTCATGCCGTCATCTGAACCAAAATTCTCGCGTCCCGCTCGGTTTCCACCATTGCGAGAGCGGTCGTTTGCGAAGGCAGGCTTTTTATCACCAGAAGAAGCCCCACTTCCCTTCTTTACAACTACTACGCGTTTTTTGCCTGTGCCGTCACCAGCAGGCTTTTTGCCTTCGTTTGTCTGGCCGAGACGTGTGTGAGCGTCGCTCTTAAGAGAAAGTGAAATTCTCATGCGGTCTTTGTCGAGTGCGATAATTGTGAATTCTTTTACATCACCGACTTTGATTACGTCCATCGGATCAGAAACGAATGAATCGCTGAGTTCTGAAACGTGAATAAGAGCAGTTTCATGCAAACCGATGTCAACGAATGCACCGAAGTCAACGACGTTTTTGATTTTGCCTGTGACTTTCATGCCGACTGTCAAATCTTCGAACTTAACAACGCCTTTCTGCATGATTGGAGCCGGATAACCGTCGCGAGGGTCGCGGTTCGGTTTTCCAAGCTCTTCGATGATGTCGTTCAATGTTGTTTCACCGACATTATATTTTTCGCAGAGAGTTTTTTTGAGATCTGCCGGAACCTGTTTTCCTTCTCTTACATAGCTCAAAACTTCGCGGGCTACTTCGTAGTTCTCAGGGTGAACCCATGTATTGTCGAGAGGGTCAGAGCTTTCTGCAATCTTCAAAAAGCCTGCGCACTGTTCGAATGCTTTTGGTCCAAGACCAGGAACTTTTTTGAGTTCTTCGCGGCTTGTGATTTTGCCGTTCTGATCGCGGTAAGCAACGATTTTCTTTGCAGTGCTCATGTTGATGCCAGAAACATATTTTAAGAGCATGTAGCTTGCTGTGTTCAAATTTACGCCGACCTGGTTTACAACGCGGCCAACGACTTCATCAAGCTGCTCGGCGAGTTTTTTCTGGTTTACGTCGTGCTGATAAAGACCGACACCGATTGCCTTCGGGTCGATTTTTACGAGCTCTGCAAGAGGATCCTGCAGGCGGCGGCCCATTGAAATTGCACCACGGATTGTAAGGTCAAGCTCAGGGAATTCTTCTGTTGCAACCGGGCTTGCAGAGTAAACTGAAGCACCTGATTCATCAACGACTGTGTACTTTACATCTGAATCAGCATAGTTCTCAGAAATGACTTTTGAAACCAAAGCCTGAACTTCAGGGCTTCCTGTTCCGTTTCCCACAGCCACAACCTGAATGTCGTATTTGTCGATTGCTTCGTTAAGGAGATTGTATGCTTCGTCTGCCTGCTGAACCTGGAAAATCTTGAAATAGCCGAGATATTTACCTGTTTCGTCTAAAGCGGCACATTTTGTACCGGTACGGATACCAGGGTCGATTCCAAGTACGCGGCTTCCTTTGATCGGCTGAGTCATAAGAAGGTTCTTCAGGTTTTCGCTGAAGATTCCGATTCCGTGGTCGTCAGCTTCGTCTGTTTCGTCGCTTCGGATTTCGCGGACAACTGCCGGAGAAAGAAGACGAACCAATCCGTCTTCGATAGCTTCGCTGTGATATTTGTTTGAAATTTTTACGCGTTTCTGGAGCATTGCAACTGCATCATCAACCGGAACATCGATTGTAACACTCAAAGCATTTTCTCGCTCAGCGCGGTTGATTGCCAGAATTCGGTGCGGTTTAACCTGATTGAGCGGCTCTGAGTAATCCCAGTACATTTTGTAAGTAGAAGTGTTCTCGGCAACAGTTGCATCCTGACCTTCAGGAACGATACCCTTAGTCTGGATTGTGCCGGCTGACATGTAAAGGTCGTGAACGGCAGCGCGGTTGTCTGTATCCTGGCTTGTGCGCTCAGCGATGATGTCTTTTGCTCCGTCGATTGCATCTTTTGCAGTTTCGACATTGAGGGCTGCATCTTCGTTGTCTGTCTTGATGTATTTTTCGGCCTCTGCTTCAACTGCTGCGTCGTCGTTCTCTGCGATAATGAAATCTGCCAATGGCTCCAGGCCTTTTTCGGCAGCGACCATACCCCTTGTCTTCTTCTTCTTTTTGAACGGTGCCCACAAATCCTCAAGCTCTGTGAGTGTTTTTGCATTCATTGCGGCATTATAAAGGCTTTCTGTGAGCTTTCCCTGACCAAAAATACCCCTTACGATTTCGAGGCGGCGTTCTTCAAGATTTTTATATGATTTGAACAGGTGGTCGCAGTCTGTGACCTGGACTTCGTTCAAGTTGTCATGCTTTTCTTTTCGGTAACGAGAAATGAAAGGGATTGTACATCCTTCATTCACCAGACTGATAACTGCGCTGACCTGGCTAACGCGAATGTTAAGCTCATCAGCGATTCTTTTCATAATTTCGACTTCGTTCACAACGAGGGCGTCGATTGATTCCTGTGTAAATTCCATAGTAGAACTATTTTACTGAAAAATAAGGGTCTGTTCAAATAAAAAAGATATTTTCAAATCATTTCAAGTTTTAATGCTTTATTATTATTTTTCTTGCTGCATCAAACTTTGCCCAGAGAAGATTTTTTACTTTATCACTTATCATCTGATATGTTTTCTGAAGAACTTTTGCACGGGTATCACTTTCAAGCCCCTGCCTGTTATCAGGGGTTAAATATACAAAGACATACATTGAAGAATTTGAATAGCTGCGGCTCATAATAACAAGAGCGTCCGTTGAAAAATGCAGACCATTAATACTGACAAGCATATTTTTGATTTTATATCCGGGAGTAACATCAAGCGGATATTCGAAAGTTGCCGAAAAATGGCTTAAACTTACATCAAGAACCCGGCCTGTATACTGCATGTTCTCAATTTCAAAAACAACTTTACTGGAACTGTCACAAATTGCACGGACATTCTGCCTTCGACCGCAGGCCTGATTTGCAAACATAACTTTATCAATCAGTGCAAAATTTTTCGTCCGCTGAAATTCAAGCCCGATACAGCCGCATTGAATTCCAACATCATAAAGATAATACCTCTCAAGCTGTTTTTTTTCTTCTGAATCTGCCCGTTTTGAATAAAGAACACCAATTAAAATATTTCCATCGTTTTTTGCCTGCAGATCAAGAATGTAATTTGCCCATTCAATTCCTTCAACAACCGAATCAATGTAAAAAAACAGAATAGAATCTCTAAAAGTTTTAATAATTATGTCGATTTTGACTTTAAGCGGACAATATCTGTCATCAGAAATAATATAAGCTTCATAACCACGGGCCATAAAATCTTCAAGATATTTTTCGGGCAAAAGAGAATCATCTGGAGCTATAAAAAAGGTTTTTCGCCCTTCAATAATCTGATTTGATGTTTCGTTCTCTGCCAAAATTCTCTCCCGTAAAGCTATACTAAATCTTTAATTGTTTTACCCGTAAAATTAAGAATAAGAGCAATCGTTTTTGCTGCATTAAAAAACAGATCCATATTGGAATATTCCCAGAGCCGTGTTTCAAGTTCTGTTCCTGTCATATCTGCACGCAGGAAACCATATTTTTTATCCTGATAAGATATTTCGCAAAAACAGCTTGAAGTTATTTTCTGTGAATCAAGAATTTCATAAAATTCTGTCTGATGCGAAAGCTGAAGTGATTTTATATTGCTCAGATAAAGCATATCTGTAGCTTTATTTATATTTGCACGAATAAAATCTTCACTAACAGGGAAAAATTCTCTGTTTTTTGAAATCTGATGAATTTTCTGGAAATACAATTTCTTTTCGTTTTGAATACAAATATGATCCACAGTAAAATAAGAACTCATAAAATTGAAAAGCTTTGTAATTCCGTCTGCAAGATCATTATTTGCTGTAAGAAATTTAAATACAGATGAGTGAAGGTTTATAGAAGCTAGTGCTTTTTGTGTTTCTGTTTTGGGAACAATACTCTCGTGTTTTTCCGGAAGATAAATGATAAAGCAGTTCCGGCCTTTTTGTTTACCTCTGAATAATGCCTTGTCTGCAGAAAGTTTTATGGAATCAAAATCACTTCCGTTTTCAGGATATCTGTCCAGACCAATTGTAACTGTAAGTGTCTGCTTTCCTATTTCAGGAAGTTCAATATCGTTTACTTCAACCAGGATTTTATGACAGATATTCCAGATATCATCGTAACCAATAATATTATTTAAAACTATGACAAATTCATCGCCTTCGTTACGGCCAACTATGCCATTACTGCCGACATTTCTGATTAAGGTCTGAGCAACATCACTAAGAACCCGGTTGCCGCCTGCTGCACCAAATGTATCATTGATATAAGTAAAATTATCAATATCAACAAGTGCATAGGAAAAAGGAATTTTCTGACTTATAAGGTGATTTGTATATTTAGAAACACTTTCTTTTGTGTAAACCGGGGTAATAGAGTCTTTTTCAAGAAGATTTTCATCAAAGAATTCTGCCATATAAAAAATTATACAGCAGAATTCAAAATTTTCATAGTATTTTAATTTATTTCTGTTTACCGCTTACAGTAATTGTAGCAACGGTTGGTGCTTTTCCGGTTGGAATTGCAATATCGTCTCCGTTAAAGCCGTAAAGAACTACACGGATTGTTACAGTTTCGCCTTTTTTGACTTCATGTTCAATTTCCCAGCTCTTTTTTACAGTGCGGACCTTGCGGCTTTCATCAGTAACAAGTTCAGTTTCCTTTCCGCCGGAAATTGCAAAAATCTGAGCAGCCATATTGCCTGTTCCATGATTTCCGAATGCAGCTTCAACCTGTGAAAGAACAAGATTTTCTTTTGCAGTGAACGGGAAGTCTACATAAACTTTATCACGTCCTTCGATTGGTGAAGAATATCCTGAATAAGAAAGTGCACCCTTAGCGATTTCAGCAGTGATTTTTGATGAATTAAACTTCCATGAACCGCCGTTGCCTTTTGAAGGCACTGCCTTAGCAGCTACGGCAACATCTGCATTGTCACTTGTACCTTCGAGAGAAGAGCTTGCTTCCGGAGAATCAAGCCATGAAACAGCAAATGCACCGGCTTCAGGCTTTAAAATCTTAACTTTGAACTCGCCGGAAACAGCGTTTGCATCACATGAAGTTGCTTTTACAGTAACTGCAGTGTCTTTTTCGACATTTGCAGCTTCAAGAAGACCAGTTGCCGAAATTGAAGCAGCTTTAGAATCAGAAACTGACCAGGTGTAGTCCCCGTTAGTCGGCTTTACAGGATTCAAAGCAGCCTTAAACTGAAGCTTTTTGCGTCCGTAAACTTCTTTTGCATCGTCTTCTGAAGAAACAGTGATTGTTTTTACAGGATTAAATGAAAGAGATTCATCGCCTTCGACAACAATCTTTGTAATGTAAGATTTTTCTGTTGCAGTGATTGTTACATTGCAGGCTCCTTCATAAACAATGTAACCTGTGTCCTGGAATTTGTTCGTTGAACCAGTGTTACATGCATAGAAAGCAGCTCCCTGTTTTCCTGCCTGAATTGTACCTGTGCCTGCGTAGTAGCCTGTTACAGTTACAAGAGATTTTCCTTTAACAGGGAATGAAATTGTACTTCCGGCAGTCCCCTGATAATGAGGCTTGTCTTTTTCCTGAGCAAAGCCGGCACAGACAAGTTCAGGATATTCCTGTGAACCGTCGAGAATATATGTTGTTTTTACAACTTCAGTTTCGCCGTCTAAAAGTGATTTTGATTTATCTTCAGAAACAGACCAGTTTCGAGATGAAGCAAGAGCCTTTACATCCCAGTAAGAGTCAGAATCTTTTTTGTATTTAAGAGTTGTGATGTCGAAATAGCGGTTAAGAATTGAGTCGCGGCCGTTAAATTCTGTTGAAGCTTCTGCTTCTGAAATAATGTCTTTGCGGCCTTCAGTTTTTACACCGAGACTTTCAGCTGTTGCTTTGTCGAGTTTCCAGCCGATTGTAGTCTGAGCAATTCCGTTTGCCATGAGTGGTTTTCCGTTCCACAAATCAGTATCAATGTCTTTTGCTTTATTTGCAACAAACGCAACCTGATTGTAATAGCCTGAATTCCATGGAGTTCGTGCAAGATAAGTTGTCTGACCTTCTTTGCTTGAAATATTTGAATTAAATACAACAAGACCTTTTGCAACAGTGTTACCTGGATTCATGCGAGGAGCACCAATGTATGAAGTGTGATTTGAATGTTTTTCATCAAAAAGAGAAACGATTTCACATTCTTCAAAGAGAGCAACTTTTCCAGTTGATTCCATCCAGATAAAGTCTGTGTCGCCTTCAACATAACACTTATAGAACCATGATTTTCCTGTCATGCGCAGAGTATCCTGGTGACTCTTGAATGCACAGTTGTAAGCAGCAAGATTTCCTGTTGAATCAAAACCGATTGTTTCTGCCTGAGTGTTTGAGCCCTTGATTGAACCGCGCTCAAAAGTGTTATGGAAAGTAATATTTTCCACAGTAAGATTACCGTTTCCTTCAAATTCGAAAAGACAGCGGCCTTTCTGTGCAGAATCAGTGTAATTTTTGAGAAGATACAAATCGCCATCGTTAGCTTTTGCAATTACAACATCTTCGCCGTACTGCTTTTTAGATTCACCCGAAAGAGTGATATTTGCATCGCCTTTGTAATAAAGGACTTCCTCGTAAGTACCCTTTGGAAGAGAAATTAAAAAATCGCCCTTCTGAGAGCCGACAGCATCCAGAGCTGCCTGAATTGTTTTGTAAGTTTTAGCTTTCTTTAGATTTGTTCCCGAAAGCTTTACTTTTGGAGATTTTGCACTTGCAGCAAATAAAGCTGTCGAAGCTAAAATAACAGCAATAATTTTTTTCATTATATGCTCCTTTTTTATTTCACAAAAAATGTGATTATTTTATACTATCACAAGACAGATTAATTTGCGAGAAAAATGATTTGTCTTTATCTGATTTCGTGATACAATTAAAGTATAATTTAATATTTGGGAGCTCACTATGAACGGAAATGTAATCGTCGGACAGTCTGGCGGTCCAACAGCAGTAATCAACTCTAGCCTTGCAGGTGTCTTTAAAACAGCCAAAGACCGCGGTGCAAAAAAAATCTACGGTATGTGCAACGGTATCAAGGGGCTTCTCGACGAAAAATACGTCGATTTAACAGAAAAACTTGATTCTACAATGGCAATCGACCTTCTTAAACGCACACCATCTTCTTATCTGGGATCTTGCCGCTTTAAGCTACCCGACCTTGAAAAAGACAAGGCAACATACGAAAAAATCTTTACAATTCTTAAAAAACTTGATGTTAAGTATTTCTTCTATATCGGTGGTAATGACTCAATGGACACCATCGATAAGCTTTCAAAATATGCAAAAAGCGTAAACAGCGACATTCATTTTATGGGTGTTCCAAAAACAATCGATAACGACCTTGCAATCACTGACCATACTCCTGGTTACGGCTCGGCAGCAAAATTCATCGCAGCAACCATGAAGGAAATTATCCGCGACGGTCATGTTTACGACTACCCTACCATTTCTATTGTAGAAATCATGGGCCGTAACGCAGGCTGGCTTACAGCAGCAGCGGCTATGGCAAAGTCAGATGACTGTGAAGGCGTTGACCTTATCTATCTTCCTGAAAAAGTATTTGATGTAAATCACTTCCTTAACAAAATCAAAGAGCTTTCAAAAGCAGGCAAATCAATCGTTGTGGCTGTTTCAGAAGGTATCCGGGTTGCAGACGGCCGCTTTGTATTCGAACTTGCAGAACATGTTGAATTCGTCGATGCTTTCGGTCACAAACAGATGAGCGGTACTGCAAAATTCCTTGCAAATAAAGTCACTGCCGAACTCGGCACAAAAGCCCGTGCAATCGAACTTTCAACATTACAGCGCTGTGCAGCCCACATGACAAGCCGTACAGACATTACAGAAGCCTACAATGTAGGCGGTGCTGCAGTTAAAGCCGCATTTGAAGGTGAAACAGGCAAAGTTGTTGTTCTTAAACGCATTTCTGATGATCCGTATATGTGCATCACCGAAACAGCAGATGTTTCTAAAATCGCAAATGTCGAAAAGAAAGTTCCAATGGAATGGATTACCGATGACGATTATGTCACACAGGATTTGATTCACTACATTCACCCGCTTATTCAGGCAGAACTTTCACCAATCATGGTTGACGGCCTTCCGCGCCACTTGAATCTAAGCCTGTAATCTGATTTTAGTTTCTATCAAAGCTTGAAACAGCCAGAAACGCACTTGCCATGGGCTTAACACAGGCACAGGCTGCTCAGCTTACTGGTCTTTCAGTCGAAGAAATCAAATCGATAAAACTTTGACAGAAAACAAAAAAGGGGCGAAAATGCCCCAATTTTGTTTAGAATAAGTTAGTAAACTGTTCCATTTACATCAACTGTTTCTGTATAACCTTGTTTATCAACACCGGCTGCAGACGGAATACTTGAAGTAAGAGAGCTTGTAGAATCTAGGGTATACGAATATTCAATTGTCCATGGTTTTGTTGAAGTCGAATGTATTGTCCATGCATTACTTGAAGTTGCACCAGTTTTTTCTACTGAGCTGTCAATTGCTGTATTACTGTCACTTAAAACCGGATAATTTCCGCTTGCATATATTTTAGAAAAGGTAGATGCAGTTGTACTTGTAGAACAGTCATAATATTTAACAATAGAACTGCTGCTTGTATGTGTTCCAAAATAGCAGTTTTCAACTATGTACTGTGAATTAATTCCTGGTCCAATACTGTACTGATAGATTCCATTATAATAATTGTTGTAAATATGTACCTGACAGCCACGGCTTCTAGGCATACGCTGAGTTGCAGAATGATAATAATTATGATGGAAAGTAATCTGTCTTTCGTCTGCTGGAGTATAAGTTTCTCCAGGAGCAAGCAATGTTACTTTATCGTGATTTGTAAACTCACAGTAAGAAACTGTAACGTACTTTCCACCCTTTATATCAAGAGAACCGTCATGATTGTAGTTACGTGTTAAGTCTTCACATGTTCCGTCAGAGAATTTACAGTGGTCAATCCATACATTCTTTGGGATATATGAATATGAACCGTTGCTGTCACCGCTTGCTTCAAGTACAAGTGCATCAATACTTGCTTTACTTGAAGAATAACCATCAGCTGTTGTGTCATATTCAGTTGAGCCGTGAGCATCCCAGAATTCAACGTTCTGAATAATTACATTTTCTCCTGCTTTTCCTGAGTTTCCGCTGCTGGCTTTAATCAAAAGTCCGCCGAACATCAGTTTTGCACCGTTAACACCGATAATTGCTTTGTTGGAACCAATTTCAAATGTAATATCACCATGAGAGCGTTTGTGCGTTGATTCATTAAATTCATCATAATAAGACTTATCATCGTCTGTAATTACACCGTCACCTAAATCAACACTTCCGCTTACGACAACAATTGCAGCTGTATTTGCAAGTGAAGAACTTGAAACACTTCCCGAAGCAATTGCATTTGTAAAAACCTGTCGCTTTGTGTATGTTCCATAAGAAGTCAAACTTCCGCTTCCAACTTTGTAACCGTCATCACCAATATAAATTATATTTGTTGTGTTCGGATAGCTCATACCGCTTCCGCTGTTTGCCCTGTCAGCCCAGCCGTTTGTAGTAACAGAAGCACCAGGTGTAACAATCAAATCAGCAGAAGAACTTGTTATCATAATTGACTTTGTTGCAGTTTTAGTTGTACTTTCGTAAGTACCTGTGAGGGTAACCGTAACAGTTTTTTCATCAGCTCCTGCCGTAAGTGTTACAGATGAGCCCGTAGTTGAAGAAAGTTCAGCTCCATCAGTTACGCTCCAGGTATATGTTACAGAAGGAGATCCAGTCGTATTTGCAGAAGCTGTAAGGGTCAAAGTATTTGATGGAAGAACTCTTGATTTTCCAGAAATTGAAACGCTGTTTAATGAAGTTGTTACTGTATTTTCTGAACCACCACTTTCACAGCCCCCCCCTACAAACGTATAGGCAAGAGCAGTTAATGCGAAAGCCAGTTTAGATAAATTTTTAGAAAATTTCATAAAATACCTCATGTAAAAATTCTTCCTGTTGATTGTAACGCAACAAATTAAAGCAATCAATTAATTTTGTGTTATTTTTCCAGTACATCTACAGTATGTGAACTTGCTCCTAAAAGTTCAGGCCTCTCACAGACTGCCAGCTGATAATCAATAAAATGCTTAAAACTTTCTTCATCAAGTGCATTCAGCTCACGCCGCATGTAATCAGCAGGTCCGTCTGGAGCAAAAATCTTTCTGCGTTTTAAGCCGGCTTTTTCGTTAAGCCGTTCAATATCTTCAAGCCGGGTATAGCAGTATAAATCATCGTTTATGTTTGTAATTGTATGAAAATCCTGTGTCAAAGTGCCTTTCTGCAGAACTTCTTTAATTTTTCCTTCACGGAAACAGTAGCCTAAAACTGCATATTCGTTCATAAGATAAGCAACCAGAATAAATCCGCCTTTTTTTGTAACCCGTTTTGCTTCATTAAGGGCAGAAAGTCTGTCTTCATCAGAATGAAGATGATACATCGGCCCGAAAAGCAGCGTAATATCAAAAGTTTCTTCAGTCAAAAAGTGCAGATTTCTGGCATCTCCCTGCCATGATTTCACATTTTCATGCTTGCCCCGTAAAATTTCCAGATTGTGTTCCACAAGTTCAACAGCAGTAACATCAAATCCTTCCCTAGAAAGAGCAACAGAATAACGTCCTGTTCCAGCCCCCACATCTAAAATTTTAATTTCAGAGTTCTGAAAATCAGCTGGTTCTTTCTGATTCCGGCGGACTAAATCAATGCAGTCATGAATATGCTTCATTGAAACGGTGAATTCTACAATTCCGTGCCGTGTTGTGAGTCTGTGGTCTTCTTTAAATTTATTGTAATATTTTTCAAGTGGTGTCATTTACCGCATTATAGCTGTTTTTACAGTTTTCCGGTATTATCTTTGCTATGAAAAGTATAGAAATTCTTTTTGAAGATGAACATATCTGCGTTATCAATAAACCTGCAGGGCTTTTGAGTGTACCAAGTCAGAGCAAAGATAAATCTGCCCTATCAATTCTTGAAGAAATCATGCGCAAAAAAGGAACTTATTCTCCAAAACACAGACCTTTTGCCGTTCACCGGCTTGACCGCGATACAAGCGGAGTAATGATGTTTGCACTAAGCGAACATGCCCAGAAAATTATTATGGATTCCTGGCATAAAATTGTAAGCGAACGGCTTTACCGTGCTGTGGCAGAAAATCCAAAAAATGTACATAAATTTCTGCCGAAGTCGGGTTTAATTGATGACAATCTGGCTTTTAATGCCAACAATATAGGATTTGTTCCACGAAAAGACGAAAATTCAACCGAAAGCGAAAAAATTTCAAAAACAGTTCCTGCACGCACTCACTATACAACAGTTTTCCGGGGAAAAACTCACTCGCTTTTTGAACTTTCCCTTGATACAGGCAAAAAAAATCAGATTCGTGCGCATCTTGCTTCAAAAGGCTACCCTCTTGCAGGTGACAAAAATTACCGTGCAAAGACAAATCCTTTTGACCGGCTTTGCCTGCATGCCAGAACGCTGGAATTTACTCATCCATTCGCGGATAAAAAAATGCGTTTTGAAGTTAAAGAACCGGCTGAATGGGAACTCTATGTTCAAAAAGGCGATTTTCAGAAAAATCATGAAAAATCAGCACATAAAAAAGAATCCCTTGCACTTGGCAAAAAACGCCTGAGCACAAAGGATAAAGCTCACATGAATTTTATTGAAATCGGAAAAAAGCGTTAAAGTTCACCTGTTGCAGCAATCAAATCATAAGGTGTCATTGCATAATCGCACTTGATTTTTCGTGAAGCAAGTGCGTGTGCAAGAGAAGCCGTAATTGCAGCATCGATGGATTTTCTGTGCTGGGCAAGAAGGCTTGCAATCATTCCGCTTAAAACATCTCCGCTTCCGGCTTTAGCAAGGCAGGGTCTTCCAAACGGATTTATGAACATTTTGTATTTAAAGCCGTCAAAATAGCCGATTACAGGGTTTGCTCCCTTTAAAAGAAGGAGTTTTTTAGGAAATTTCCGGCAGAATTTTTCAACAAGCTCCAGACGGCGGACAACAACTTCTTCAACTGAATAGTCACCTAAATCACAGTTTTTAAGAATTGCCTGAAATTCTTTTGGATGCGGAGTAAGAACCACTCCCTTTTCTTTTTTTTCAAGGAAAGATTTTAACCCGGCTGCATAACAGGAATCAGCATCGATAACGCATTTAATACTCTGATGTTCCAGTATGAAATCAAAATAAGTCTGCGAATATTCGTCATTTAAGCCCAGCCCCATTCCGAAAGCAATTGCATTTACTTTTTCAGGAAATTCAGAAGACGTCATAAGTTCTGCAGGAATTTGTGTAGTTTTTTTGTGCCCGTGTTTATAAACAAGTGTGACTAAGCCGGCTCCAAAGCGCAAAGCCGAAGAACCTGCAATACAGGCAGCTCCTGTTTTTTCACCTGAAGCAATTACTACATGCCCGAAAGACCCTTTATTAACATTGCAGAGAGTGCGGTTTGGCAAGACTAAATCTTTTTCTTCAAGAAGCATTCCAACCACTGTGCTGGAATTTGTTGAGTTTTCATAAAGGCGGCGGTTTAATCCAAGCTCAGCACATTTTATTTCACCGGCATAATCTTTTGCACAGTCACTGTAAAGGCAGGTTTTTAGCGCGCCCATAGTGACTGTTAAATCAGCAGCAAAAGCACCTTCGGCTACAGTTCCGTCTTCACGAAGACCGGTAGGAACATCACAGGAAATTTTAAAACATTCGCATAAATTCATATCATTTAATGAATCGCGTGTTTTTTCGTCTAAATCGCCATGGAATCCGCTGCCAAAAACACAGTCTACAATTATGTCTGAATAGCGTAAATCATAAAAGGATAAATCTTCGCGCTTTACAAAACGAACGCCGCACTTTTCTGCCCGTTCTGCCTGAATTTTGCATAAATCGCTTTTTGGCTCAAAAAACTGGATAATACTTACATCGTAATCAAAGCGGAGTCTTCTGGAAAGTGTATAGCCGTCTGCACCATTGTTACCGCCACCGCATATTATAAGAACTTTTTGTGGCTGCCGGCGGTCTTTGCTGATTGGACAGGGATTGCGGACGGCTGATTCTAATGCCATTGCCGCGTTTTCCATCATAACTTCTTCGCTTAATCCATAAGAAGCACGGCAAGAGGCATCAAGTTTATTTGTTTCTAAGTACAATTTTTGCATAAATCAAATTGTAAACGATAAACGAGAATCACGCAAAAATTATTTTTTTACTTTTGCAGCTTTTCCGGTAACAAGCCAGTTCTGTGTAAAATAACTTGAAGAAATTACATCATCAAAAACAAAATCTTTTACAGTGATAACAGTTTTTCGCCCTGTAACAAGATTTGAAACACAGCTTACCCGGCGCAGAGGATATTCGATTCCTGTAATGCCTTTTACCATGTCGATTTTGAGACATTCATAGGTTTTTATCATTTTATTTTTTGAATCATAGAACTCAATTCGGACAGGAATGTACGTCTTTTTATCAAAATATGAAATACGATACGCATATTCAACTTCACTTTTTTTGTATGGAACTGACTTCATTTTCCAGCAGGTAAATTCTGTACCGTTAACTGTAAGTTTTACAGTATCTTCAAGAATTGAATTATCATCTTCGTCTTCATTACGGATTGTCATGTCATTGTAGGTAAATTCTGTGCCGCCGAATGATTTTGTGCGTTCTGTCATCGGGATTCGGCGTGCCTGCCGGAGTTTCGGCATGTAAACCCAGCGGTCATCAGCTTTTTTAACTTTTTCCAGCTGAATAACACGCATACCTTTTACGCTTGCAGGAGAAAGAAAATCAAATGCTACATTTTTAAGGCCGTTATCGCCTCCGCCATACTGTTTAACTTCAAGAGTTTCTGATTTACCGTTTCTTTCGATATTTTCGAAAAGAAGAGTTGAATAGTTATAATCCGGAACCCTGTCCAAATCACAGAAAATTTTGGCTATTTCCTGAGCAGTTTGCGCAGAAATGCCAAAACCCAAAAGCAGGAGAGAGAAAATTACAAGAACTTTTTTCATAATTGCTCCTTAAAAATTGACATATTAGAGATTTTTTAAGAGAAATCTAAGATAATTCTAATATACATTTCAAAAAAATCAAGAAATAAAACGAAAAATTCGGGTATATATTCAGATTTTCAGCAGTTTTTTAACTTAAAAATTTTATCATCCGGGCACTTTTCAAAATATTCATGAAGCCGCTTACGGGCATCGTTATTGTCAGCGGAATTAAGCATCTGGCTCTGAAAATAATGGCCGAAACTGAAATTGAGACAGTAAAATGCAAAAAATCTCTGAAGACGGGTCTTCCAGAAAACTTCAGGCTGAAATTTTTCCACATCGTCAATAAAATCAAGTGCCAGCTGTTCTGCATCAAATAAGCCCTGCATCTCATTACAATTCGAGGTTTCAGCCGGAATAAGATTTTTCAGTTCTGCAAAAATCCACGGCTTTTGAGCGGCCGCCGTTGCAATCATTATCCCCTGTGTGTGCGGTGCAGTTTTTTGTGCAGTCTCAAAGCTTACACTGTCTTTTACGTCTCCATTTAAAACTACAGGAATTTCCGGAAAACGGAGTGCAAGATTTTCGACTGCCTGCCAGTTTGAAGGACGGGAATGTTTTTGTTTTTGAGTGCGGGCATGGAGCGTAATCATCTGAACGCCTTCTTCGATTAACATGGCACAGAAATTGTGAAGTTTTTCTTCCGTGTAGGATTCATCGCCAAGCCGGAGTTTTACAGAAAGCCTTTTTGCCTTAAAGCCGTCTTTTGCTGCATTTTCCAGTGCTGATTTAACTTTACGAACCATGTCACAAGTTTCAGAAAGAGGCTTTGTCATCCATGCAATTCCGGCACCGGTTTTTGCAATCTGGGGAGCCGAACAGCCCATGTTCAAATCGATTCCGATTCCGTTTTTTTCTGCAAGAATACGTGCGGCTTCTGCCATTTTACTGCCGTTTTTGTCGGTAAGCTGCCAGACAAGTTTTTGAGGTTCAGGTCCTTCAAAAAGGTAAAATTTTTCCCACGGGCCGTCATTAAGCAGAGAAGAGGCGTTTATCATTTCGTTAAAATATTCGTCGCACCCGCCAAATCGGCCGACAAGATTCCTGAAAGCCTGGTGAGTAATTGCATCCATTGGAGCAAGAAGAAGTTTCATTTTAACTCACCGTCCAGATAACGCTGAAATATTTCTGCCGCAATTCCGCAGAGTTCTGCGCAAGGGCGTTTTTTGTAATATTCTTCAGTGCGTGCTTCTGAAACAGCAATATCGCACTGTTTTGGCTCAAGACCCAAAAGTTCACGGCATACGATTGAACCGTTAATTTTGCGGAATTCTTCGGCCAGGCGCTGTCCTGCTGCGTAAGTTTCGTCTTTCTGGGATTTTTCGCCGCCAAAGCCGTTAATTTTTTCGCCTTTTTCTGATTTCTGAGCATTCAGCATACCCAGACAGAAAAGCATTCCGCTTACAGTACCGCAGACTTCACGCATACGGCACATTCCGCCGCCGAAAGGCTGCACAAAAGAGCCGAGCATTTCTTTAGAAAAGCCGAATTGTTCTGCAAATACAGAGACCACTGACTGAGTGCAGTTCATTCCTGATTTAAAATTTGCCGTTGCCTGCTCGCGGGCCTGTTCACCTGTCATACATTTCCTTTGATTGCTGCGACAGCTGCGTCTAAGAATTCTGCGTCCAGGCGTTCAACATCACCTTCATCAATTGCTTTGGAAATATCTTCGCTCATAGGAATCCGCGCCAAAACAGGAATTCCATAATCTTTTGCAATTCCGTTGATGTTGCTTTCTCCAAAGACTTTGATTTCCCGCTGACAGTCAGGGCATTTTACATAGCTCATATTTTCGACAAGGCCAATGATTGGAACTTTCATCATTTCGGCCATTTTTACGGCTTTTTCAACAATAACCCGGACAAGCTGCTGAGGAGTTGAAACTACGATAATTCCATCTACAGGGAGCGACTGAAAAACAGTAAGCGGAACATCTCCGGTTCCTGGAGGCATATCGACAAACATAAAATCAACATCTTTCCATTCGACATCTGTCCAGAACTGTTTTACAGCACCAGCAATTACCGGTCCGCGCCACAAAACAGGGTCAGTTTCTTTTTCGAGAAGAAAATTCATGCTCATTAACTGAATGCCTGATTCAGTTTTTACAGGATAGATTGTGCCTGTTTTGTCGCCCATTGCTTTCTGATCTGCGACGCCGAAACTTGTCGGAATTGAAGGACCTGTAATATCAGCATCCAGAACGGCAGATTTAAAGCCAACCTTTTTCATTTTTGAAGCAAGCAATGCCGTAACAAGCGATTTTCCGACTCCGCCTTTTCCTGAAACGACTCCAATTACTTTTTTAACACAGCTCCCTTTACGAAGCGTTGCCCGCATATCTTTAGAGTTACAGCTCGAACCACAGGTTGAGCAGTCGTGTGTACATCCTTCTGCCATACTAATAATACCTCACATTAAAGATAATTAAAATCTAGCACAAAATCAAACCCTTTCTTATAATTAGCTTATGAACAAAAATCGTTACATTGCCGCAATTGTCGGTACAGGCCGGATTGGCTTTTCACTCGGATTTGACAAAAAGCGTGAACAGCCTGCAAGTCACACAATGGCTCTTCTCAAAAATAAAAGAATCAGCTTAATTGCTGCAGCCGACTTAAATTCAGAAAATCTTGAAAACTGGCTGAAGTTCGTTAAAAAACATCATTCCAAAAATGACTTTACACTCACTTTCCAGAACAGCAGCGAACTTTACGAAAATGTAACCTGTCTCGATATAATCACTGTGGCAGTAAACGAAGAACACCATCTTGAAGAATGTTTAAAGGCAATTGAATACAAACCTCGTCTGGTGATTCTTGAAAAACCTGTTGCACTCAACTCAGAAGAAGCCGAAAAAATCCGCGCAAAAGCAGAAGAATGCGGAGTTTCAGTAATGGTAAACCACGAACGGCGTTTTGCCAGGGATTATCTTTGGGCCAGAAAAATGCTTTCTGAAATCGGAGAAATTCAGTCTGTAACAGCAGAACTTGATTCAGGTCTGCGCATTTACGGAAAAGAATTCGAAAAAGACGGAACATACTCGCTTTTACACGACGGAACTCATTTAGTTGACATAGTGCAGTTTCTGTTCGGATGCACATTAAAAGGCGCAGAAGTAACCGGAATTCACAAAGACGAAAAAGGCATTGTACGCAATTTTTCAGCACATTATTCTGAAGTCAGCTCTCAGTCCGGTACAATTCCTGAAATCACAATCAAAATGAGCGGACGCAGCAAATTCTTTGAATTCAGAATCGAAATTACAGGCACACTCGGAAAAATTGTCATCGGAAACGGAATTGCAGAATTCTACAGACGCGAAGAATCCAAACTTTATACAGGCTTTTACTCGCTCACAAAGCAGAAAATAAAACTTCCAAAAAAAACCGGCTACTTTTCGCTCATGATTCAAAACGCAGTGGATTTTCTGGACGGAGAAAGCGAGCTTGTTTCACCTCTTGAAGATGCAATTGCCGACTTACGCACACTTGAAGAAATAAAAGCCCATTTTTAAGGAAAAATAATGTCAAAAAATAAAATGAACGTCTTAATTCTCCAGCCGCCGGTAGCCCAGCTCAACACAGCTTATCCGAGCGGCGCATATCTTTCCGCATTTTTTAAGTCTCTCGGACATGAAACGACCTGGCTCGATTTAAATATTGCACTTTTTTACGAAATTTTCTCACGCCCTGGCCTTACAAAACTTTTTTTACTCTGTTCCGAAAATGCACTGTCACTTGCAGACAAAGCCGAAAAAAAAGGAGACGAAGCAACTGCGTTCAACTTAAGACGTTATGTTTCCCAGAAAAACCTGTGGATTCAATGGATTGATTTTATTACAGCAATTCTGCGTCCGGGCTCCCGCGAAAATCTTTCTTCCGGCTTTGAAAATGCACACCGCTTTGTATTCGGTGCACATGTTCCGCGCGGTGCCAGAATGGAGCAGTATCTTTCAAATTTGAACCATGACCTTACAACAGACGATGCGCGCTCCCTTGCAAGCTATGCCCTTGCAGATTTAGCGGATTTCATAACAATTGCGTTCGACAAAAATTTTTCCCTCGTCCGTTACGCAGAAAGCCTCACTGTAAGCGAATCCAGTTTTGCCGAAGTAGCAAAAGGTGCTGACAACCCGGTTCTCAAAGAATTTTACGAGCCATTGCTGAAAAAGCAGTCATTCAACATTGGACAGAAGACCTTAGTCCTCATTTCAATTCCGTTTGCAGGCACCTTTGCCGCAGCCCTCGCGACCGGCCGGTTTTTTAAGCAGAATTTCGGCAATAAAGTCTACGTTTCTTTCGGCGGAGGCTTTGTAAACACGGAACTGCGCGACACAGAAGAAAAATCCCTTTTTCACTACTGCGATGCCATCAGCTATGACCGGGGATATGCCTCTTATTATCAATTCATAATGCGTAATTCTGAATGCGGAATTAATGAGGGGAAAGCCTTCCCCTGCGCGTCCACTTCGTCGGCCGCTACCCCTTCTGCAGGGGATACCCCCGCAACGCCCCCTATTTTCAAGCTGCGGCAGTTTACAAGACTATCGGACGGTAGTATTTCTGTCGTTGAGCCGCTCTTAGACGATAATTCGGACGAATACAAACGAGCAATAGCCTACGAAAAAGAAGTTACTTCTACTTTAATTCCTGACTTTTCTGACATTGATTTTTCTCAATACCCGCGCCTGATTGACGATACAAACCCGATGCACAGGCTCTGGTCTGACGGAGCATGGATTAAAGCTTATATGGCTCACGGCTGCTACTGGCACAAATGCGCTTTCTGTGATGTAACGCTCGATTACATTAAAGGCTACTGCCCTACAAATGTCAAAAAACTGTACGAAGGTCTGCTGGCACAGTGCAAGGCAAAAGGCATGTTAGGCATTCACTTTGTAGACGAAGCAATGCCGCCCGCATTGATGATTGCCTTTGCCCGCGAAAATATCGCTCATGGCTCGCCGATTACATGGTGGGGAAACGTCCGTTTTGAAAAATCATTTACACGCGACGTTGCAGATTTTCTTGCTTACGGAGGCTTAATCGGAGTTTCGGCAGGACTTGAATCTGCCACAGGTAACGGACTTAACGCAATTCACAAAGGCACGGACCTTGAATCAATCGTCGGTGCCTGCTGTGCTTTTAAAGAAGCCGGTATTCTCGTTCACGCATACATGATTTACGGCTACTGGTGGGAAAAAGAGCAGGATTTAATCAATTCAATGGAAACTCTCCGCCAGTTTTACGCAAACGGCCTTTTAGATTCATGTTTCTGGCACAAATTCGTCCTTACCCGTCACAGCCGTGTTTACAGCGAATGGAAAGAAGGCAAAATCGAAGGCTTAAAGCCAATCGATCCGCAGGAAAAACAGAACGCGCCGCTTTTTGCAAAAAACGGACTTCACTTTGAAGGCGAAAAACGTTCCGAAAAATACGGAGCTTTCCTCGATTATTCACTGAATCAGTGGATGCACGGCGAAGATTTAGAAAAACCAGTTTACAAATGGTTTGATTTTCAGGTTGCCCGGCCTACAGTTCCGCGTGATTTTATCGAAAAACTGATTACAAAATACGAAAATAAACGCGATGCCGTTTTTAAAAACAACGAACTGACAGCAAAAGCAGATTCATCAAAAAAAATCTGGCTCGGCGGGGAAAAAATCCCGCTTCCGAACGACAGAACCGGCTGGTTTTACATGGGAGAATTCTACACAGCCAAAAAAAATGCCCCGGATTCAGAATTCCGGGGTAAAGGCTTGTGTATTCTTCCCTAGTAAATTGTTTCTCCTAAAAGCCGTGCGACTAAATCGACTGCAAAAGCTGCCGTCTGATTGCGCACATCTAAAACTGGATTTACTTCGACAATTTCGGCAGAACGCACAAGGCCGCAGCCAGCCATTTCTTCCATTAAAAGAAGGGCTTCGCGGTTTGTCATGCCGGCCGGAAGCTGATAACCGGTTCCCGGTGCGTACATTGGATCAAGACAGTCCATGTCAAAGCTTACATGAATTGCATCAACCCGCTTTCTGAAAAAGCGCAGAATCTGCTTTACGACTTCGCAAATTCCGAGCCTGTCGATGTCGCTCATTGTGTAGGCAGTAACTCCCGCTTCCTTCATTAAAACACGCTCTTCCGGGTCGATTGAACGCAGACCTACATAGCAGAGATTTTTAGGGTCTAGTTTTCTTCCCTCAAAATACAAATTCGTAAGTTCCGGAAGACCGTAGCCGCAGTTTGCAGACATGCACTCACCGTGAATGTTTCCGGAAGGGCTTGTTTCTGCCGTGTTAAAATCTCCGTGGGCATCTACATAAAGAACACCAAGTTTAAGACCTTTTTTCTGATAGGCCGCACTCAATCCTGCAACACTTCCAAGCGCAATGGAGTGGTCCCCGCCCAAAATGAGCGGAAAACCGTCACTCAAAACAGCTTTTTCGACTTCGCTAGCTAGCTGATTATTTGCCTGAACTATTGCTTTGAGATATTTCGCCTTTGGATTTCCGATTTCTTCGTATTCCTGCGGCGAAATCTGCATTGGTGAAAAATAGCGTTCCGTGTGGTGTCCAAGGCTTTCAAGCCGCTGTTTGATTCCGGCAAGACGGATTGCAGAAGGCCCCATATCAGAACCATGCCGGCTTGCACCGAAATCAATCGGCATTTCAAGAATATGAATATTCATTATATTCTTGCCAGTCCTGCTTTTTTTGCTTCGTCAGCGACTGCTTTTGCAACGGTTTTTGCAACACGTTCATCAAAAGCGCCTGGAATAATCATGTCAGGACCGAGTTCGCTTTCTGAAACCAGGGAAGCAAGACCACGGCTGGCAGCGATTTTCATTTCTTCAGTGATTTTGCTTGCACGACAGTCGAGCGCACCACGGAAAAGACCCGGGAAAGCAAGGATATTGTTAATCTGGTTTGGATAGTCAGAACGGCCAGTTCCGATGATGTAAGCACCGGCAGCCTTTGCCTTTTCGTAAGTGATTTCAGGTTCAGGATTTGCCATGGCAAAAACGATTGATTTTGGAGCCATAGATTTTACCATTTCTTCTGTAACGAGATTTGGTGCTGAAACTCCGACGAAAATATCTGCACCGACCATCGCTTCTTTCATTGTCATACGGCGGTTGTCAGGGTTTGTAATTTCTGTGAGTTCTTTTGTTAAAAAGTCGTATTTGTCGTAGTCTTCTCTAATAACAATTCCGTTGATGTTGAAGCCGTAAATTTTTCCGATACCGAGTTTGTGAAGCATACGGATAATTGATGAACCTGCCGCTCCTGTTCCAGAAACTACGAGAGTACAGTCTTCCGGCTTTTTGCCTGCAACTTTGAGAGCGTTAATGATTGCAGCAGTTACAACGATTGCAGTTCCGTGCTGGTCATCGTGGAAAACAGGAATGTCGAGCTCCTTAATGAGAGTGCGTTCAATTTCTACGCAGCGTGGTGCGGAAATGTCTTCAAGGTTGATTCCGCCGAAAGTTGGTGCAATCTGCTTACAGAATTTAATGATTTCCTGAGGATCTTTTGTGTCGATGCAGAGAGGAACTGCGTCAACTCCAGCAAATTTCTTGAAGAGAACGCATTTTCCTTCCATAACAGGTAAGCCCGCTGCAGGTCCAATGTCACCAAGACCGAGAACTGCTGTTCCGTCAGAAACAACGGCGATAGTGTTTCCTTTCCATGTGTATTTGTATACATCATCTGGATTTTTATGAATCTGGCGGCAAGGTTCTGCAACGCCCGGAGTATATGCGACAGAGAGGTCGTCGCGTGTTTCAAGGGGCATTTTTAATTCAGTAGAGATTTTGCCCTGCCATTCACCATGTTTTTCCAATGCTTTTTCGTAAATTGTACTCATATTGGTCATTATATTACAAAATCTATTCTTGATAAATGGTCAAAATAGTGTATAATGGAAATGCTATTGCTTTTTAAAATAAGGAGTAAAAGATGCAATATTTGGATAAACTAAAGAAAGAACGCTCAATTGACCGCGTTATTTTCCTTGCAGGCATGGTTCTTGCTTTTATTGGTTTTATTGTTCCAACTGTTTATGTAAAACAGATTGTTACAGAAGCAGATTTAACAGTTTTACCAGAAGCACAGGTTTCAGAAGCATCAGAGACTGAAGCTGCTGCCGAATCAGAAGAACTTATCGAATCTGTAGAATCAGCTGATGAAGAATCTGCAGAAGCAGAGGAAGTTGAAGAATCTGTAGAATCAGACGAAGCTGTTGCAGAAGAATACGAATATGAAGACGATGCAGAATATAAGGTCGTTCATATTGCTTCAAGAAAAGAAATCGTTTTCGATTACAAAAAGAAGTATAAAAAAGATGAATATGGTAAAGATGTATTAGACAGCGATGGAAATCCAGAGTTCACATACATTCTTAACAAAAATGGTGAAAAAATTAAAGAAAAAATCATTTCTTACAACCATGTTCTTGTTGATGCACAGGTAGACGAAGAAGGCGAATATATCCTTGATGACAACGGCAATATGAAGTTAAGCTACAATGTTTACTTCGATAAAGACGGAAAACGCCTGCCGGATGATCAGGTTATCCGCATCAAAGAAGCTGATTTAGAAAAAGAATACAAAACAGAAACAAATGTATTCAATCTTTTTGGAGCTGCTAAAGTATTCAATCAGAACGGTCTTGGAAGCTACTACAACGATTACGACTACGTAAACGAAGTAAACGGAACAGCTTACAACGCAACTTTCCTTGTTGTAATCTGGCTCTGTACTATTGCTGGTATCGTTCTTTTCTTCCTTACAAAGACAATCATCGGTGATGTTCTTGTTTCATTGATTGCACTTGCTTTTGGAATTGCTTCTGTAATTGCAGTTTCAGTTACCTTAAATGTTACTCCAATTGTTGGTTACTTCTCAGTTGGTGGTTATATGGTAATCGTAGGAATTGCTCTTGCAATTGCCGGTACAGTTCTTGGTGCTGCTCATATTCAGCATCCTGATCAGGTAAAATCTAACTAAGCATAAAACAGTCAAAAAAATCCCGCTCATTAAGTAAACGAGCGGGATTTTTTTATTTTTAAAGCAGAATTATTTTCCTAATGCAATTGAACGGTCGCACGCAGCCGTTACTGCTTCGATTACGGCATTACGGAAATTGTTTTTTTCTAATGCTGCAACACCTTCAATTGTAGTTCCTGCAGGAGAACATACCATGTCTTTAAGAACTGCAGGGTGTGTTCCGCTCTGTAAAACCATTCCGGCCGAACCGTAAACAGTCTGAGCAGCATAAGTATATGCCTGGCTTCGTGGCATTCCGCAACGGACAGCGGCATCAGCAAGGGCTTCGATAAACATAAATACGAATGCCGGCCCTGAACCGCTTACAGCTGTAACGCAATCCATAAGTTTTTCAGAAACTTCTTCGACCTTACCGGCTGCACTCAAAATCTCTTTTACAGCGTTAAATTCTTCGGCAGAAACTGACTCACTTTTTGTAACGGCTGTCATAGCCTGACCAATCTGAGCACATACATTCGGCATCATGCGTACAAAGCGCGCTTTCGGAGCAAAATTCTGTAATTTTTCGATTTTAACTCCTGCTGCCATTGAAATAATGACTGAATCAGCAGAAATTGAATCTTTGATTTCTGCAAAAACATCACCCAGAAACTGCGGCTTTACAGCAAGGAAAATGTATTTTGAAGAAAGCACATCTTTATTGCTGTTTACAAAGGAACAGCCGTTTTCTGAAGCAAATTTTTTGCCCATTTCGGTGTTTTTGTCAGTTACTTTGATTTGTGAAACATCAAATTTTTTACAGACGGCACGCATAATAGCTCCGCCCATTGCGCCGGTTCCAATACAGGAAATTGTCATAATATACTCCAAAAAGAAAATTTATTCTGCAAGAAAGAGAGTGCCTTTCGCCGATCCGTCAGACAGTTTATCAAGGATATTTTCTTCACCGCCGTTGGCTAAAATCATTGGAATGCCGTAGTGAGTGCTTTTTTCTGCGGCCTGGATTTTTGTTTCGATTCCGCCGGTTCCGAAAGCATTTGTTCCGCCGATAGTGATTTTTTTACGCAGGTCTTCGATTGAAGAAACCTGTTCGATAAGCTCAGCTTTAGGGTTTGTTTTAGGATTATCAGTAAAAATGCCTTCGATATCGCTGAAAAGGATTAAAAGGTCAGCACTCCACAAAATTGCGGTGATTGCGCTCAAATTGTCGTTATCACCGATTGCAAATTCGTCAGTTGATACTGAATCGTTTTCGTTAATGATTGGAACGACACCTTCATCGACAAGAGTAAAAAGAGTATTACGGATATTGAGTGAACGGTGATTATCTTCAAAATCTTCTTTTGTAAACAGAAGCTGACCGATGTGAAGTTCCTGCTCGGCAAAAGCCTTACGCCACTGAGCCATAAGCTCTACCTGACCGATTGCACACAGTGCCTGACGAAAATGAACGTCCTTTTTGCGGGCCCATTCTTTAAGGGTAGAAACGCCAGAAACCTGAGCTCCCGAAGAAACTACCACAATCTGCTTGCCTTTTGCAATTAAGTTTTTGCACTGACGGGCAAACGAAGCCATAAATTCTGTGTTCTGGGTACCGTCAGCTTTTGCAAGGGTATTTGAACCGATTTTGATTACTATTTTTCGTGAATTTTCCAATACTTCTGAAATTTTCATGATTATCCTTATTTATAATTATATTATAGAATTTTCCTTATTTTTATGCTATCTTTTTTTACAATCTAATGAAACCAAGAATTTACGACAACAAGCCTCTAAAATCATTCAATCCTCTTACCGCTTATGCCGGCGTTCTTTTTGGACCGCCAAGTTTTATTACAAACTTTAAGTGTTTCGCAACAATTCTCAAAGAATTTTTCTTTTTGCAGTATTTTGAGAAATGGCACATTCTTCATATTCCGGTCGTTCATGTGGACCATCCTCTCGACAAAAAAATTCCTTTCACACCGTCAAAAGTCACTGTATATCTTGATTTTATTAATCTTTGGGTACGTCCACTTGCCATGCTGGTTAAAAAATTCGGATTCTGGCACGCAAGCCGTCTTACTAAAAAATGGATGCTAAGTTTCCGAAAGCTTTATCAATGCTGCGGAAAGATTTACCATTTCCGACTTACCACCACCGACCGGCCGAATTACAAAGAAATGCGCGAATTCAGACAGATTCATGCGCTAGATCCGCATTTTTTATGCGTTCCAAGCCTGCATGTTTCAACAGTTTTTCTTGCGTGGGGCTTTTACAGAAAAATTTTTGGAGAAGAAGCTTTTACCGAAACAGAAAAACAGAACTGGGAAAGAGAACTTTATTCCGGTGCTCTAGAAATAACTGAAACTGTTTTATACGTAAAACAGCATTCAGTTAACTGTATTCCTGCAGCTCTTTATCTTGCAACAGCAAATTTTCCGGAGCTGGTTTCTGTTGAAGATGCACGGAAGTTCATTTCAGAAATGTTCTGCACCCCCGAAGGTTTCAGCTATGAAGCAGCTTTTCAGGTAAGGGAACACATTCGAACTACTTACGAAAAATACATCGAAGAGTGCGCAAAATCACAGAACTGGTACGAACCTGTACATGAATTTCTTGTTAATTATGAGAGGAAAGACTAAATGACATATTTTTTTGAAACATACGGATGCGAAATGAACATAGCAGAAAGTGCCAGCGTTGAACAGCTTATGATTTCACGCGGATGGAACAAGGCAGAACACCCGGAAGAAGCAAACATCGTTGTAATCAACACATGCTCAGTACGAGGCAGTGCCGAACAGCGCATTTTGGGCCGCTTAGGATATTTTGAAGGAGTTAAAAATATCCGTCTTGGTGATATACCTTCAAAAATCCGTCTCGAAGACATGAAATATGCCGCAGAATTCTACAAAAAAAACGGAAAAATTCCTCTCACTCTTATAGTCATGGGCTGTATGGCTCAAAGAATGCTTGACGACCTTAAGACTCAATATCCGGTTGTTGATTATGTTGTCGGCACATTCGGAAAATACAAATTCGGCGAAATTATTCAGGCTGTCGAAAACGGAAACAAACCATTTAAAATCAAAGACGAAGAAACTTACACTTTTGCTTCAAATTCTTACGAACAGGGTGCTTTCTCAACCTTTGTGCCGATTATGCATGGCTGCAACAATTTCTGCACTTACTGTATCGTACCATACGTCCGCGGGCGCGAAGTAAGCCGGCGTGTCGATCAAATCTTAGCTGAAATTGACTTCCTTTCAAAGGCAAATGTTAAAGAAATCACACTTCTCGGACAGAACGTAAATGCCTATAAAGGCGAAGACGGGACAAACTTTCCTCAGTTACTCGATAAAATCTGCCGTCATATAGACGAAACAGAGTCTTCAATTAAGTGGATTCGCTTTGAATCAAGCAATCCGAACGACTTTTCTGACGAGCTGATTGAAGTTATCAAAAACAATCCGCATGTATGCCGGGGTTTCCACATTGCAGCTCAGCACGGAAACAACGAAATCTTAAAACGCATGAACCGCAGAAACACACGCGAAGAATTTATACAGCTTGCAGAAAAACTGCGTAAAAATCTTCCTGGCGTTCAGCTTATAACAGACTTAATGGTAGGCTTCCCGGGCGAAACAGAAGAACAGTTCCATGATATCCTTTCTCTCATGGAAGAAGTTAAATTCGAATCAAGCTTCATGTATTTCTACAATCCGCGCGAAGGAACTCCTGCTGCAAAATATGAAAATCAGATTCCTGTTGAAGAAAAAAAGGCCCGCCTTCAGAAAGTAATCGATTTGCAGTCAAAACACACAACTGAAGTCATGCAAAAACGAATCGGAGAGACAATCGAAGTATTATGCGATATAGTTTCACGTAATGACGAAACAGAACTTTTAGGCAAAACCGAACAGAACGAACGCGTAGCTTTCAAAGCCGACAAAAAATTAATCGGCTCTTTCGTAAAAGTTAAAATCGAAAGTCTGCAGGGCAACACATTTAGAGGCGAAATTATATAAAAGGAGCGCAATATGCCAGTAAAACTTATCGGAACAATCATTTTACTTATTCTCGTTACGATTTTTGCGGGAGTAAATCTGGACAACAAATGCGACATCACGTTCATTTTCTATACTTTTAAGGATGTTCCTGTTTTCATGACGGTAATTATCTCATTTGTTATCGGTGTAATTCTGATGATTCCATTTACATTTGGCCGGACAAAAAAGAAAGCTCAACAGCCCCAGCAGACTCAACCGGTACAAAATCAGCAGCCAAAAGAAGAATCAAAAACACTTTTCGACTTTAAAATCAAACGCGACGCAACTGCTGCTGAAAATAAAGAAAAAACAAAAAAAGAAAATAAAAATTTGTTCGGATTCAAAAAAAATAACGAAAAAAGCGTCGAAAAATCTTCTGACGGCACCTCAAACTCAGATGACTCTTCAACAGGCGCACCTGTTTAAAATCCAATGCAGCGTTGTATCATCATCGGGGCCGCCCCAGTCAAAAATTACAAAAAAATCCGCTCTTTTTTGCACAAAGATGATTTTATCATTACGTGCGACGGCGGATTAAATCATCTTAAAAAGCTAAAAGTCAAACCAGATTTAATTGTTGGTGATTTTGATTCACATAAAAACCCTCATCTTCCGGCAGAAACAATCGTGCTTCCACGCGAAAAAGATGATACAGACTCTGTTTTTGCTCTTAAGACAGCTCTTTCACGGGGATTCAGCGATTTTCTGTTTATTGGAATGACAGGAGCACGCTTTGACCATTCACTGGCAAATCTCTCGCTCCTGCTCACCTGCCGGAAAGCCCATGCACATGCAGTTCTGCTCGATGATTTTTCTGAAATGCAGATTGCCGGAAGCGATGAAATCAAAGTCAAAGACAATTATTCATATTTTTCACTTCTCTGTATCACAGGTCCTGCCAGAAAAATTACAATAAAAGATGCAAAATATCCCCTGAACAACGCAGATTTTCTTCCTGAATCTCAATACGGAATAAGCAATGAAGTTCCAAAAGGAAAAACAGCCAGAATCACTGTATCTGAAGGTGAACTTCTGCTCGTAAAGGTCTGGTAACCTAGAAATCTGGAGTTTTTTCTGCTATAATTTGTCTATGGCTAAGACATTTGACGATAAAAAAATCATTTACACGATGGATCGCGTTTCCCGCGCGTATGGCACAAAAGTTGTTTTAAAAGACATTTCTATTTCGTATTACTACGGAGCAAAAATCGGCGTTATCGGTGAAAACGGTGCCGGTAAATCTTCGCTTTTTAAGATTTTTGCAGGAATTGATAAAGATTACACTGGCGAAACCAAGCTTCTTCCGGGCTATTCAATGGGCTATCTTGAGCAGGAGCCGTATCTTGAACCGGGAAAAACCGTTCTCGAAGTCGTAAAAGAGGGCGTTAAGCCAATCACTGATTTGCTCGCAGAATTCGACAAAGTAAACGAAGCATTTGGTGACCCGGATGCTGATTTTGACAAACTCTGCGCACGTCAGGCAGAAATTCAGGAAAAACTCGATGCTGCAGACGCATGGAACCTCGACGCAAACCTTGAGCTTGCAATGGATGCACTCCGCTGTCCTCCGGGAGACCAGGTTGTTGACGTTCTTTCTGGTGGTGAACGCCGCCGAGTTGCTCTCTGCCGTCTTCTCTTGCAGAAGCCGGACATTCTTCTTCTAGACGAACCTACGAACCACCTCGATGCTGAGACAGTTGCCTGGCTTGAGCGTCATTTGAAAGATTATCCGGGCACAATCATCGCAATCACTCACGACCGCTACTTCCTCGACAATGTAGCCGGCTGGATTCTGGAAATGGACCGCGGTGAAGGTTATCCTTTCAAGGGAAATTATTCAGAATGGCTTGAAGCAAAGGAAAAACGCCTTGCATTGGAAGAAAAACAGGCTTCAACCCGCCGCCGTGAAATGCAGGAAGAACTGGAATGGATTCACGCAGGTGCAAAAGGAAGACAGGCAAAGCACAAGGAGCACATCACAAAATACGAAGCATTGCTTGCAGAAGAAAGCAAGCGGGTTCAGCTTAAAGACACACAGATTAGTATTCCTGCAGGCCCTCGCCTCGGAAGCTTCGTAATCGATGCAGAAAAGCTTACAAAATCATTTGACGACAAGCTTCTGTTTGAAAATCTCGACTTCCACATTCCGGCAGGAAGCGTTGTTGGAATCGTAGGTCCGAACGGTGCAGGTAAAACAACACTTTTCAAGATGATTGCAAGTGCAGCCGGTCAGGAGATTGAACTTCCGGACGGAAAAATGGGCAAAGAAAATCCTGATTCAGGAAGCATTAAAGTCGGCGACACTGTAAAACTTGTTTACGTTGACCAGATGCGAAGCAAGCTCGACCCGAACAAAACGATTTACGAAATGCTTTCAGGCGGAGCTGACATGGTCAAGCTCGGTGCAGTTGACGAAAAAGGCCGCCCTGTAAACGGTGCTGTCCGCGAAATTAACGCACACGCTTACTGTTCATGGTTCAACTTTAACTCTGCCGAGCAGAACAAAAAAATCAGCGTTCTTTCCGGTGGTGAAAAGAACCGCCTCAACATGGGCATGATGTTCAAAGAGGCAGGAAACGTTCTTCTTCTCGACGAACCTACAAACGACCTCGACATCACCACGACACGAAGTCTTGAAGAAGCAATCAACAGCTTTGCAGGCGTTGTAATGGTAATCAGCCACGACCGCTACTTCCTCGACCGAATCTGTACGCACATTCTCGCATTCGAAAACAATTCAGAAGTTCACTTCGTAGAAGGCAGCTGGAGCGATTACGTTGAATGGAGAAAGAATGTTCTTGGAATCGACGATGACGTACCGCATAAGACAGTTTATCGTAAGCTGACAAGATAAAATGAAATATACTGTTTTTCCGCTCGGAATAATTCTATTTGTTTTTTCATCGTGTGCAAGTTCTTCTTCTGGTTTATCAAAAAGCAGCAGCACTCCACCAGAAAATTCATACTCAGAGTTTTTCGGTCTTGTTGATTATGACAACATGCACACTGACGGCTCATACAACCAGGCAGATTATTCCCGGAACGGAAAAACATACACTTACACTGCAGAAGATATTTCGGGAAACGCTCTTGCATCAAAAATCTCACTGCTTTCAAAAGGCGACACTCTGATTCTTGACGGCTCAAAGGGCGTTTTCAATTTAAAAACAACAAAATTCAGCAAAAGCAATATTACTATAAAAGGTATCAACAATGCAGTTCTGGATTTTTCATCAACCAGTACTTATTCAAAAAAGCAGATTGATGCTGCAATAGAAGGAGTCCGTGCTCAGTCAAAAGCCGGAAACGGTCATTATTTAAAGACTTACAATTCTGAAATGGCAAAAAATCTTGGAAACGGATACGGTCTTTATATGACTGGAAATCACAACATTATTCAGGATATTGTGATTCAAAATGCCAGTGACAACGGACTGATTATTGCAACCGGGGGAAACTACAACATAATCCGAAATGTTGAAGCCCGTTTTTGCGGGGATGCAGGAATTCAACTCAATGGTTCAAGCACAGCACCTGTTGACTGTCCGGAAGAATACACAAAAGACGGTCCACATCACAATAAATTTTTTGACTGTTACAGCCACAACAACTGCGATTCATGGAATTTAGGCGAAAATGCTGACGGTTTTGCTGTAAAAGCCGGAGCAGGAGACTTCAACTATTTTGAAAACTGCCGGGCTGAATACAATTCTGATGACGGCTGGGACTGCTACCGAGTTCGTGGAAGCGTAACCTGGGTTAACTGCGAAGCAAATTACAACGGACTTTGCCAAACGACGGGCGACAATTGGGCGGAATATAGCAACGGAAACGGATTCAAAGTCGGTGGCGGAGCTACAAAAGGTAAATTCAATGGCAAAATCATAAATTCTCCTTCACTTCACAGGCACGCTCAATATCTGAAAGGCTGTTCCGCCACTGGAAACAGGGGGAACAGCGGTGTAGGCTTTGACCGGAATAATCAGCATGGCTCTGTGTATCTTGTAGATTGCTTTGCTACCGACAATCATGCCACCCTTTTACGCGACAATTCTTCGTCATACAGACACGATGATTATGCATTCGGCTCTTATGGAAATAAATGCTATGTTTTACGCTGTTTTACAGGGCTTTCTTCTGATACCGTAAATGGAAACTATGAAGGCGATAAAATTTCTGTAAAGTAGATTAAGACCTTTGCAAAATATAGATTTATGCAATATTTAACAGAGGATCTTTCACTTTAGCGCCTTTTTCATAAATCACATACGGGTCTATATCTATGCAATTATATTTATCATAAGTTCCATCCAAGGTCCATGCGAGAGTGCCATTCAAAACAGTGCAGTTATTTTTATAAAAACTTTCATCCTTCAAACACTCAAAAATACCTTTGCCGACAAGATGAGAAACATCATATTCTTTTATAGCACCATCCACAAAATAGACAACAACTTTGTATGCATCTTGAGGAATAACCTGTACGACTTCCATAACATTCCTCCTATTTTAAAGGATCAATTTTTTGTGGAAGCTGCATATTTTTTGCCTTATCCCAGTTGTCTTTAAGCTCTTCTTTATGCATTTCACTCCACGCCAAAACAAGTTTCAGTTTATTTGAGGGAAGAGAACCTTTTAAAACACAACTATTTTCGATTTCAACCAATGCTTCGTTTCCATTATATTTTGCATGAAAATGTGGAGGCATATGGTCATCAAAGTACAAACAAATTTCTATTCCGGCAAATTCACTTACTATAGGCATATCAATCCCTCTTATTTCCATTATACAATAATTTTTTATTTTCTGCACATAAAAAAACGGGAGCTTCCCGTTAAGGAAGCCCCCGTGTGAGTACCAGATTAAAAATCTATCTGGCTAGATTTTTATTAGTAAGCCACTGTTACACCATGGAGATAGTGACCGCCTGTACCTGCACTGTATGTGAAGGTAAGTGTGTCAGCCTCTCCTGAATATGTAAAGTCTGTTGCATCTCCACAGGCAGATGTAGCAGCCAGTGCTTCTTTTGTTTCAATAACAGTACCTTCTGAATTAGTCAGTGTGATTGTTGCTGACTTATCATACTGACAGCGCAGTAATGAAATTGTTCCGGCTCCTGCAACCTTAAGAACGATTGTGTTACCGTCTTTCATTACAAGACCATGACTGCCATTATCACTGTTTGCCGTTACTGTAAGAAGTCCGTCATCTGATGAATAAGGAGTACCTACACCACCTGTAAGTGTATAAGTAGTTGTAGTCTCGCTTGGAGTAAACTTAACGCCATGAAGATAGTGACCGCCTGTACCTGCACTGTAAGTGAATGTAAGGGTATCAGCCTCGCCTGAATATGTAAAGTCTGTTGCATCTCCGCAGGCATCTGTTGCAGCCAGAGCTTCTTTTGTTTCAATAACACTACCTTCTGAATTAGTCAGTGTAATCGTTGCTGACTTATCATACTGACAGCGCAGTAATGAAATTGTTCCGGCTCCTGCAACCTTAAGAACGATTGTGTTACCGTCTTTCATTACAAGACCATGACTGCCATTATCACTGTTTGCCGTTACTGTTAAGAATCCGTCATCAGAACTGTATGGAGTTCCAACTCCGCCTGTGAGCGTATAAGAATATGTGTAACCGTAAATCGGGCTGTTTGCGTCAGCACTGACTTTTACGGATTTCTCACCATAAACAGAGCTTGTTGCAACACTTGTTGCAGTAATTGTAACAGTACCAGCTGCAATGCCGGTTACAACACCGTCAGAATCAACAGTTGCAATGCTTGTATCGCTTGATGACCATGTGACTGATGTGTCTGTTGAAAGGTATGCTGCTGTGACAGTAGCAGAAAGTTCAACAGTTTCGTCTACGACAACCGTACTAGAACCGGTTACAGTAACAGCAGAAACGCTGTCAGTTTCATCATCAAGGGCACTTACTACAAGATTGTTGATATAAGTAGAAGCCGCGCTGAATTTAAGGGTAAGCGTTGTAGCTTCAGTTCCGGTGTAAATAAATCCTTCTGAAGTTTTATCAGTAGCAGTTTTTGTAGAAACAGCATTTACAATTGTATTTCCGTTTGCATCTGTAACAGTAACAGTACCATTTGAATAAGTTGAACCAGTCCATGTAACGACACTTGCACCTGCAACATAAACTGTGATTACAGATTCTGAGCCGGCAGTCTTATTTGTTACAACGCCGTAGCTCGATGAACCTGAGTGCCACAGAAGATTTTTCCAAGTAACATAGCCATCGTCAGAAGTACCATCGGTAAGAGCTGTGTTCTGTGTATAAGAAGCAGCTCCTGTAGCAGTTTCT
>NZ_JAZOUG010000163.1:0-3749 GCF_045657965.1 Treponema sp. | reverse complement strand
ACTCCTTGGCCCACAGAACGACATGGCTACGATCCGACTTTGACGATGTTCGCGAAGGTGTTGCAATCATGTGGCACGAGGATGTTGACGTTTCTATTACTGGAAACTCTACAAACCCAACTCGTTTCCAGCACCCGGTTGCTGGTACTTACAAGAAAGAGCGCCTCCTTGCAGGTAAAAAATACTTCTCTGTAGCTAGTGGTGGTGGTACTGGACGTACACTCCATCCTGATAACATGGCTGCAGGTCCTGCTTCTTACGGCTTTACAGATACTTTAGGCCGTATGCACTCAGATGCTCAGTTCGCTGGTAGCTCATCAGTTCCAGCTCACGTTGAAATGATGGGATTCATGGGAATGGGAAACAACCCTATGGTAGGCTGTACCGTTGCCTGTGCAGTTGCTGTAGCAGGTTCATTCTAATACGTTTATGAATTAAACTTAACGCTCTGTCTTTGGATGGAGCGTTTTTTTTGTAATATTCATTTATTGTTGTTCCTCCCTCGTTCCGCGGATAAAAATCAGACCTTCTGTCATCATGTAGGCAAAAATGATTGTGCCATCAAAAAAGTATGTGTCAATTTGCAAAAGATGTTTCATCGCTTCATTATCTTTTAAAATGATTTCAAACTGCGCAGGAACGGCGAAATGTGCGAGAAAAACAGGATATGCAAAAAACGGTAGCGGACATTAGCGGGACTGTCTCTCCATGGAAGTGAGGAATTCTCTATCCGAAATTTATTCTCAGTCAGAATGAATGACTTGCGCCGAAAGAAAAGTGCCGTCGGCATTGAAACGCACACAGAATTCCGACATTGCAAGACCGAAAAGAATTTCATCGGATTTCAGAAAATACGAAAGCTCTGTTTCCTGTGTTCCGCCAGACAGTTCGGGCGTTCCGAGCAAATCAAGGATTTTCGCACGGGTCGGCTGTTCCGTTTCAAGTTTTTTGACAAGCGAATCCGTCATATAATAGCGATTTTTGCCCGATTTCCACTGATGAACATCGAAAGCAATCTGCTTTTCTGTACACGAGGCGAAGAGAAACTCGGAAAGTGCGATTGTCAAAAGTAAAGCTGTGCGTTTCATTTTCATTATTTCCTCCGTAACGTCCTGTACAAGTTAATTTCCCGCACTTTTTTCTTCCCCGACGGATATGTTACGAGCAGAATGTCGCCCGTGTATGTTTCGCCCGCACGGAAAAAAGCCGTTGTTTCAAGCGTAAAACTGCCGGTTTCTTCGTTTGGTGAAATCGCGCAAGCCTTTTTCAGCCGCGCTTTTTTGCGAGCGGTCTCGCAATGAGAGCGAGGACGATTTTTGCAATGATGCGCAGGGTGGTGAATGTGATTCGTTTTTTCATAAGGATTTTTATCTCTTTCTGCTTGCTTCCTCTTTCAATATCAATTCGAGATTTTTCTTTTCATTCTCGTTGAAAATGCCTTCCGTGACTTTTGCTCTCGGCACATACCAATCGGAACACCATTTTTTGAGTCAAGCGTTTATGTCGGCAGACTTAAAAATATTCCCATATGCCGAGAATATGAGGTTACGAAGAAGACGAAGCTGCCTGTCAGAATAGCAGGTCAAAACTTTTTCATCAATAACGCGGTTTCTGAACGCGGTTTCTGAAATACCACTCTTTTTCTGGATTGATTCGCCGCATGCTTACAAGGATGTCCGGGACACAGTTCAGCACAAGGATGATTTCCGACTCGATTTTTGGATAGACATCTTTTTGCGTGATTATGCATTCTGGCTTTATCTTTTCGGACTTTTCACGCTGACATCATAGTAATCTTTGTGAAGCGCAAAATTGATTTCTTCCTTCTCCATTTTGATGTTTTCATTCTTTGCTTTGGAGACAGGCAAAAGAGAACCGCCAGAAACTTTCGTGTACGCATCATTCGCAAAAAGATTTGCGTTCGCAAGGAAAAGTGTTGCGGCAAGAAGTAAGCTGGTGTGTTTCATTGGGTTTCCTCCATGTATTCCCCGAAATGAACATTGCAATACATATCCCATTTTTGTTGCCAGTTCGGGGGCGTTTCTGAGTAACCCGAAACATAGACAGTCCATTTTTTGTCATCGTCTTCGTTGTACCAGAACAATACGTCTGCCAGCTTTTTAAGGTTTTCGGGAAGTTCAATCTGATATATCCATGTCTTCACCAGAAACAAGCTTCTTTGTTCCTTCCAGAACAATAAAAACAGTCGGGGCATTTTTGCCGACCTTTGCAATATAATCAAGAACACGCTGCCTTCTCCGTGCGGCTGATGCCCACGGGTCAGGCTTTCGGTATGACACTTTGTAAAAATGCATGAGTATGTGATAGTTCTTCACTTCATAAGTACCTTTGAGCTTGCGGTCCAGCCAGTCGGATGTGTCGTAATATTGTATCACCGTATCGCCGTTAAAGCTGTATGCGTCACAGTCATTCACAACCCATCGCTTGAATTTCTTTCCCTGTACGAGCGATTTTGAATTCCCCAAGTTGTATATTTCCGTGATTTCTGACTTTAAGGAGCGGGCGGAAGAAAAGAACGGGCGCATATCGGAGTCGTTGAGAATATAGTTCAGGCTTGGGTAGCCCGCATGAAGCGCGGCAATGAGGTATTTTTTTGACTCAGCGAAATTTTCTATCAGCGAATGGCAGCAGGCGATGTTGTACAGCGAATAATACAGGATTTTCGCCTCGCCGATTCCGTCAAACTTCAAGAGGGATTCCGAGGCGATGTCTCTTTTATCGGAATCTTTGAGTTCATACAGGGACTCGGTTTCCTCAACGACTTTCAGGTATTCTTCTATCGCTTCTTTATATCTCTTCTCATCAAAAAGCCGCTCCGCCACATCATAGTTTTTCTGTGCGTCTTCCCCATACCATGCAAACGCCGCTCCAAGTGAAAAAAAGGCGAATACAAGGGATAGAAGTGTTTTTTTCATTTCGTTTTCTCCATATCCCAAGATGCCTTTGCGTCGCCTGTTATGGGAATTTTTTCGCCGAGATATGTCGGCTTTGTTTTAAAAAGAACCAAAAAGAATGTCTTTACCCGTGCCAGAGATTCCCGAATCGTCCAACTCGCGTGATTTTTTGTCGAAAGAGGATTCAATTCCGTAGACTCAAAGCCTGCAATGTCAATCCGAGTTTTTTTGTGATATAAATGGCTCGTGTAAGGTGAAATTCTTGACTTACGACAATCGTATTGTCCACATCAAAGATTTCTTTCGCACGGTACATAGTTTCATAGGTGGAAAATCCCGTGTGGTCTAAGAAAATAATTTCTCCGTCCGTTTTTCCAGCTTTATATTTGAAAGTGGAATTTATATAAGGTCAAATGATTCTAAAATTCTCTCAAATGGTTTATACTCAGTACAGGAAAATGCATTTTTGCAGTAAAATGCTGAATACTACGTTACAGGCTCTCAGACTCACGGCTATTATTCTTTAAGAGCTGAGAACTGTGAGATTGATTCATAGTTTATTCCACGTGATTGGGAAGGAAAATAAAAACATATGAAATACACTGATAAAGACTTAGAACTTGCCGTAAAAAACAACATTTTCTCACAGGAGCAAAAGGAAACTTTCGCAGCTTTTATAAAAGAGCAGAACACGGATTCTTCGCCTTTGCAGAAATTTTTGTTTTACGCCGGCTCACTTGTCATTATTTCTGGAATGACCTGGCTTTTGGGAAAGTGCTGGGCAGACATGGAATATGAGAGCATGCTTGCAGTTTCTTCTATATATTTTGTAAT
>NZ_JAZOUG010000162.1:0-23284 GCF_045657965.1 Treponema sp. | reverse complement strand
TGATTAAAAAAAATCTTGAATGGCATGAAACCGGAAAAAAAGAATTATTAAAAACTCCGGTTATGACCGTAAATCAAATAACATCAACTGCACCTGATAATACTTCCGGGAATTATATTGTAATGGAAGCACCGGACTGGGTTATTGTAATTCCAGAACTAGAAGATAGTTTTTTAATGGTCCGCCAGTGGAGACATGGAAATAAAAGTTTAAGCATTGAATTCCCTGGTGGAGTTATAAATTCCGGAGAAAAGCCGGAAACAGCAGCAAAACGTGAACTGGAAGAAGAAACCGGTTATAAAGCCGGAAAACTTACATATTTAGGAAACGTTAATCCAAATCCTGCATTAATGCGCAATAAGGTACATTTTTTTGCAGCTGAAAATTTAATAAATACCGGTGTGCAGCATCTTGATGAAGATGAATTTGTTGAATATTTGAAGATTCCATGTCAGGAAGTTTATGAAAAGTCAGGCAGCGAAGAATATCCTCATGCACTAATGATGAGCGCCCTTTTAAAATACAAATTATACAAAGAAAAAAATAGCAGCGATTTTGCAAAATAACTGCATTCTCACTGCTATTTATGCTGTTTACAAAGTATTAACGGTTTGCCGAATATGGATCATATTTTTTAGAAGGATTATAAACTCCTTCCCGATATTCACCGGTAATACTCGGAATCTTCATCTTCATGCCAGGAAGAATCAGATTAGGGTCGTTTGGACGAGGCATGTTAGATTTATTTGCCTGATAAAGATTTTCCCAAAGCAAGGGATTGTCATAAACATACGGACGGCCTGAAATATTCCAGTAACAATCCTTTGTTTCAGCCCAAGGACGAACTACATAATATTCAGGAAGCGGAGTGATTTCTTTGATATCAGCAAGAGCTTCCAGAACCTGTTTTGCGAAGGCTGTTGCAGATGTATAATCTTCATCATTATAAGACTGCTGTGCACTGGCAAAAGATTTCTGTGCAGAAGAGTATGCCATCGGAAAGTTTCGTTCGGCGTTAATGCTTTTTGCATATTCAAGTTTTCTTGCAGCCTGCTTCATGACAGTATCACAATCCGATTTTGCAAGCATTTTTTTAACAAATTCCTCTGAAAGACGTGCATTTTCTTCTGCTTTTGCAGCATATTCTTCTGCAAGGACATATTCACCTGCATCCAGAGCATGCTGTGCCTTTCTTGTATATTCGTCAGCCAGTTTCTGATATGTATTGTTTTTATAGCTTGCAGCAAAAACTAAAGAAGCAGCAAAAGCAAGTGCAATACCAGCTAAAAGTTTTTTCATTTTGACTCTCCTCCAGCAGCATCAATTGCAGAATTTACTGCTTCATCAATAGTAGCGGCAGCTTTTGCTTCTGCACTGCTTTCAACATCGATAACAGCATCATCGGGATTAGCAAAAGAATCCTCCTCCAGAAGAACAGCATCTTCTTTTTCGATACCGGCAACTTCTCCCTGAATTGGTGCAATAGAATCTGCTTCAATTGTATAACTTTCTGCTTCAGCTACACGTTTTTTAGCGCGTTCAATTGCGGCCTGTGCCGCTGCACGTTTTTCTGCAATTGATTCGTAAAGACCATTGAAAGCATTTTTTGCAGAATGATAGCCTTTGTATGCGCCTTCCAGATCTTTTGTTACATAAGATGAATCTGCCTTTTTAAAGGTGTCAGAAGCTGCTTTATATTCAGTTTTTTTTGCAACGCCTGCTTTTACACTGTCAGCCTTCTTTTTAGCCTCAAGAGCTGCATTACGTTCACTTTTTGCCATTGTTCCCATGTGAGCAAGAAGCAGTTTTGAATAAATTTCGAAGGCATTATCAGCGTGATTGCGCATATCCGAACCTTTATCTGAAGATTCAAAATTTGAAATAGCACGTTCACCGCCTGTATCAGAAACGCCGAACTCATCTGCCTTTAATTTTAATTCTTTTGCATAAGAAGCCGTAGCAAGTGCTTCATAACGGGTTATAACTTCCTTTATGCCTGCAGAATGATCTTCAGCCGGTCTTGAAGAAATATTATTTTTTACATCATCATAATATTTATCATCAGCAGCTAAAACTTCAGGAAAATATTTTTCTGCACCTGCATCTATTGCCTTCTGTCGGGCAGCATCAGCCTGAGCAAGAAGTGTCTGATTAGCCTGAGTAAAGTCTTCAGTTACAGTCTCTTCTTTATCTTCCTTTGGAGCCTGAGCTTCAGTAGTGTCAACTTCCGGTTCTGCTGTAGGAGTTGAACCACAAGAAAAGAATGCAAATATTGCAACAACTCCAAGAATTGTAAACAAATACTTTTTCACTTAAATCCTCCCTTGATTCTTTTTGTGATATTATCGGTATTTAACCTCAATTATAAAGAAGAAACAAATCATAAGCAATAAAGTTAAACTTTTTAAAGTGCATTTTTAAAAGTGATGATGTATACTTTTAGAGATATTTGAGTTATGGAGGATTATATGGCAGAAAATTTCACTTATGACTTTATCGGAGAACACCATATTGTTTCAGAAGGAAGCGGCGGCTGGAATTTAGAATTGAATAAAATTTCCTGGAATAAAAAGGCTGCAAAATACGATTTGAGAAGCTGGTCCGGCGATCATCAAAAAATGGGAAAAGGCGTAACGCTTTCCAAAGAGGAATTAACAAGTCTTAAAAACCTGTTGAATTCAATTGAAATCGACTAAATTTTACAAACCGGCATCATACTTTGCACTACGGCCGCCATTTTTCATGATGATTTCATATAAAAGAATTGACAGTTGAGTTTCCTGAATAACATTTCCTGATGCACGGATTTCAGAATCAGCTGCCGCAATAGAAGCCAGTATTGCTGCACACTGTCCAAAATTCCAGATTCTTGAAGCTCTTGAATATTGATTTCTTGATGCTTTACTTGTAAAGCCTTTTGTCTTTAACGCAAAATCATCAAGATAAACCCCGCCGGCATGAATTGAATGCCATAATTCCAGTTTTCTAAAACAGGATGCAAGTCCCGCAAGAATCATCACCGGGCTGTTATTTTTGGTAAGAAGAATTTTTTGAAGAATGGAAAGAGAATTTGATAATCGCTGCGGCAAAGAATCAGCAGGATTAGCCATGGCATCAAAAAGTGTAAAGGCAGATTCTTCGCGGTTATGAGCCAGAATACTTTCGATATCATCTTCTGTAATTACATGGTCTTTTGAAAAGCATAGAAAAAAACGGCTGCATTCAGTTTTTAATGCTTCAGTATTGTTTTCAGTTAAATCAAGAATTAAGTTAACCGCGTCGTTTTCAATTGAGTAACCGTTTTTTCTGAAATAATTCTGGAGCCAGGAATTTAAATGAGCTTCATCCATAGCCCAGAAAATCTGTTTGTTTTCTTTGGGAATAAGCTTATCAAGTTTTGAATCAACAGAAATTTCGTCTGAAACAAGAATAAGGACAGAAGAATCTTTTGCCCCCTTAAGCCATGATGAAATAAGCTCGATATCTTCTTTTTTTTTGATTAATTCTGCTTCTCTAAGTACAACACATGTTGCAGGAACAAAAAGAGAATCTGTCTGGAGTTTTGCAATTATATCTTCAATTTTAGAATCAGAGGCATAAAGAAGATAATTGTCTGCATCACCAAACTTTTTTAAGAGATTTGCTTTTATTGATTCAACCTGTTCGTTACGATTTCCGATTTCAGGTCCTGTATACAGATAAACTGGAGAAGCCATTTTTAATAAGTGCGCACAATATTAGAAAGAACACCAACGATGGAAACTTCTTTTGAATAAATCGGCTGAAATGCAGGATTTTCCGGCTGAAGACGGATACGGTCTGATTCCTTATAAAAACGTTTTAATGTAATTGCATTATCGATAACAGCAACAACAATCTGACCGTCAACAGCAGTTTTTGCCTGTTCAACAACAGCTAAATCACCTTCAAGAATGCCGGCATCAATCATACTCTGCCCGCGCACACGAAGAGCAAAATAAGTTTTTCCAGGCCGTACAAACGGTTCAGTAAGATTTACATATCCGTCAAGATTTTCTTCACTGAGCAGAGGTTTTCCTGCTGCAACTGAGCCTAACAAAGGAACTCTTGCAACAAAAGAAACAGGTTCAACAGGACCGCCGGAAATAATATTTAAAGAACGGGCCCGTTTTTGAGCCTGCGATAAATATCCTTTTTTCTGAAGGGCAGTTATATGATCCTGAACAGCACGCAGTGAAATTTCGAAATGTTCCCCAATTTCACGGACAGTAGGAGCATAATTATTTTCTCTTGTAAAATCAGAAATGAAATCCAGAACTTCCTGCTGTCTGTCAGTAATTTTTCTCATTTAAAACCTGCCTTAAAGAATTATTCTTCTTCAAATTTTGATTCGAAAAGCTGAACAATTGCTGCAACAGCCTGTTTTTCATCATCACCTTCTGCTTTTAAAGTAAGCTGAGTATTATAACCGGCCGCCATTGTAATAACGCCCATAATAGATTTTGCATTTACAACAGCAGAATCTTTTTCGATTGAAATTTCTGATGAAAATTTGTTTGCAGTCTGTGCAATCAAAGCTGCAGGACGGGCATGAATTCCAGCCCTGTTACTAACAGTTAAAATTTTTTCTGTCATAGTGTGCCTCTGTTTTTTTTCGTTTTAATATGAATCATCGCTGCCGTAATAAGCAGCCTGAACTTCGCCTGTTTCAATCCATTTAAGAATATTCTGATTGAAATCCAAAGCCGAATTATATCCGCGGAATTTAAGCCGCTCATTCATTGCAGCAGCCTCGATAATAATAGGCAGATTACGGCCTGGTTTTACAGGAATTTCTATGGCTGGAATTTTTACGCCCAGATAATTTACTGTATCCATGTCGTTTCCGACCCTGTCATATATTTTCGCAGAATCCCATTCTTCGAGCTTTATTACGAGCTGGATTTCTTTTTGCTCACGAATTGAGCCGACTCCATACATTTGAGCAACATTTATAATACCAAGACCACGAATTTCCATGTGATGAGAAATAAGTGAATTGGCACCCTGACCCAGAATGGAATTTCCGTTTACACAGCGTATTTCAACAACATCATCAGCAACAAGCCTGTGTCCGCGTTCGATTAATTCCAAAGCACATTCTGATTTACCGACACCAGAATGACCGGTAAGCAGAATACCGATTCCATAGACTTCAACTAAAACACCATGAAGTGTTTTTCTGGGTGCAAAAACATTTGAAAAAAGACGCAGAATCCGCTGAAGAAACTCAGTAGATTCCAAATCAGTCTGAAGCACAGAACAGTCAGCAGCTTCTGCAATTTTCATAAAATCTTCAGAAGGAGTAATTCCATGCGAAAAAACAACACAAGGGAAATCATAAGTGAACATTTCTTTGATTGACTCCATTTTGTTTTCTGCATGGAGCTTTTCAAGATAAGCATTTTCACCTTTTCCAAATAACTGAACCCGACCGGTCGCAAAAGAATCAAAGAAACCTGTAAGGGCTAAACCCGGACGGTTAATATCAGGGACAGAAATAACCTTTTCCAGACCTTTACGGCCACCTATACATTTAAGGCGCAGAGCCGTATGCTCCGGGAGTTCCATATCGATTAAATCAAGAACAGTAAAAGATTTATCTGCCATAGATGTACTATACATTTTATAAGCATTTAAAGCAAGATAAAAAAAACTGTGACCTGAAAATCAAAGTCACAGTTAAAAAATCTTAATTCAGATTATTTTTTTTCCTGAATTTTATCCTTTTCTTTCTTTACTTTCTGATCAAGAACATCCATGAGTTTGTTCAAGCCGGCTCCGAAATCAAAATCTTCGGAAGCTACATGTCCCTGTGCACCCCATTTAAAATTTACAGTGCAGTCAAAACTATATGCCTTATCATGCTTTACACGGAGGATTAAATCCACGATTAAGTCATCTGCATAACTAATTCGTGCAAGTTTTTTTTCAATCATGTCTGATTGTTTTTCCTCAAATACAAAGCCAACGGCTGATACTGATTTAGTCATTTTTGTACTCCTTAAAAATAGCATTATTGCCAGATCTTCGACGAAGCTTTTATGGCAGAAATGAACGGACTTGCGTTCACTTGATTAAGTATACATCGAAAATTCAGAAAATCAAAATTTTTTTTCACATTTTATGTATAAAACAGCATTTTTTCGACAATAACTTTAACGGAGGCTGATATGACAATTTATTCTTTTTCGCCCTTTGGTTATGAAGGTGCTCTGGTTACAGTTGAAGTTGATTTACGGCGGGGAATTCCTGCAATTGACATTGTGGGACTGGCAGACGGTGCTGTCAAAGAATCCAGGGAACGTATGAAATCTGCAATCAGAAATTCCGGCTTTGAATTTCCTATGGAACGGGTTTTGATTTCACTTTCTCCCGCAGACATGAAAAAAGAAGGTGCAGGTTTTGATCTGCCGCTTGCCCTTGCAGTATTAGCAGCTCAGCACACCAATTATCAGAGAGATTCAGAAAGTTCAGACAATTCAACTGCCTTTGGGAAAGAGCCGGTTTTAGTAATGGGTGAACTTGAACTTTCAGGAGCAATCCGGCCGGTAAAGGCGGTTCATGCAGCGGCAAGCACGGCTGTTCAGGCTGGAATTACAAAATGTATTGTCGCACAGGCAAATGCTGCAGAAGCACGTGAAGTTGCCGGTATGAAAGTTTTTGGAGCCGCAAATTTAACAGAAGCCTATGATGCTCTTTTTAAGCCGGAACTTTTTACCGGAATGAAAGAAAATGATGGTTCAAATTTTTTTTTACCGAAAGACAGTGTTGAAGTAAACGGAGTCCTTTTTCCCGCCGAGGACAGATGCTTAGATTTTGCAGATATTAAAAATCAGAAAAAACTCGTACGTGCTTTACAGATTGCAGCTGCCGGCGGTCACAATATTCTTGCCTACGGTCCTCCCGGCTGTGGAAAGACACTTGCGATGAGCCGGTTTTCTTCGATACTTCCTTTACTTACAGTTGAAGAAGCGCAAAGTGTCACAAGAATTCACTCTATTGCAGGTCTTTTAAGGGCAGAACAGCCTTTGTTAAGAATTACACCGGTCAGGATGCCGCATCAGACAGCAAGTGTAGAAGGAATCTGCGGCGGAGGTGTAAACTGCAGGCCGGGTGAAATTTCACTTGCACACAACGGAGTGCTTTTTCTGGATGAAGCCGCAGAATTCAAAACTTCAGTTCTTCAGATGCTCAGAGTACCGCTCGAAAACGGCAGTATAACACTCAGCAGAGCGGGAAGAACTACAGTATATCCTGCAAAATTCCAGCTTTTAATTGCGACAAATCCATGTCCCTGCGGAAACTATGCCAGTGAAAGCAGAATATGCCTGTGCTCCTTAAAAAGTGTAGAGCAATACTGGAGGAAATTTTCTGGGCCTCTTTTAGACAGAATAGATATCCGCATTCATGTTGATAATAATCCTGAAAAAATTACAGTTCATGAAAAATCAATACATCCATGCGAAATCTGTACCGAACAGGAAAACTGCAGTTCCTGCAAAAAAATCGAATCCGTGCCGGCTGATACAGAAAAATACCGGATTTCAAGTGCAGAATTACGTAAAGATATTGCAACAGCTGTTTTAATTCAGCGGAAGCGCCAGGGTAAAAAAAATGCAGGTCTTACACCGCAGGAAATTCTGGAACACTGCCAGCTTGGAAAAACCGAACAGGAAATTCTTGACAGAGCAGTTTGTTCAAATAACTTTTCGCAGCGCGCGGTTTCTTCAATCTTAAAACTTTCGCGCACAATAGCCGACATGGATAATTCTCTGAAAATAAAAGGCGAACACCTGCTTGAAGCTGTTTCACTGAGGAATAGCGACGGGCCGTTTGATTTTTTTAATAAAGAATAAGTGAAATTTTTAGTAAAAAATAAAAAAACCTTACAGAAAATAAACATCTGTAAGGTCTGAAATTACCGGGTCTGAGACTCGAACTCAGACGCCCGTGAAGGCAACAGATTTTGAGTCTGTAGTGTCTACCATTTCACCAACCCGGCAGGTTTAAATATTATAACAAAAAAATTGAGATTAAATCAAGTGCTTTATGATATAATCTGGGGAAATTATGGATTTCACAAATAAAAAGCCTGAAGAAGTTTTAAAATCTGTCTTCGGCTATGAGTCTTTCAGGCTGCTTCAAAAAGATATTATCTCGAATGTGCTTTCAGGAAAAGATACGCTTGCCATTATGCCGACCGGCGGCGGAAAATCACTGTGCTATCAGATTCCAGCATTGATTTTTGAAGGTCTTACAGTAGTGGTTTCGCCGCTCATATCGCTTATGCAGGATCAGGTTGCAAGCCTTAATGCAGCTGGAATTAATGCGGTATTCCTTAATTCGACAGTGGAATGGGAAGACTACAAAGACTCAATGAATTCTATCCGGCGAGGAGAAACAAAAATCGTTTATGTTGCCCCGGAAACGCTTGTTACTCAAAAGATAAACGATTTACTTCATGATGACCGTGTAACAGTAAGCTGTATTACAATTGACGAAGCCCACTGCGTGTCTGAATGGGGGCATGACTTCCGGCCGGACTATCTGGAAATTTCATCTCTAAGAAACCAGTTTAAAAACGCTGTATTTCTTGCACTCACAGCAACGGCAACCCGGGCGGTCCGCGAAGATATTATCAAAACTCTCAGGCTTAAAAATCCCGACGTTTTAGTTTCAAGCTTTGACCGCCCGAACATTTTTTTAGATGTACAGCAGAAGAGCAAAAACGCCCTTGAACAGGTTGTTGAATGTATCCGCCGCCACCCTGACGAAAGCGGAATCATCTATTGCTTTTCAAAAAGACAGGTTGATGAACTGACAGAAAAACTAGAACGGCTGGGCTATTCCGTTTTAAACTATCATGCAGGTCTTACAGATGAAGTACGTGCTGACCATCAGAAAAAATTTATCCGGAATCAGATACAAATAATGGTCGCTACACTCGCATTCGGCATGGGAATTGATAAACCGAATGTGCGCTTTGTAATTCACTACGACATGCCGAAATCACTCGAACAGTACTATCAGGAAATAGGGCGCGCAGGCAGAGACGGATTAGCCAGTGAGGCACTTTTACTTTATTCAGCAGGTGACATTCACAAAATCAGATATTTTTTTGACGAAGCAAACGACAAGGCGCACTGCGAAACACTCTTGCAGGGCATGCTTTCCTACGCAACCGGACGAACTTGCAGAAGGAAACTGCTTTTATCATACTTTGGAGAAAATTTTAAGAAAAAAAACTCGGTCAAATCAGACTTTCACTGCTGTGATTTATGCGAAACCGGACCTGTTCCAGAAATTGACATGACAATTCCCTGCCAGAAACTTATGAGCTGTATAATCCGTACTAATTCAAGATTCGGGGCAGCATATATAATTGATGTACTGCTTGGCTCGCGTTCAAAACGAATTCTGGAAAACGGACACAATATGCTTTCGACATGGGGAATCGGGCGCGAACTTGACAAAAACCAGTGGCATGAACTCGTGAATCTTTTGATTGAAAAAAAATTCATTACAAGATACGGCGATTACAATATTCTTCTTTTAACAAACGACGGACTTAATGCGTTGAAAAACCGTGACAAAATCATGCTTCCATTCAACATGCCTAAAGGTAGAAACTAAATCTTTGCGATTTTTTTAAAGCAAGTGTAAAATAATCTTATGAATATCCGATGGGTTATTAAAAATAAATTTCAAACATCACTTTTTACCTTGATTGCAGTAAGCATTGTTATTTTTGCTATTTTCAGAATAAGTCTTAAAATACAGAATTATAACAATCAGCTTAAAATTTCTGAAACGCTCGCACATTCTTCATATCAGTCACAGGATTACAATATTTCTGAAATAAAAAAGCTTCTTGAATTAAAATCGCTTACACCTCTTCAGAAAGCTGAAATTTATAATGCCCTTTCTGTTGCTTATTATATAAGCAACCAAATGGAAGAATATCTTAAAACAGTCGGCTCTGCAATTTTTTTCAACGAATACTGCGGCAATACAGAAAATGTCGTACAGCTTTATAGTTTTCTGTCACAATACTATCTTGAGCTTGGTGCCGATAAAGCCGGGTTCGATACAATTTTGCAGGCACGAAGAATAAAAAATTTCTATTCCATAAATAATCCTATGATTCAGAACCTTGCCCTTCATGCGTACAGCAGATTTCTGATTTATGAAAGTGACTTTGTAGATGCAATGAAAGCCCAGTCACAAATGGAAGAAAATTCTCAAATCATAAAAAAAGAAAATGAATCACTTGGAAATGAACTTTATGCCACAGCTTTATGCTTAAAATCATACATTCTGCTTATGCAGGGAAAAACAGAAGAAGCATACAGCCTTATCTGTGAAATTTATGACAATTATGATAAAATCCGGGAACTTACACATACTACAGTTTATGATATTTACCTGCCTGTTTTTTTTGTAAAAACACAATGGGCAATCAGAACTGGAAATTACAAAAAAGCCATAGAATTTGCGCACGAATATGGGAGTTATGCCAAAAAATTTAATTTCACAATGAAAAAAACAAAAATTCTCAAGGATTTAATGTTTGCACTGCCTGAATCCATGACAAAAGAAAAAAATAAACTTTTTAATGAACTTGCTTTTGACACTGACTTTCTGGCCCAGAATTTTCTTACAAACTATACAGAAACAAACGCGGAAAAACTTTCAGGAATTATAGAAAATCTTAAGCACAGCACTGAACGCCAGATTTCTCACAACAGAACACTTGAATTTGTATTTATTGATTTTATCATTTTTCTGACTTTTATTTTAATTTTGTCTTTCATTTATACACAGACACAAATCGACGGTCTTACACACCTTCGTAACAGACGTTCATTAAATACAAGAATTGGAAAACTGGCTTCTTCAAGAAAAAAATACTCTGCCATCATGATAGATATAGATGATTTTAAAAAACTAAACGATAATTTCGGACATGATTTTGGAGATGAAGTTTTAAGAACTGTAGCACACCTTCTGTTAACAAACGAAAACCGTAATGTAAAATCATACCGCTATGGCGGCGAAGAAATGGTAATAATTCTGGAACATTTTGATTTAGAACATGCTGTAAGATTTTCAGAACATGTCAGAACAGAGATTTCCAATTTAAAATGGCGGAAAGATGTACATGTAACGGCAAGTTTTGGTCTGGGTTTTGAAATGCCGGATTCAGTTAAAGAAGCTGACGAAAATATGTATATTGCAAAACAGAAAGGTAAAAATTTCACTGCATATAGAAAAGACGGCAAACAGTATCTTGCTGAACGCCGCCTCGATATCAGAAATCCAATGCCTGATAAATTTTAAATCTTCCGGTAAAGAATAAATGAAACTGCAGCTGAAAGAATCAGCATAAAAACACTGAAGCAAATATAAACTGGAAGCCTTTGATTTATCAGTCTTTCAAAATCTGCACAGTTTGCCCTGACAAGAACACTCCAGTCAGTACCGCTGATTGGAGCATAGCCGTTTATAATAACTGAACCGTCAGGAACTTTCACAAAAGAAACCCCTTCTTCACCTGCTGCAATTTTATCAGTCAAATCCTGAAGTTCTTTGATACCAGACTCAGCAGCGTCATCAAAAACATTATTTTTTAAGACAGCTTCATTATCAACATCTGCAATTATAAGACCAGTAGAGCGTCTTATTAAAACGGCCTTGCTGTCATTTCCAATTTTATTTTGAATACAGATTTTTGAAAGAGTCTCGCCATGAGCAGCAAGAAAGAAAGTATTTATTATATTTCCCTCATCATCATAAAGAGGAGCCCCGTAAAAAATTGTTGGAACATTTGAAACTTTATTGTAAATAGGTCCGAAAACAGTTTCTTTTCCCAGTAAAGCATTTTTAAAATAAGCACGTTCTGAAAAATTATACATTGGACCTTCTACAAGGTAGCTGTTGCCTTTTAAATCAGTAATATTCAAACCGACCAGATTTGGATCTGCATTTTTTACACCAAAAAGCTGCTCCCCCTTTTCCTTAAGTGAAATATCAGGATTTCTAATTGCCGGAAGAGTCGCTGCAATATGAATTGTAGCAAAATTTGAATAATTGTAGGCTTCAACTTCATTTTGAACAGTGTGAATGGAGTTTAAAATTTGATTTTCAATCATTGTATTCAAATTTTTCTTAAAAGTGCGATTTACAATCAAAATAAGACCGGCACAGGAAAAAAAAGTGATCAAAATTGTAAATGCTGTAAATAGTTTTCCCTTTTTTGACATACAAAATCACCTCCATTATTTGATTATACAATAACATTTTTTAAATTTAAACAAAAACTTTAAATAAGTTTAATTTTTTACATTTTTTTTATTTTCATGTTATACTGTGCTTAAGGAAGTGCACAAATTATGGAAATTCAAAAGCACATGTCACCTTTATCAGTCTAGTCATTTTCTGTCGGAACAAGCATCGGCTGGGGCTCATTTTTTATAACAAGCAATACATACCTCATCAATGCAGGTCCATTGGGAAGCATTTCCGGACTTCTTCTCGGCTGTTTTGTAATGCTTTTTATCGCACACAATTACCAGTTTATGATGAACCGTTTTTCTGACTCTGGTGGAGTTTTTACATACACTAAAAATGTTTTAGGCTGTGATTACGCTTTTTTGACTGCAGTTTTTCTTATACTCACATACTTTGCAATATTCTGGGCAAATGCAACCAGTATTCCGTTATTTGCAAGATATTTTTCAGGAGATTTCTTTAAATTCGGACCGCTATACTCACTTTTTGAATACAAAATTTACTTTGGAGAGGCATTGCTTTCAATTTTAGCAATATTTCTAACAGGCTTTGTATGCTCAAGGCATCAGAAAACAGCCTCTGTTCTTATGTCAAGTTTAGTTCTTTTTTTTACGGCTGGAATTCTTATATAAAAGATTTACCGAATCTTGACGGCATTAAAGGGCTTCCGGTTTTTTATGCGGCAACTTTTTATCTGGGTAATTCCGGCCTTTATATTCTTATGATTACCCTTCTTTCTTTAATTTTAACAAGCTTAATCGGAAATATTTTTGCCCTAAGCAGGCTTTTATATTCTCTTTCACAAAATAAAATAATTTCCACAAGATTTTCTGTCATTTCCAAAAATAACAGCCCGGAAAATGCAGTCTGGCTTATAGCAGCAGTTTAGGCAATTGTTCCATTTTTTGGCAGGACAGCAATCGGCTGGATAGTTGATGTTACTACAATCGGGGCAACAATAATTTACGGATTTATGTCCTTTTCAACTTTTAAACTGGCAAAAAACGAATCAAAGAAAACAGAAATTTTTACAGGCCTGTTTTCATTGATTATGATGAGTGCATTTTTTGTTTTCCTGATTATTCCTAATTTTTTTGCAAAAGCAACTCTTTCTCCACAGTCATATTTTTTATTTTCACTCTGGATAATTATAGGATTTTTTATATTCCATTCAATTCTAAAAAACGATACGGAACGAATATACGGAAGAACGAATATCGTATGGGTATTTCTGCTTTCCCTCATTTTATTGCTCACACTTGTATGGATGATAAACACAAACGTTGTCTGTGATGTAAACAACTTGAAATGGGTAAACGACACTCTCGGGCACAAAGCAGGCGATGAATACATTAAAGAAGCCTGTCACACAATCTGTGTTATTTTCGACCACAGTCCGGTTTTCAGAACAGGCGGAGACGAATTTGTTGTAATTCTTAAAGGTCACGACTATGAACACCGTACAGAACTTTTGCAGAAACTCAACCAGATTTCCGAAGAAAATAACGGCCAGAATGGAAAAGTCGTTGTAGCCGCAGGAATTTCTGACTTTGATGTTGCAGGTGATTCAGCCGTAATTTCTGTCTTTGAACGCGCAGACGCAAACATGTATGTCCGCAAGAAACAGCTTAAAGCAATGCTTCAATAGCTTATCTTAAAACACTGCCTCTGATTCTTTTGACAAACTTTGCCTGACCAATTGAAAGTAATTTTTCACTTCGTTCCGGCATTACCTCAAGCAAAACATTTGCATCACTTTCTGTTTTGCTCACTGAAAGAGGCACACCTACGATTATGCGGTCTTCAAACTGAAGTTCAACCATACTGTTTGAAGTGATTGAACCTTCTATTATGTGAAGTTTGCCGGAAAAATCCATGCCGCCGGCTTCAATACGTTCATATTTTACACTGTCGGCTCTAAGCTGAACCGGCGAAAGAATTATTTTATGCTGAATACGCTCTAAAAGCCCTTCTTTTTTTTCAGCTGGAAGGTTTAATTTTTCAAGTTCTGATCTCATTGCTTCAAAATGCGAAGCCCTTTCTTCATCAGATGTAGGCTTTGCCATTTCATCACTTTCAAATTTGTCGGTTTTTTGAGGAACTGAAAATTCCGGGAAGCCGATTGTTTCGTAAGTTTTTTCCGGAGTTTTGATTTTGCCGATAAAATCTAATCCGCTCCGTTCAATAATAGAAGCAGCCTGTTCATCGCTCTCGACAGACAGAAGATAAATTCCCTGGCCCAATTTTTTGGCAATAAACGGTGAAATTGCAGGATTGTTTTCTGTAACTGCCGAATTTTCCGAACTTACCTGAAGCACATAACCTTTAAATATCGTTGCAGAAGAATAAGAGCGGCTCCAGTCATCAACCGAAATTTCAAGATTCTGTGGGATTTCATACTGACTGTACTTTTTTAAAAATGAGAAAATCCTGTTTGCACTTAATCCGGCGTCAAAACCCCGCATGATTGATTTTCTGTTGATTTCAAAAACAGCAGCTGTATCAAACTGCTTTAATTCCATGAAATCCATGAGCGGAATTAAAACCTCAAGCGAAAGTCCGGGAAGCAGAGTAACATTAAACGCCGCATCAACACTTAAAACTTTCGGCTCTTCATCAAAAACTTCTTTTTCATCAAAAAGAATGCCGGCAACATAAATTGCCTCACCTTTTACATCTGTACCTTTCTGAGAGAAAATTCCAAACAGAGCGGCACATTCTATCAGTCTGTCCAAAATTGAAGAAAGATTTGCATCATTTTCAATTATTGCAGAATCAGAAGATTCGGATGCAGCCGCACGATTTAAAATTGCAGAAAATCTTGAAGATGAGCCTAAAGGAGAAAGCCCCGGAACATCATTCTGATCTTCAGAAATTAAATATGCAAGGCGCAGAATTATGCTTCTTGAAAATCCTTCATGAGGAAGAGATGCTGCCACATCCAGCAAAAGCCGTCCTTGTCTGACAAGGCTGTTTCTTGAAAATCTTCCCTGACTTGCAACACATAAATAAGCATACTGCAGTTTCGGATCAAGTTTTGCAAATGAAAGGAATCTTTTTCTGTCAATTTCGTAACCTTCGCCTTCTTCCCGTAAAAGCGAAAGATTGATAAATGCTTTTGTAAGATTAAAAAGGATTTCTGTTTTTCCCGGGAAAAGCTTTTCAATTTCTGATTCTGTGCGCTTTTTAAAAGTACCGTCAGCTTTACACAAATCAGAATTTTTGTGAATAAATGAAAGATATGCGGCAATTAATTCCGGAGAAAGAGATGCAGGCGTTTCATAAGAAAGAGAAGCATATTCCGGATTTTCAAGAAGGACAGTCTGCTTTGTATATGGCTCTAAATCTTCTTCAAGATGAGGGTTTATCAATACAACCGTTCTGCCTGTATTTTTGTCAGTTTTGCGGTACAGAATGAGTCTTTCTTCAAGATTTAAAAGCCTTTCATAAAGCTGGGCAAATGAAAAAGAACCTGAAAAAAACGAAACCAGCTTTTCCTGTGTTGCATTTGAAATGTATTTCACCGCGCAGATGACTTTGAGATCAGTTTCACTTAAAAGCGAAATGAGTGTTTTACGGTTTTCTTCCTTGCGGATAAAAGCCCCAAGCTCTTCGATAAGTTTCTGCTTGTTAAAAGGAGTTTTGACCTCACCCAGATACATCCGGATAATTTCAAAAAAATAATTATCGCTCAAAGTGGCAATGCTTTCGCGCCAGTCAATGATTCTCTGTACTTTTGGATCTAATGTCATAATTCACTCCTTTAAAAGTCCTGATTTTTAATTCAGGCACATAGTTTCGTTTTCAAGAAACTCTTCAAGTTCAGCCGCTTCTTTGCAGCGAACGAGCTTGTATTGATAGCCCTGCTCCGCCAGAAATTTCTGACGGTTAGAGCCGAATTCTTCTTCGACGGTGTTACGCGTAATCAGCGTAAAAAAGCGCGACTTTCTTTCTTTTGGGCGCAGGATTCGTCCGAGCCGCTGTGCTTCTTCCTGACGGCTTCCGAAAGTGCCGCTAACCTGAATTGCCATGCTTGCATCAGGCAGATCAATTGCGAAATTTGCAACTTTACTTACAACAAGAGTGCGGATTACGCCGTTTCGGAAATCAGCATAGATTTTATCGCGCTCTTCGTTAGGCGTTTTTCCTGTAATAATCGGACAGCCGAGCATTTTTGAAAGTTCATCCAGCTGACTCAAATACTGACCGATTACAAGAATTTTATCTTCAGGCGATTTTTCGACAAGTTTTTTTACGAATTCAGGCTTTTTCGGATTTTCGCTTGCAATTCTGTGCTTTTTTCGTAAATCTGCAACAGCATATTCGATTTCTTTTTCTTCGCCTAAATCAATGCGAACTTCGATACATTCAGCAGTTGCAATAAAGCCGCTGGTTTCCAGATCTTTCCACGGAACATCGTAGCGTTTAGGTCCTACAAGAGAAAAAACATGACCTTCACAGCCGTCTTCACGCACAAGAGTAGCCGTTAAACCGACCCGTCGCACGGCCTGAATTTCTGCTGCTACACGGAAAACCGGAGCCGGCAGAGTGTGAACTTCGTCGTACACGATTAAGCCCCAGTTACGCTTTCTGAAAAGAGAAAAATGCGGATAAGGCCCGTCTTTTTCCGGCCTCCATGTTAAAATCTGATAAGTTGCTACCGTAACCGGCTTAATTGTTTTATTTTCGCCTGTGTATTCAGCAATATCCTCGCGGGTAAGGTTTGTTTTATCGACAAGCTCGTCTATCCACTGATGAACGGCGGAAATGTTGGTTGTAACGATGAGAGTGTTTGTTTTAAGCAAGTCCATTACTGTCATGCCGACAATTGTTTTACCCGCACCGCACGGAAGAACGATTGTACCAAAGCCGGTTCCAGGCCCTTTGTTTCCTACAATCGCAGAAGCGGCCTCTTTCTGGTACTGCCTTAAATTAAAAGGACGGCCTGAAAGAGTAGTTTTCCGCAAGTTTATTTCTAAAGGATCTCCGTCAATGAGCGGAACATCGTCTTTTACAGGCCAGCCCATGCGCAAAAGTTCCTGTTTGATTGTTCCCCTGTCTGTTAAGGCAAGGCGGAAGCAGTGCAATTTTTCGTCTTCGCTTACGACAGTCTGCTTCATTAAATCGTCCTGCGGCTCTTCGTATTCGCAGACGGTAAGCATTTTTTTCCCTATTAAACTTGCACCGATTTCCTTAAAGACAGGAATGCTTTCAGTTACGAGATAAAGATATTCTTCTTTTATTTTTTCGGCAGGCTTTTTAGGGTCAGGAATTTCTATCCATGGAGCCGGCACAAGCCGCAGTTTTCCGAAACGGCCGGCAGTTTCTTTAATCCAGAATTCTACCGCCTGAGGAACGTCATAACGTGCAAAATCGTGAAGGACTTTTACGGCATCTTCCGGAGAAAAGCCTGCTGCATTTGCATTCCACAAAGAAAGAGGTGTAAGACGATAAGTATGAAGATGCTCAGGAGAGCGTTCAAGTTCTGCAAAAGGAATGAGTGCATTGCGGCATTCTTCTGCCTTTGGAGCATGTACATCGAGAAGTAAAGTTCTGTCGCTCTGAACGATTAAGGGGTTAGAATAGTCCAATTTCTGTTTCCGTTTTCAATCTACTAAAAGCCAAGAATTCCGAATCCGCTCGGATTTTTTGCACCGGCCTTAATCCATGAAACTTTCTGTTTTGGAGAAAGAGGCTTTTTAAGATTATCAATTGCGTCCATGTATTCGCAAAGCCACACTGAAAGAGAAGAATCGCGTTTTGAAAGGTCGTTAGACGGCTCACACGAAACTAAAAGCGGTGTAATATTTGAATTTTCTGCAATAGAAGCTGCAAAATTTTCTGCATAAGATTTAAAAGCTCCGCCGGCTGCAGCAATCAGCGGATTTGAAAGTTCTAAGCCTGAAGAACGGATTGAAGAAGCATTTACACCATCTAAAAGACTATAGTTTGATTTATGAAGGAAAACAATTTTTGATTTTTTTTCTGTATTTCTTTCAAATCTTGAAAAAAGCTCTTGAGCAAGATACTGATAACTTGCAATTAATTCTTCGATAATCTGGGCATTATTGTTTGATTCACGGTACTTAGTTGCAAAGAAAAATTCATCAAAAACGAGCACAGCTTCATCCAGACCGCCTTCGTTTTCACATTTTAAAGCAAGTGAACGGCATGAAAGCGGAGATGAGCGGTTCCAGTTAGCCTGAATCACACTACCTTCTTTTTTTACTTCATCTTCAGAAGATTCATCTGAAAAAACTGAACTTGTCGCAATTACCTTACGCCCCTGAAATGAAGCACCTGAAGCCATATCGTTTCCGGCAGGTAATTCTTTACCAGCGAATAAAATCATTTTTCCCATAGCGAATTATTATAGCAGATTTACATACAATTTGGTATACTTAAAATATGAAAGTTTGGATTAAATATTTAATTGGTACAATTTTAGGCATAATTGCTGCTTTTATTCTCCCGCTCAACATTCCTCAAATTGATGTTGTTGCAGCAGGATTTTCTGAATTTGCAATCCGTTTTGGAAGATATGCATTAATTCCACTCATTTTTTTTGGAAGCGCAATGTCTTTGTTCAATCTGCGTCATAACAAACACATTTTAAAAACAAGCGTCTGGACTTTTGCAACAATAGCCGGTTCAACACTGATTTTAGTAATACTAGGCTTACTTACAATTCTTGTCGTTCAGCTTCCGCGAATTCCAATCACAGGCGAAAAGATTTCAGAAGTCCCTGCAATCGATTTAAAATCACTTATTTTCAGTATTTTCCCTTTTTCAGGATTTGATTCTTTAAAAGACGGTGTATACCTTCTTCCGGTTTTTGTTCTTGCGGCCTTTGCCGGTGGTGCCTGTGCTTCTGATACAAACGATTCAAAACCTCTTTTAAGTGTTTTTGAATCAGCTATGAAACTCTGCCAGACAATGTCAACTTTTTTTATCGAATGGCTTTTTGTCGGCTTAATTGCAGTTTCAACCTACTGGGTTTTACAGGCAAGAGTAATTTTTTCAACTGCAACCTTTATTCCGTTGTTTTTCATGCTTTTAGTTGATTTTTTAATTGTTGCGGGAGTAATTTACCCGCTTATTCTGCGCTTTTTATGCAAAGATCTGCACCCATATCATGTACTTTATGCAAGTCTTTCTTCAATAATCACAGGCTTTTTCTCAGGAGACACAAACCTAACACTTTTAATCAATCAGCGTCATACAAAAGAAAGCCTCGGTCTTCACGATGATGTAAATTATTTTTCACTGCCACTCTTTTCAATTTTTGCACGCGGAGGAACCGCATTAGTTACATCAGTATGTTTTGTTACAATTCTGCGTTCATATTCGAGCTTAGGTTTTACCTTCTTTGATGTAATCTGGATTTTCGCAGTTTCATTTATAACTTCATTTGCCTTAGGAAATTTCCCGGCTGGCGGCACATTTGTTGCTCTGACAGGAATCTGTTCAATGTACGGCAGAGGCTTTGAAGCAGGATATCTGCTTTTAAAACCTGCAGTTCCTATTCTATGCAGTTTTGCAGCAGCTTTCGACGCTCTTTCTGCTGTCACCGGAAGCTATATAGTTGCAGTAAAAACTAAAAAATTTGATAAAATTGATTTAAAGCACTATATTTAATGCTCAATGCTGACTTTTATTATAAATGTCCTTGTTTACATCAGGACGTAAATGATGTTCACGGAAGTCAACGTTATTACAAGGGCGGCCGAAATAGAATCCCTGGAATTTATCCGGGCCATATTCTACTAATTTCTCGATGTCGCCCCTTTCTTCAATTCCTTCCATACAGACCTGCATATTGAGTTCATGCGCCATCTGGGTAATATGTTTGATGATTTTACGGTCGCCTTCATTACCGGCTGTAGCTTTTTGAACAAAAGTGTAATCTAATTTTAATGTATTGGCCTTTAAATACTGTAAGTAGCGCAGATTTGAATATCCTGTACCAAAATCATCAATATCAACATTTACACCAAGTTTTGAGAACGCCTCGGTAAGAGCCTGTAATTCTTCACCATTGTCGATATAACCGCTTTCTGTAAGCTCAAGAGTTACATTTTTAGGATTAACATCTGAAATAAGCATGGCAGTTTCAACATCCCGGATAATATCACTCTTTTTAACCTGAATATATGAAAGATTAACACTGACTCTCAAATTTTCCTGAACACGGTTCCATTCTGCACATTGTGTAAAAGCTGTACGTAAAATCCACCGGCCGACTGAAACAATCATACCTGTTCGTTCAAGAATTGGAATAAATTCGTCCGGAGTAAGAAGCCCGTATCCTGGACAAGTCCAGCGGATTAAAGCTTCACAGCCGATTACATTAAGAACTGTTTTGTCAGAATCAAGATAAAGATTTTTTGCATCAACTACAGGCTGATAATAAAGCTCAAAGCCTGCAAAATCATTTCTGATTGCTTCACGAATTTTTTCTTTAAAATCAATATCGCGCAGATACTTCGTATAATTGGCTGCATTGTAAGTTGCAAGATTATTACGGCCGTTTCCTTTGGCAGAGTTAATGGTATAATTTACTTTGCGCATTAAAGTGTCAAGCTGGGAAGTATCATTTAAGAATGCAACCATACCGCCGGAAACTGTAAATATTATGTCATAGCCCAAACCGGATTCTGCTTCAGCAATTTCACGCCGGAGATTTTCATACATTTTTTGAGCTGTAAGTGCTGATTTTCCGGAAAGGTTCATACAGACAAATTCATCGCTAGAAACTTTATAAGCCTTTGCAATTCCTGAACAGACCTTACGGCAACAGTCTCCAACTTTTGAAACAATCATGTCTCCGGTCATGACACCATACTGATCGTTTATTGAGCCGAGATTATCTATATCGATTTTTAAAATAAAGCCTGAAACATTCTGGTTTCGTGTCCATACTGAACCAAAATCTATACGAAGCTGAGCTTCTGTAGCAAGCCCCGTAAGCAAATCTGTTTTATCTTCATCAGAAATTATTGAAATCTGACCGGTTAAAATTTTATTATCTGAGTCACCATTTGGTAAAAGTTTTCCAACAGAGCGAATCCAGACCGGCTTACCATTACGATTAACCCAGCGGTAATCAAGATTATGGTCAGACTTTTTACCGGTAGATACTAAATCTATTTCAGCCCTGAAAGAAGCCTGATCTTCTTTATAAACAATTTTTTGTATCTGCTGAATTGCATTTTCTATTTTTTCTTCAGGAAGGTCAAAAAGCTTACGGGCATAAGGGGATATAAAAAAAGTGTCATTTGACAAATCAAATATGTAGAGAAATGAATCAGTGCATTGATTGAGAATATGTATTATTCCTTCCAGCTGTCTGGAAGTAATATGCTCCAAATCGTAACTCATCAAAACCCTTAAAAAGCCTGAAAAATCTAAACCCGGGCTAAAAACCAAAACTAACCCGACAGTTTCAGTATAACTCACAAAAGGGTTTTTTCATAGTAGATTTTGATTTTTTTTAAGAATTCTTTTTCCAGTCTTCAGCCAGAAGAACACAGTTTTCCTTGCAGTTTTCGCTTACCCATACAGAGTGGTCTTTTAGTATCAGTACAAGCCCTAAGTCTGTTTTAAATTCTTTTTCAAGAAGAGGAAGAAGTTCTCGGCTTTTTTCAAAGCCAAGTGTAAAAAAAGTTGTTGAAAGGCAGTCAGCAAGCATGGAATTATCACAAATCACTGTTGTTGAAAGCAAATCATTTTCTACCGGATAACCATTTTCTGTAGAAAGAATGTGGTGATAACGTTTTGCATCAGCTTCAAAATATCTTTCATATGCACCGCTTGTGACAACAGAAGTCTGCTTTACGTAAACAGAAATTAAAGGAGGACCTTCAGGATCAATCGGATTTTTAATACCGACCCGCCAGTCATCTCCGCCTTTTTTGACTCCATAGACATATACATTTCCGCCTAAGTCAATAACTGCCTGCTTTACCGAATATTCTTTACAGATTTTTACGATTTCATTTGCAGCAAAACCTTTTACTATAGCCCCTAAATCAATACACATATCTTCCTTATTAAGGCTTACGGTTTTATTTTCTTCATTAAGGATAATATTTTTAAAATCAACTAGCGGTAAAAGCTGTTCAACTTCTTTTTTGGAAGGAACATGAGGATTTTCTGTATTAATTCCCCATAAATTAACGAGGGGTTGAACAGAAGGATCAAAAGAACCGTTTGAAACGGCAGCAATTTTTAGAGCTGATTTAATGACATAAAAAACTTCATCTGGAACCTGTACCGGCTTTTCATGTGCCGTTAAATTAACTCTGGAAATATCAGAATCAAGCTTATTAAGATTAAACTCATCATCGATTTGATTTAAGCGGTCAAAAATCTTATTGTAAAGTTTGTCACTTCCTTTATCATACAAATTTACAAAGCAGATTGTCCCTAACACATATTCATAACGCGGGTCTTCTGTAGAACATGAAAAGAAAGAAAAAATAAATAAAAAAAAGGCAACAACAAAAAAAGCCTTTAACTTTGATTTCATATTATTTAAATATATAACTAATAAAGAACAAAAACAATACTTTTTAGGATAGTTTTATAAAAAAAATAGCACAAAACAGACATTTTTCTTATTTTATTTTATGTCTGTTTTGTGCATATTTTTACCTGCTGGAATAACTCACTTACTCTTTTTCGATTTCTGTGCAAACGATGTGCAGGTCTTTAAGCTGCTGCTCGTCCACATATGAAGGGCATTCATCCATAGGAGAAGCAGCCAGATTGTTCTTCGGGAAGGCAATTACTTCGTGGATGCTTTCTTCGTGGCGCATGAGCATTACGAGACGGTCAAGTCCCGGGGCAATTCCACCGTGCGGCGGAGCACCGAACTTGAATGCCTGAACGAGGAAGCCGAATGCTTTTTCAGCACGCTCGCGGCTGTAACCGACGATTTCGAAAATGCGCTCCTGCAAAGCAGGGTCGT
>NZ_JAZOUG010000161.1:0-2783 GCF_045657965.1 Treponema sp. | reverse complement strand
CCTGTTGTTGATGACGGCTGGCATGAAGACTTTGGAAAGATTTTTACAAAAGAAGATAAATACAGATACGGCTCAAAAAAGAGCGGAATAGAAATCTCTGACCTTGAAAAAACGTTCAAAAGAGATAAAAAACACTACATCTACTTTGCTTCGATTCAGGATTTGCGCGGTTCAAAAATCGTAGGCGGAAAGTTTGATAAAAACGATGATGTGTTTAACATTGATTGGGACTGTGTAATAATTGATGAAGCCCACGAAGGCACAACTACAGAACTTGGTGATAAAGTAAAGAGCATTTTGTTCAAGCCAGAAAAGGGAACAAAACTTCTGGAACTTTCAGGCACTCCATTTAACATTCTTTCAAATTACGAAGATGACGATGATAGCGTTTTCACATGGGATTATGTGATGGAGCAGCGGGCAAAGCAGGAGTGGGAAGAAACTCATTTTGGCGATTCCAACCCATATTCAGATTTGCCTGAAATGCGGATGTACACTTACGACTTGGGGAAACTCATTAAAGGTGATTTCGTTGATGTGGGAGATAAGGCGTTTAACTTTGCAGAGTTTTTCCGCACAGATGAAACTGGTTCATTTGTACACGAAAAGAATGTGAATGACTTTTTGAATCTTCTTACTAAGCAGGACAAAGAAAGCCTTTATCCTTTCAGTTGTCCTGAATACATAAATCTTTTTCATCATACACTATGGATGGTTCCAGGAGTAAAAGAAGCTCTTGCATTGCAACATTTGCTTGAAAAGCATTCTGTGTTCTGTAGTTTCAATGTGGTAAATGTAGCTGGAGACGGAGATCCAGAAGACCCGACAGGGGAAGCACTTGAAGCAGTACGTAAAGCAATAAAAAATGCAGGAGAAGATGGCTACACAATCACATTAAGTTGTGGAAAACTCACAACTGGCGTAAGCGTAAAACAGTGGACTTCCGTGTTCATGCTTTATGGAACATATTCTACAAAAGCCGCTGGATATTTACAGACAATATTCCGCGTGCAGACTCCTTGCAACGAATACGGAAAAAGCAAGACCTGTGCCTATGTTTTTGATTTTGCACCGGATAGAACCCTTAAAATGGTTGCTGATGCTGTAACACTAAATACAAAAGTTGGAAAAACTAAAGTTGATGACAAGAATCGTCTTGGAGAATTTCTTAACTTCTGTCCTGTAATTGGAATTGAAGGTAGTACGATGAAGCCGTACAAAGTAAACAGTCTTCTCCAGCAATTGAAATCAGCTTATGCAGAACGTGCCGTAAGCAAAGGTTTTGACGATGCAAGCTTTTACAATGACGACTTATTAAAACTTTCCAAAGTTGAGCTTGAGAAATTCAAAGATTTACAGGCAATCATCGGGCAGACAAAAGCAAATAAAGCCGGTGACAAAATTGATGTAAACAAACAGGGGCTAACTGAAGAAGAATATCAGCAGTCTACATCTCAACCGGAAAAACGTGTAAAGCCAGAACTTACACCAGAAGAGCAGGCGTTAAAAGAAAAACTTTTGGAAGCAAAAAAGCAGAGACAGACCGCGATCAGCATTCTTCGCGGAATTTCTATTCGTATGCCGCTTTTGATTTACGGAGCAAGAGGAAAGAATGGAGATGAAATCCCGATTACAGAAGATATTACTCTTAAAAAGTTTGTGGAGCTTGTGGACGATACTTCCTGGGAAGAGTTCATGCCACATGGTGTTACAAAAGAAAACTTCGCTGACTTTGAAAAATACTATGATGAAGATGTTTTCATTGCAGCAGGAAAAAGAATTCGTAATCTTGTTTTAGCAGCAGACAAACTGAATGTAACAGAGCGCACAAGAAAGATTGCAGAGATTTTCTCTTATTTTAGAAATCCAGACAAAGAAACAGTTTTGACTCCTTGGCGAGTTGTAAATATGCACATGGGTGACTGTCTTGGTGGATGGTCTTTCTTTGACAAAGATTATGAAAACACTCTAGGCGAAAATGAAAGCTCGCACTTTATTGATGTAAAAGATGTGACAGAAAAAACACTCGGCAACAGCGAAGCAAAGATTCTGGAAATCAACTCAAAGACAGGTCTATATCCGCTTTACTGTGCTTATTCGATTTTCAGAGCAAAACAGAGCCTTCATCCGCAAATGGATGAAAATGCCCTTTGGGAAGAAACAATACGCGAAAACATTTTTGTAATCTGCAAAACTCCGATGGCAAAGGCAATTACGCAAAGAACTCTCAGTGGTTTTACAAACACAAAAATCAACGCTCACGCTTTTGACCATCTGGTAAACGATTTAAAGAACAAAAGCGACTCGTTCATAAAAGACGTGACATCAGAAAACTTCTGGAAAAAAGGAAATGGAAAAATGGAATTTGACGCAATCGTGGGAAATCCGCCGTATACAGAGATAGTTCAAAAAGAAGATAACAATACAGGTTCTTCAAAACAGATTTTCCCAGACTTTATCATCAGTGCAATAAATGCTAAACCTAAATTTGTATCTCTTATAACTCCATCCCGCTGGTTTGTCGGTGGTGAACAAGCTGGATATTTCCCAAAACTCAGGAAGTTTCTAAAAGAACGCCCACATATGATTCAGTTGGTTCATTATACAGATTATGAAGAGATTTTCAAAAAAGTTAATATTCCTGGTGGAATAAACTATTTCCTTTATTCTCAAGAATATAACGGAATGGTGAATTTTGTAATTCATACAAATGGAAAGATTATTAATCAAAAAAGGAATCTTTTTGAAAATGGAATGGACATCGTTCTTGCCGACTACAATCT
>NZ_JAZOUG010000160.1:0-12391 GCF_045657965.1 Treponema sp. | reverse complement strand
TACCTGCGGTTATCTCACTTTTTTATCGAGATAACCGCAGGTAATATTTTTTTACTTTAGTGAATAAGTTCTGTTCTTGCTCTCGCCAGCACCTACAATTAAACCTTCTGATTTCAGGTACTTGATTGTAAATACGGCAGTGGTACGTGTATTTCCTTCTATATTAATATATTCAAATCTCCACTGTTTGCTAGAAAAGTTTTTTTTGTTTGAATTCTACATAATACCATGTTATCATTTTAATCAGTTATAAAATACTTACAATTTATCTAATCGTTATTTTAAAATCTTATATTATTAAAAATCCACAATTACAAAATACATAAGTGAAAATGTTTTGAGTGTATCTTGAACAATGAGGCTCTGGAGTGATACAATAAAAGTGCAGTGCCTAAATTGCCGAAAAACTAAGGAGTATGGCAATGAAAAGGTACGATCAAAATTTCAAGAACGAGGCATTAAAGCTCTCGGACGACATTGGAATCAAGAAGGCTTGCGAACAGCTTAACTTGAATTACGGAACACTTGCAGGCTGGCGGAAGCTGCGGGTTAAGAAAAGTAAAACCGGAAAAACGGATGCGGATTTACAGAAAGAAAACGCAAGGCTCAAGAAGGAACTTGAAGAACTGAAAAGCGCAAATGAAATTCTGAAGGATGCACTCGGTTTTTTCGCAGTAGACCGGAAGAAGTAGAAAAAGATTCTATGTTCATTTACATACAGCTTCGTGCCAGCGAAAAGACATTTTCGATACGAAGAATGTGTGCAGCCCTTCCGGTCAGTGAAAGTGGTTTTTATAAGTGGAAACGAAATAAAGACAACCCAAAAGCCTGGCAGAAACTCCTTGCCGAGATTCATAAAATTCTTGATGAGGATGAAGAAAATACAAATTATGGCGTTGAACGCATGCGGCTTGCACTGGAACAGCGCGGAATCAAGCGTTCATATTCAACTGTAAAGCGTGCTATGGCACGTGGAAATCTGCTTCATGAATCAAATAGAAGCCCTGATGGCCTTACAAAAGCCGACAGAGACGCCATGAAGCCTGAAAACATAATCAAGCAGGATTTTACAGCGGAAGCTCCGCTCAGAAAACTGCTGACGGATATAACACAGATACCTTGCAAGAATGCTAAGCTTTATGTTTCTCCTCTTCTGGACTGCTACAACGGGGAAGTCATTTCTCTGGTTATGGACACAAACATGAAGAAAGAGCTTTGCATGAAAACAATAACGGAGGCTTACAAGAAGTTCGACATAAAAAGCGGCGTGATAATTCACAGCGACTCTGGAAGTCAGTACACGAGTGGAAAATATAAAAAGTTGCTCGGAAAACTACATGCAGTTCAGAGCATGAGCGGAGTCGGAAAATGCTGGGACAACTCCAGAATGGAAAGCTGGTTCGCCACTTTGAAAAAGGAAAAAATCTATCAGATTGATACAACAAAGCTGAGTGTCGAGGAAGTCAAGACTATTGTCTGGAGATACACGTTTGCATATTACAACACAAAACGCGTAACAACAGTAAATCCGGGAGGTCTTCCTCCTGCTGTATACAGGGAAAGAACAGCTTCTGTAAAGAATGCTGCTTAAATAAATTTGGGGTATTTAGGCACTGAACTAATATTGACTATTCCACTCTGGACCAGGTAACTTATCTTGCTCCGTCTGTAAGATGGATTCCTCCAAAACTTGATACTCTGGAAGTTGAACTTGCTCCATATTATACATTCGCTCCTGAAAAATTTAATCATTCCTTGAATCAGCTTGGTTTACGTTTTGGTTTGATCTGGCATATCGAAAGCTTTATTCAAAATAAACAGAAAGAACGCGAGGACAAAATCAAGGCTGCAGAAGAAGCAAAGCGTCAGGCTGAACTTGAGCGTCTCAGACTGGAAGCCGAAGCTGCAGATGAAGCTGAAAAAGCAAGAATTGAAGCAGAACTTCGTAAGGCAGAAGAAGAGCAGAAGGCCCGAGAAGAGGCAGAACGCCTTAAGAGAGAGGCTGAAGAGGCTCGTCGTGCAGAAATTGCATCATGGCCAAATCCGACAGCTGTACTTAAAGCAGAAGGAGCCAAAAACTTTACTCCAGATGGAGATGGTCTTAATGATACTGTTACTTTTGTTACAGGCATTGAATATGTTGAAGAAACTCCTGATAGCTGGGTTATTTCTATTAAGGACCCTCAAGGTCATGACTTTAAGACCTTTAAGGGTAATGGACTTCCACCGGCATCTGTTGTCTGGGATGGAAAGAGCGACAAAGGCGAAAACGTCGTTTCTAAAAATACTTATACTGTTCTTCTTACTGTTACTCCAAGTAAAACAGACCGCTTACGTACAAAAGAACTTACCGCAGAAACAAAGATTACTGTAAATACAGGTCTTATTCTCGATGTAATTGTTCCAGAACACGAATGGAAGATTGAAGTTCAGTCTATTGCCTTCGATCCAGATGCAGCATCATTCAACAAACTTTCTGAAGATCAGGTAAAGTCTAACCATGAAACTCTTGATGAAGTTGCACAGCAAATTAAGGATCACCCAGGTTCAAATGTAATTGTAGAAGGATATGCAAACAATGTTTCTGGTACTGAAAAAGAAGAGAAAGAAGAACTTATTCCTCTGAGTCAGAAACGAGCAGAAGCAATTGTAGATGAACTTGTAAAACGTGGTATCGATCGTGAGATTCTTACAGCTAAAGGTATGGGTGGAGCAAATCCACTTGCTACAAGACGCGACCGTGACAACTGGTGGAAGAACCGCCGTGTTGAATTCAGAATTGTAAAATAAGGGGGCTGAGATATGAAACTTAGAAAGATACTTTTTATTCTTACAGGCATAAGTTTACTTGCCTCATGCTCCAGTTTGTATGAAGAATTGCTTGTAAAAAAATCAGCTGTTTCAGTAACAAGTGCTGAAATTACTGAAGAAAGCGGAGAATACACTCTTACTGTAGTTACACCAGATGAGATAGAAACTGTAACCGTCGTAAACATAAATGGTACAGACACTAATGAAGAAGGAACAATTACAGATAATGGAGATGGAACTTATACAGTTTTAGTTGACGTTTCAGATTATATTGATTCAACCACTCCTGGAGGAACTGTTCCAGTAAAAATCAGTGCGGAAGGATTTGAAGATACTACTTTCACAGCAGATTATACACCAGATGTAGTTATTACTTTACCAAATGATAAAATCATTTTGAATAATGCAGCAGCTTCAGAACCAGAACCTGCTGCTACAACAAACTATCACGACTCAATAAATGTAACAAAAACATATACTGCAAGTGATGGAACTACATTTACCTCTTGGGAAGCTGTAAAAGAGTTCATGGCTGATGCAGCAAATAAAGGAAAAACTGTAACAGCAACCTTTACTGCAACAGCAACCAAGGATCCGTCAAAAACAGCAACTTCTTCAATAACATACACAATTAAAACATCTGTAGCAGATGATTTAGAGGTTTCAAGTGCCATAATTTCAAAAGAAGGAGATGCTTATACTCTTACTGTAATAACACCTGATGATGTTGAAAGTGTCTCTGCAATAAATATTGATAATAACACAGCAAACGCTGTGGGAGTCGTTACTGACAATGGAGACGATACAAAAACTCTTGCATTTGATGTCTCAGATTATCTTGATTCTAATACTCCTGGAGGAACAGTTTCTGTCACTCTCAGTGCGGAAGGATTTGAAGACACTACTTTCAAAGCAGATTACACACCAGATGTAATAATTACAACTCCTGTTCCTGTCAATAGAAATGTCTACAACAGTGAAGCTGATTCCGTAGCAGAACCTACTGTAACAACAAATTATCACGATTCAATAAATGTAACAAAAACATATACTGCAAGTGATGGAACAACGTTTAACTCATGGGAAACTGTAAAAGAGTTTATGGCTGATGTAGCAAATAAAGGAAAAACAGTAACTGCAACCTTTACTGCAACATCAACTAAGGATCCGTCAAAAACTGCAACCACAACAATGACTTATACTGTAAAAGCCGATGTTACAGTTAATACTGTAGAAGTTACCGGTGAAGCAAAAACAGGAAAAACACTTTCAGCAACTCCATATTTCCTTGATGAAGATAATGGAAATGCAAAGACAGAGTATACAGGCTCAGACGTAACTTATCAGTGGTATATTGCAGATGATAACAATGGAACAAATGAAGTTGCGATTTCTGGAGCAGCTGATTCAACCTTCAAAGTTCCAGCAAAAGTAAATGAATCAACTCCGACCGCAGGAAAATATATCTATGTAAAGGCCGTTCAGTCTTCAACAAATACAACAAAACAGTCTGTTCCATCTGAAATTTCTAAAGGAACAATTTCAACTGCAGAGGTGACCTATACTCCTCCGGCTTCTGGATATGATGTTAAAGGAACAGAATTAGCAGGTTCACTATCAATAAAAGAAGGAACAACTGTAAAGGATTCTGACAATAATACAGTAACAGTAAGCAGCGTAACCTTCAAAGATGATAGTGTTCTTAATGCTTCTGGAAATAAAACTGTAGTTATAAAAGCCGACGGTTATGAAGATTATGAAACTACTGTGTTTGTTACAGTTAAGGCTCCAACTCCTACAACTCCAAGCCTTAGTACAGATGCAGCCAATATTCCAAGTGGATTTATTAAGTTTGCAAATGCAAACAATGAACTTGAATATTCAACAGATGGTGGTGCACATTGGCAGCCAGTCACTACAACTGCATTTGCTTCAAGTTCAGGAAATAAAGTTCTTGTAAGAACAAAGGCAACTGGAACTGAAGGTCAGGCAGGCTATATTGCTCCAAGTGATACAGTAGAAATTACAGTCGCAGCAAATAATATTGGAACTAAGATTGCAGCTTCTGTAGTAATTACAATAACAAGCGATAATTTCAATCTAACAAATATTGACACAACATTCACTGTAACAACAAATACAGGTGCAACAAGCTTCAACTGGTTTATTGATGGCGTAAAACAGAGTGAAACAGGTGCAACGCTGAACCTTAATACAAGTACATGGCCAAATGACACATATCAGATTACAGTTTCTGCAAGTGTAAACGGTATCTATTATTCGGCTGGAGCACAGCTTACAGTATCTAACTAAGGAGGAAAACTATGAACATTAAAATAAAAAAACTCTCGCTTTTATTTACTGGTATTACACTTTTAGCTCTGGTTGCGTGCAGCAATCTGATTTCTGACGTTCATAAGGATGATGTAATTGATGATATTATAATAATGAAACTTTCATTGGGAGAAGAAACTGTTGTGCGAACAGCACTTCCTGTTGTGAACACAACAACTTATGAAAGCTTTACAAAGTTTGTTCTTGAAGGAGATAATTCTTTTACTACAATTATCTGGCAGACAGATGGTACTTCTTCTGCTTATGCAAAAATGGCAGCAGCAGAAATTGCAGTATCTCAGGGGACAACATATAACTTTACACTTACTGCAACAGCAGGTAGTGCACTTTATACTGGTACAAAACAAATAACTATCGGGGCAAGTGGAAATGTAGTAAGTTTTGATTTACGTCTTTCTTCTCTTACAGGTGGAGATGGAAGCTCAGAAGCAGGTACGTTCAAAATAGATTTAACACTTCCTTCTAATGGAAATGTAGCAACTGTAAACGCTACAGTCTATGCAGTAGGAGCCGACGGAAAAGAAACCGGATCTCCAGTTGTAGCACAAAGTACACTAGCCTTAAGTAACAATTCATCCTCTTATACAGGCAGTGTTACAAATGCCGGCTCATACGTAGCATTATTCGATATGTATTCAAGTGATGGTACATATCTTGGTTCCTACCGTGAATATCTTGGTATTGCAAAAGGTCTCCAGAGTACATCAGAGGTAAATATTTCAAGTACCGCAAATCTTTATACAATTACTTATGACACACAAGTAACTGGAAAAGGAACTTATTCACGTTTCGAAATAGGAAGTGGTAACGTTCAAAATCTTCCAACTCCAACAGCAACCGTAGATTCTAATATAACATTTGCAGGCTGGAACACACAAAGTAACTGGTCTGGAAGTGTAAACACAACTACAGAAAATCTTGCAGGTGGAGATGTAAATCTTTATGCGCAGTATTCGGTAACCGATGCAATTAGAGGCGAATCTTCTGCCCCAGTATTCTATTTGGATTTTGCTCTTGGTGATGATGGTGAAAACCAGGTTAATGGCCAATAAGTAATCAGAAAATCGGAGGACGCCTATGGGAAGAAGTAAATTAGAATATGAAGATTTATATTATTTAATAGAAACAAAAACAAAAGATGGACTTACTGCAGGTACAGATTCAAATATTTATATAACTCTTTATGGCGCAAAAGGTGTAATGGAAAATATTTTTCTAAATCCCTTTGAAGAAAATCTTGATCCTAGTCCTTTCCATAGAGGTAAAAAAGAACGCTTTATTATTGCGGAAAAATCAAGTATTGTAGTTAGTGGCTCGTATTTTCAGGATATTGGCGATGTTTATAAGATTAGAGTTACTAATGAAGGTAATGCAATTAATTCTGACTGGGATGTAGAATCTATTACTATTACTGAAGCCCGAAGTGATGATGGTGGTAAACGTCCGGTTGGCTCTACTTGTGTTTTCAACATAAACCGAGAAATTACAAAAAATAATCCCTATGAAGGATATGTTGATATATCTTCACTTAATATCTATTCAGTATATAAATATGGTGAAAAATATGTTTATGCAAATGACCTTATAAAAGTCACAAAAGATAGTAATGAAAATCTCGATTATACTGCAAACTGTCCGCGTTCAACACAAAATGATATTCTTACCGCATCTTTTGGATTTAAATATAAAGAATTAGCAAATAATAGAGGCAGTATAGATGATTTTATAACCCTTGAAACAAACGACACTTCAAATAAATTTATAAAAGCAGAATTTACAGAAGATTTTCTCTTGTTTGTTTCAGAGAAAATGGAAGATTCTGCCGTAAAGAAAGTTTTTAAAACAGCACCATCAAGTTACCTTCCTGTTCCAATAGCATGTATAGGAACTGTTAAAAAACCGGAAGAAGAAGGTCTTGAATATTATTATCAACCTGCATGTAAATGCAAGACTGTAACTGCATACGTTATATTTGGTGAATATGTTTTCAAGCTGCAGGATCTTATTTATAAAGTTGAATCCGGCAACTTTATTATGCAGCAGAATAAAGAAAAACGTAATACGGATGCAACATCAATTGTAACATATACAATTACAATTGATGCGGCTGTAGTTGTTCCAAGTGGAGTTGATATAACTAATCTTTATTATAAGATTAATTTGGAAGGAGAATTTGGCAGTCTTGAAAATTACACAATAGACCTTTTAGAAGATAATGTTATAGGAAACTTTAAAAAATCTGTATATACAATAAATAGTAACTATGATTATGGACGCATTTTAAGAATCTATATACGTGAATCAGATAATAAGAAACATAATTTATTACTTGATGAAATACAAGTTGTCAGAACTTATAATGGTAATACTCAGGATCCTTATAAATATGCGTCAGAACCAAGTATTTTTTCAAACGGCTCTTATCAAGACGCTTATCTTTCACTTTATATAAAAGATATCAGCAATTATTATTGCTGCCATGAAATAACAGAAACATATGTTCGTTCTGGTGTAAAAGAATCTGTAAAAGCCACAGATAGCGGATTACTTTCATATGAAGACCGCATGACTTTCTCTCAAAGTGCGGACACAATTTACAAAGTAGCAAAATTGAATGAAGATTTTGAAAAGTACGTCCGCAAAGATAAAAAACTTTCGGACTTTGACACCCTGTTTAGTTCTGCGACTCCTGTGTCATTAAGTTTAGCTACACGAGATTATATTCGTAAACTCAATACAGAACCTATTACTTATAACTGTTCTTTTATGAAAGAAGTCAATCTGAGCGGTAAAACTTCAGTAGAAGTTCCAGAAGATGACAGCAAAATATATGAATACGAAGCAATTTATAAACAGACATTTGTATCTGCTTATATTATATGTAACGATGTTGTATTGAAAATTGACAAAGCATTTATAAAAGCAGAATTTGCGGGCTTTGAACTTGTAGAAACTTTGGATAATGCAGGGATTCAAGTAATCGGGCAACCCCAACAACCTCCTAAGGGGTTTGAATACAGAGATAACAAATGCCGTTTTGTTTTAAAAGATGGTGTCAGTCTTGCAATAGATGAAGATAAATATTTCGGTTATTTCTATGTAAAAGATTTCTGTATCACAAAAGGTCAGGATCCCGAAGGGAGAATCTACAAGGGCCTAAAGATTCCTATCGATAAAGACGGCAACATGATAATAGAATGCGGCCGAAAAAGTTCAACAGAAGTAAAAGAATGGTTTAAAGAACAATTCAGACAGGGCTATGCAGAAACCAGAAGCTGGGTAAAGGCGCACGATGAATACAATTTTGCATTAAAAGGCAGTTTATTTATTAACCTTACTGGAGGAAGATTCTTTAAAAATGATGTTTGTAAATTCCATGTTAATGATGTTCTTATAGCTCAGGCAAGAAATAATTATCGTAATGCATGGATATTATCAAATGCAAGAAGTTCAGAAATTTCGAAAGTTACACTACATTATACGAAAGAGGATTATGATTCTCCAAATATTACCTATATGGATTTTGTAACTCATGATTACAAACGGAAAGTAAATGTCCGTATTACAAATAATTATGAGCCTAATACATTTATTAGAGCAGTATATCCAGTTAAGTCTTATTCAAACATCAATGATTTTAAATTATCATTTTCAATGCCAGAAGATATACGCTCTGCTTACTTTGTACGAATGAAAACAAAAAATAACATTAAGGCAGGATCGGTTGCTAACTTATTCATTACTATGGAAGGAGAATATGGAAAATCTGAAAAGATGCGGCTTAATGGCAGTAAGGAAATGGATGGTTATATCAATTCCGGAGATTATGACCTTGCTGTAATTGGTAATGCACGTAAGATGGATGCTTTAGGACGCATTTTCCGCATTACTCTTGAAAATGAAAAACATGTCCTTCCTGATTCGTGGGATGTAGACTATATTACAATTTCACACCAATTATTTATGTACCCAACCGGTGATACATTCCGTGAAGCAAAAATAGGCTCCTGTGAGGTTATGTCTAACCCTATAAAAACAGAAGATATCGGAACACTGTTTTTTGTTGATCAAAAAATAAAAAATAAAAAGAATCTTACTATTGTGGCAAGAAAAGAAGATTGGGCTAAATGTTATATATGCTGCTCTATAGAACAGATTCCAGATCCAACATTAGATTGGACTGTGTACCTTAATGATGGAGAATCTTCTAAAAATACTAGAAGAAACAGACGTGTTCCTGGCTGGTCTAGCGATGAGTTTATAAAAGAATGCCGTTATAGCACAGAAGATTTTATAGGTGAACTGTTTGAAAGCTCAAACTATTACCGTAAGCTACACGCCTTCTCTAATCTGGTAAAAGCCGAATGGGTTAATAAAGACTATATTGATTACGTTTATACAATGAATTTTGACGAAATAAACATGGCTGTAAGAAATTGCGCATATTATTATGACAAAATGCCCAAAAATACAACTGATTATCTGAATTATGATTATGCAGATGTTAATAATCTACCAGGAAAAGATTCTACGGCTGGTAACATGCGTGAATATAAAGTTTCTTATGTAAATAATAGACTTCATATTTTCATTGTATGCAACAGCCTTGCAATGCATTTTGTACAGAACTGGGGTACAGACATTGAAAAAGTTACCTTAATGAATGGTACAGATGCAAACTGTAGCGCAGACTTAGCGGTGGCACAGCAAAAAATAATTGACATGGAAAGAAAAGCTTGGTCACAGAGAGTTGTAGTAAATAAAGATGAGGTTGATGAAAATGATGTTGAGACTACTTCGTTTAATATCCCTAATCAAATTCGCATTACCAGGAATACAACACCAACAGAGGAATATACTATACCAGTACCAGTAATTGCAAGTTATGGAACAACTGAAGATTTCATGTCGGATGCGAAGGTTTGTACTAACAGTTTTCTAAATAACCTGCTGTCCGATGAAACGGCTAATCAAATTCTGTCAAATTATTCGGATTTGGAAAATCCAAATAATTTAAATCAAAACAATGTAGAACTTATGCTTTCTCAAGAAGTTGATGGAAAGGATTTTAATACACTTCTATCAGAACAAAACAAAGAGTCTATAGTTTTAAAAATATCATTTCCTAAAAATTCTAATACTATGACCTATACATTAAAGCTTTTTAAATTATTTAGGCATGTATATGTCATAAGTAATGGTATTGTATTTCATACGCAATATTTTTATGGGTACGAATTAAGAGCTTATAATAATGACGTCGTTGTCGCATCTTCTCTACGGCAAGTTTCAGAAGAAACAGTAACTAAAGATTATGAAGAGAAATGCACTCAACTTGAACGTTATAAGTATAAACTTGAAATTCAAATAGGAAAGTTACAAAAAATTAAAAATGAAAAAAAATTAACGAAAAAAGAACAAAAAGAACTTGATGAATTACGTGAAGAAATGGAGCAAGTAAAAAAAGAGATTTCTGAATTGCAAAATAGATTAGTGCAGGAATAGAAATAATATTATACAAGGTATAAGAGGAGATTCAATGATGATAATATTTGACAACAAAATGAAACGATTTGTAATTGGAATTTTAATATCTTTTGTTTTCTTATTTTCTGTATTAGCTGAAACGCCGGAAAGTGTGGAGACCGAGGATGATTATGGTGAACCTATAACTCTCCATCTGGGTGATGATTATGATATATCACTAGAGGAACTTGATAATAATCCTATGGAGTTGCCTGTGGGTACAAGAATTGTTGTTGCATCATATGATGATTACGTATCTTTTTTTGTTGATTCTTATGACTATGCATTAGACTATGACTATGTTCAGGATGATGATGAAACTGTAGATTATAATATTGCATATTACTATTCTTTCCAAGATGATCCTGAGGGCTCTGATTTATTTCAAGGTTGTATTATTACGCTTGAGGCTTCTTATAATTCAAATAAACGTCAACCTTCTCATGATGCAAATACAATTGATGACTACACTGGAATAATCAGAACTGTAGGTTCTTGGATAGCCACAGCCAATTTAGAGAATGGGGAACTGGAAATATATCCCAAAGAAAGACCAAGTAATGTTCTCTACGATGCGACTGCATCAACAAATCTGGAAAATGTTACGGTGTCATTAAATCAAGAAACTAACATTCCTGCTAATGCTACAATTTATTTAACTATTAATCCTAATGGACAAAACTTAGATTATAATACGCTGCTACATTGGTCAAAAATTGAAAAAATATCCGGACCTACACGAAAAGATGGTAAAGATATTTTTACTTTCAAAAAAGCATCTGAAGATTCAGATCAAGTAACAATTTCCCTTAATTCCATACCTGCACATACACATAGTTTTTCATATAGTGTTTCTGGTGCAACTCTTACCGCAACTTGCAGCGATGAAGATTGCGACTTTCATTCAACTCCTGCAATACTTACAGTAACAAGTACACAAACTGTTAGTACAGCACTTGCTGCCTTTAATACTGCAACAGGTCTTTCTGCTACAGCTGGAGACGTACTTTATAATGGTAACAATACTATTCCAACAACTCCTGGACTTTACACACAGACTGTAGAAATTACAGCAGAAGAAGGAAAAAATTATACTCTTACATTCCCTAGAAAACTTCTTGTATTGAGTGAAGATGCAGATAATAGCACTGCACTTACAGTTGCAGCAGGCGCGACTTCTGTCGATGTGCGAATTTTACGTACATTCAAAGCAGGCTATAATACTCTGTGCCTACCGTTTGCTCTTACTGAAAGTGAGATATCATCTGCGTTAAGTGGAGCAACTATTTCAAAACCAAGTGCGTCTAGTGGCAGAAAAGCCGGAAACATTACCAAGATGACTACAGAAGTTGCAACAGCAATTTCTTCTGGCGGGGTTTATATTGTTCACTTTGCAAGTACACCAGCAAATTGGGCTATTGCAAACACCTTGTTTGAAAATAAAGTAATTACTGCAAGCGTTACTCCGGTAACTTTGACTGGCACAAATACAACGGTAAAAACAACCTACAGTGTACTTTCTGATAGTAATAAACTTACACCAGGCAATAAGAAACAACTGTTCATAAAAGATGGTGGCAACGGCTTTACTTATCCAAAAACTGCCGACGACACAAAACTAAAAGGCTTCAGAGCCTGGTTTGAGCGGGAGTAGTTTTACCGCTAGTTTGCAACCTTGCAAAGCCATGCTTTTGCTGTT
>NZ_JAZOUG010000159.1:0-3306 GCF_045657965.1 Treponema sp. | reverse complement strand
TCTTCTTTCCGGCGAAAAACTTGAACTTGTGTGCAAAGTCGTTCAAAAACTCAATCTTTCTCCAATCGAAGAAAAATCGCTGATTAAACGCAATTTTGACATTCATGAAGAAGGAATGGCAGAAAAACTCCTCGGCGAATTGAGTAAAATCTTAAGAATCACACTTTCAAAAAAGAACAAAGAATATGCTTTTGTGGCATTGTTCACCGACGGAAGGGGAACCTACTGGTTTAAGATGAGCCGTGGATTTGCAACAGCCTTAAACGAAAGCCTTTCAAGCCTTGAAACTCTCGTTGACGAAAACGTAGATTTTTCTGTAGACGGCAAAGAGCGAATCAATGCCGTTTACAGAATGTTGAACGGACTTTACGAGTAAAAGTGCATAAAAAAACCGCCAGCTTTTGGCGGTTTATAGTTTGCCTCTCATCGGCTTTGCGACGGGCAATTAATGTAATCCTGCATATCCGCAGGTGGAGTGAATGTAATTACAAGACCCCTGAGGAGTCAGATCTTTTTGTCGGAAATTGCATTACGCCTCCTTTCGTGCAGCGGTGTGCGTCCTCATCTCGCTCCTGTCTACAATTAAATATTATCACACAAATACCAGAATGCAAGCTTTTTTTTCAAAAATTTGCAAAAAAATTACATTTTTTTTGTATTTTCTCCTGCTTTCCGCTCGTTTTCCTTCTGTTCAGTCTGCTTTTCCAAATCCCGTCCTAAAAGACGTGCGGCTTTAATCGCAAGCTGATTTTTATTTTTTGCATTAAGGTCTGCTTTATCAGCAAGTTCATTTACTGCATCATTACAGTTTGAATAACGGCCTTTTGACCAGATTTCAAGACCTGTTCCGATTGTTGTACTGTCTTTATTCGTAATAAACTCCAGCGCTACTTCTGAGAAGGCAGAATTATCATATTTTGCCATTTCTTTTCCAAGAGCATAGCGAAGCTGCTTTCGTTTATCATCTTTTAATGTTTCTTTTGTAAGTTCAACGATTTCAGAAATTCCCCTTCCTTCTTCAAGAAGAATTTTTGCAACTCTAGATTTTTGTCCGTCTGGAACTTTTTTTTCTGTAATCTGAGAAAGAAGGTAATCATTTCCTCTGGAAGTGTTAAGTTTTGCAAGAGCTGCAATTGAATCATTTTTTACGGCCTGAACAGGATCTTTTTTTGCCCTGTAAATCAGATATTCATCAGCTTCCTTTACATCATTTTCTTTAATTGCAGTGATTGCTTCCTGCCGTACTTTGTAATGACTGTCTTTTAAGCCCTGAATCAGAATATCATTGGCTTCTTTATTTTTATAATGGGCAATTCCCTTTATTACATACTGGCGCAGGTTTGGATTTTCACTTTCAAAAAGCTCTGCTAAAATTTCCTGACCTTCTGGATTTTGCATAGCACCGATTGCTTCTGCACTGTACATTCGGACAAAAGCATTTTCATCAGCATCCTGAGCATATTCAACAAGTTTATCATAGGTTTCAACGGCATTAAGCTGTCCTAAAACTCGGACAAGGCTCTGTCTCTGGGCAACAGTTAAATCATCACGCTCAAGAAATTCTGTAATATAAAGTGCTTCCTGACTTCCACCGATTTTTCCAAGTGTTTCAAGTGCACCGGAAAAGTATTCTTCATTATCACTTTCAAGCAGCGTAATTACAGCAGGAACAGCTTCTTTTGTTTTTGCCATCTGAATGTAAGAAAAGCATGCATTAACTGTAGAAGTTTTTTCTTCATAAGGATCGTTTAAAATCATGACTGCATAATCTTCAAGACAGGGATCTTCGACTGTTTTAAAAAAGAAAAGAATTTTTTCCCTGATGGATACAGATTTTGTTTCCTGAAAAAGATCGTAAACTTCATTCATAAAACGCACATCTTTATTTTTAGTCATCGCATCCAAAAGTTCAGCAATATCTTCTTCAAGACCAAATTTAAGGATTTCGGCGTTTTTTTCGTTTGCTTCCGGGTCTGTGTTATTAAGATCAGCCACTTTTGCAGAATCCGGTGCTTTGGGCCGTTTTGACGAAGGAACATCACTCACACCTGCAAGCTGTTCTGCCAGCGATTTCTTTTTACCGTAAGATTCAGAAACAGCAGCTCCTGAGACAACATCAAAATCAGAAGCGTTTTCATTTTCTACAGAAGTTTCCTGAGCCGGAACTAAAAAAGCAAATAGCATTATCGATAAAAACAAAAGACTTCGTTTCATATAAACTCCAATATGTATAAACCACAGATTACACAGATAGACACAGATTTTTTTTATTATCGGCAAAAATAAACACAATTTCGACACATTTCTGCCACAATTGCTGATTAAAATCTCCTTATCAGAAACAAAGCCCTCAACTGAAGAAGGCATTTAAGGAGAACACTATGAAAAAACTTTCACCACTTACAGTCAAATTATTTGGAATCGGATTTATCGTACTGCTGCTTTTAATCGGCAATGTTCTGATAAATTCAAAACTTGAAGACAGGGAATATTCCTATCACCAGGCACTTAACAGCATTGAAACGGCAGCCGGAGGAAAATTCAATTCTGAAGGACCTTACATCGCTGTTCCTTATGAAGCTGATGAAGTTGAAGAATTTAACAATAAAACAACGACAAGAAAAGTTACCCGATACTATTACATTCACCCGGAAAGCCTCAGATATGAAACTGATTTGACATCAGAAAAAAGAACTGTAGGAATCTATTCTGCACCTGTATTTAAAGGAAGCGTAAAGATTCTGGCAGACTTCAAAATTGATAAAAATTTCTCAAAAATTTACAGTCCAGAAAATGCATTTATTATCCTGAAAATTTCAGACCGTTCACTCCAGAATAAGCCGGTTTATAAAATCAACGGAAAAAATGTTGAAACTCATCTTACTTCCGGAATTAATCTTTCAGGTCTTACAGGAAACATAAATCTTGAAAAAGGAAACTATCACTTTGAGACAGAATTAAAGATTCACGGCTCAACCACATTTTCAGTTGATGTAAGTGCAGCAGACACTTTCCTTTCTGTAAAATCTGACTGGTCTTCCCCTGGCTTTACTCGATTTGACTATCTTCCAGACAGCCGCATAATCACCAAAGACGGATTTGAAGCAGAATGGACTCTTCCTTTTGCAGCTGATAACGAAAATCATAAAATCGGATTTGACTTTGTTGACCCGGTAAATGTCTATCAGAAACTTGACAGGGCTGTTTCCTACGGATTTCTGTTCATAATCGTGCCGTTCATTGTTCTTTTTATGTTTGAAGCTCTTGCAAAAGTCAATCTTCACGCTGTACATTATCTTTTGAGCG
>NZ_JAZOUG010000158.1:0-2540 GCF_045657965.1 Treponema sp. | reverse complement strand
ATTGCTTCTTCTTTTGAAATTGTTTTGACTTCTTTTACGGCATTTACTTCTTTAATAATGCCTTCGTCATGCGGCTCTATTACCTGAGCACCGTTATCCCAGTATGCTTTGTAGCCGTTGTACTGAGGCGGGTTGTGGCTTGCTGTAACTACAACACCAGTCTGAGCTTTGAGTTCGCGGATTGCAAAAGAAAGTTCCGGAGTCGGGCGCAGACCTGTGAAAAGATATGCTTTGATTCCGTTTGCGGCCAGAATAAGTGCTGTAGCTTCTGCAAATACGTCTGAGTTTTTGCGGCTGTCGTATGCTACAACTGCGCTCAAAGTGCCGTCTTTTGCTTTTTGTGGGAATGCTTTAAGAACATAGTTTGCCAGGCCCTGGGTTGCAAGATTGATTTCGAGAGTGTTCATGCGGTTAGTTCCGCCGCCCATTACACCACGCAAACCACCTGTTCCGAATTCGAGGGTCTGATAGAAACGGTCTTCAAGCTCTTTCATGTCTTCTTTTGCAACAAGTTCTTCAACTTCTTTACGGAAGCGTTCGTCTTTTTCTTCTGCGATATATTTTTTCGCACGAGCTAAAATTTCTGATTTTTCCATTTTATTCTCCTTATATTTTATCTGCCTTAAGAATCATTTGGCGCTCCCATTCGAGGAGTTTTGCTTCTTCGGCCTTATTGTTTCCCTTTACATCGCTCATTACACGGAAGACAGGCTCTGTACCGCTGCCACGCATCCAGATGAAAGCACATGGAACTTCATCCTGATTGTAGAATACGATTTTTAGTCCGCCTTTGCCGCTTTTTGAGAAATCTTTAAGATTACGGATTTCTTCAGTTCCGACAGTTGCAACAGCTTCATAAGCAACAATTCCGTATTTCTGGAATAAAACCTCTTTTTGAGTTTTCCATTGATATTCAAAAATTTTCTGAAATTTTGCTTTCAAAACAGAATGATCCGTTGTTTTTATTTTTAAAACTGCACGTTCTTCTGCAACACCTGTAGTTGTATAAACTGGAAGAGTTGCAATTACATCAGATAAAGTAAAATCGTCGTTATATTCATGAGCAGTTGCATCGCACCAGATGTGAAACAGTCCTTTAATCGTACGGCCGTTTTCATCGATTGTGTCCCGAAGAACAAGCAGCTTGATTAAGGCAAAAATTGTATTGACAGGATCCCGTACTGCAGCCGGATGAGTAATATTTCCGCCGTTGCTTCCTTCTCCAAGAATTCGTACTGTATATCCTTCTTCACGTTTTTTTCGTGCGAGATTTACGACGTTTGCTTCACCAACTTCGGCACGGAACAGCTCTGCTCCAAATGCACGGCAGATTTCGTCAATTCTCATTGAGGTCGGGCAGTTAGCAGCTACAGCCCGCTTTTCTGTGGAAGAAGTGGAAGAATCTTCAAGTTCGTTTGTATAGCTTTCGTATGCAAGTTCTGCAAGAACAGATAAGGCAAACACTTCCTGTGCCGAAATTGGAAGTGCTTTGTTTTCTTTTTCGTTCCAATAAACAATATTGCCGCGGTCTCCGTCACAGTCGGGCATATAACCTAACTGTACTTCTGTGTGGCCTTCTTCATGAAGACGTTCCATTTCGGCGGCACACCAGAGAAGGTTTTCCGGTTCAGGAATTATAGCATGATTGATTTCACCGGGTTTATCGTTGATAGAAAAATAATTGATTCCACATTCTCTAAAGAAAGAAGAATCGATTGAAAGGGTGCGGGCAGAACCGTTCATATCACAGACTATGCCGAAAGGGTTTGAAAGTACATTCTGTCTGATCTGGGCAAAAAGCCGGTTCTGGCGGGCAATATTTTCGGTGCCGGAAATGACCTGCTTTGAAAAAGAATGATACATTGAAGAAGCTTCACGCATAACGGCTACGCTTTCTGTTAAAACCCAGTCAATGTCTTCATCAGGACAGGTTGCAATCAGTTTTTTGACACGCTCAATATCTGATTCTGAATTTATGCGTTCATTTAACAGTTTTACAAGCTTAGCATTTTCTTCGCCATTTAAAACTCCACCGTCATTTAAGCCGAATTTAATGCCGTTGTGGCCGATGGGGTTATGACTTGCTGAAATGTAGATAAAACCATCAACAGTTTTGCTGTAGGCCATGATTTCCGGTGCAGCAATGATACCTGTGTAATTTACGGCAATTTTTTTGGACATAAGTAGTCTGAGCATTGTATATGCGATAACACGGCCTGTTGGTCTTGTGTCCATGCCCAGTATTACTGTTGGATTTGATGTTTTTTCCATAATATAGTCAGAAAATACATCTGCGGCAATTCCAACAAGAATTTTATCTTCTTCGGTTATTTCTGGTGTATTGTCTTTTTCGTCTCCGGAGCAGGCAAATACTTTTCGCCAGCCCGAAGCAGAAGTAATCATGTTATGTTTCATATCAATAAGTATTCTAACACGGAAGTTTTCAGGATTCAATTAAAAAATTATCTGGCTTCAACTGTATAAGTAATCTGTCTTTCTTCTCCTAAAATATCTGCCAGAACAACATTTATAAAGTTTTT
>NZ_JAZOUG010000157.1:0-2923 GCF_045657965.1 Treponema sp. | reverse complement strand
GAAAAGCGAAATCAGAATGTTTATACCCGGGGTAATAATCTGCAAAGAAAAGATAACGGGGAACTTTTTTCTTCTGAAGATTATGACAATTATCAGATTGTTTCAAAAACAGGCACCCGCTTTACTGTTGAAAATAATGGTGCTTCATATACCAGCGTTCCGGTAATTGGCGGTAATATTTCTTATACTGATGAGCCAGTAAAACCAAAGAAAAAATTTGGTGAACTTGTCCGTAATTTATATGATGCGGGATATTCTGTTGAAAAGATTGCTCTTGAACTGGACAGTTCTACAACAGAAGTTCAGTGCGTTCTGGATATGGGATTTTAAGTTCCGCTGTACCATTTTTCTACTTTTTCCCATTCGCGTAAAAGCTGTTCGGTCTTTTCTTTTGCAACTTTTTGAAGAACTGGATTTTCGTTTCTTCTGTCCGGGTGATAATACATAAGTTTTTCGCGGTAAATTTTCTTTGCATTATTAAAATCAGCTTCTTCACTGATTCCTATAAATGAAAAAGCGTTTTTTATATCAGCAGGAAGTGATTTTTGTTGATATGGTTGTGAAGGTGAGGAAGTGATTTTTGAATCAGGTTCTTCAAAAAAATCGGAGAACTGTCCTTTAGATTCGGGCAGTTCTCCCTTTTCCAGAGCCTCGCTGAGCAAATCGCCCAGCTTATCAAACATTGAAGCCAATTAGATTACAGTTCCTGATGGAATTACAGAGCCTTTGCGGATTACAATAATGCCTTCTGAACTGTAAAAACTTACACCGCTAGGGAGTTTGTTTTCACCGTCTGGATAGCTGTTTCCATCAACATTAATGCGGACATTGTCACCGATTGCAGCATCTTTGTCGATGATTGTTTTTGCAATTTTACAGCCTTTTCCAATTCCAATGTCCGGACGTCCGGCTTTTGCATTTTCTGCTTTTGCTTCTTCGTTTTCATAGAAGTCTGCACCCATTGTGATGACACCTTCGAGTTCTGAACCTTCATTGACAATTGTTCGAACACCAATTACAGAATTTTTGACGGATTTGTTGTTTATGATACAGCCTTCTGAAAGCAGACTGTTCTCAATTTGAGGTGCACCGTTAACTTTTGGAGGCGGAAGGTTTCGCATGTGAGTATAAATTGGGGCATCTGCATCATAGAAATTGAACGGCGGAACAGCCTTTGTGAGGTCGAGTGTAGAGTTGTAGAAACTTCGGATTGTACCGATATCTTCCCAGTATCCGTCGAAGACATATGAGTTGACTTTTTTGTTTTTGATTGCGCGCGGAATTATTTCCTTTCCAAAATCAGTGAATTCGTTGTCGAGCATTTCTTCCATAGCAGCTGCATTGAAAATGTAAATACCCATTGAAGCAAGATATTCTTTTTCCTTTGGTAAATCCCCGCGTGCGTTTGCAGGAATTTTCCAGTTTCCGCTTTTTAATACATCTGCAGACGGCTTTTCGATAAATTCGGTAATTGCTTTTTTGGCGTCGATTTTCATGATGCCGAAGCCTGTTGCATCGCGTTCATTTACAGCAGTTGTTGCAATTGTAATGTCAGCACCGCTTTCTATATGGCTGTTCATAAATGCTTTTAAGTCCATACGATAGAGCTGGTCGCCTGAAAGGATTATGTAATGTGTAGGATTCTGTGAATGAAAATGAACCATGTTCTTTCGTACAGCATCTGCCGTTCCCTCAAACCATCCTGAGTGTTCAAGAGTCTGTTCAGCAGCCAAAATTTCTACGAAACCTTTTGAAAAATGATCAAAATTGTATGAATTTGTGATGTGATGGTGAAGAGAAGCTGAGTTGAACTGAGTTAAAAGATAGATTTTTCTATAGCCGGAATTGATACAGTTTGAAATTGGAATATCTACAATCCGGTATTTACCACCGAACGGAACTGCCGGCTTGGAGCGTTCTTTTGTAAGAGGGTAAAGACGAGTGCCTTTGCCACCGCCCAAGATGATTGCTAAAACGCGAGGTTCTTTTGAATGTGCCATAATTGATTCGCTCCTGATATATGTAATTTTTTTTAATATCTATAAAATAATCATAACTCGAAAGAAAAGAGTTTGCAAACTATTTTAAAACATTTCTCAATTTCTTTTTTCAGATTCCGATAATTTTAGTAAAGAAAACCGTTTGTTTTGGGGGATAAAATATGATTCGTGGCTGGTATATCGGTTCGAGCGGAATGAACGCACAGCAAAATCGTCTTGATACAATTTCTAATAACCTTGCTAATGTTGATACAGCAGGCTTTAAACGTGATGTGAGCGTTTCAAAATCATTTCCTGAGCTTCTTTTAAGAAGAACTGAAGCTGACGGCGTGTATAAAACTCCGTTTGGCTCAGCAGATGCCGCACCAATTATCGGGAAACTTGGTCTTGGGGTTGAAACAAACGAAAATTTTACAGAATTTGAGCAGGGTTCGTTCCGGGGGACAAATACAAATACAGATTTAGCTCTTGCCGGTGAAGGTTTTTTTGCTGTAGATACACCGAATGGTGAGCGTTATACACGAAACGGAAATTTTATTCTCGGTAAAGAAGGAATCCTTACAACTAAAGACGGTTATCCGCTTATGGGTGAAAACGGAATTATTCGTCTTGAAGATGATAAATTTATCGTTAATGAAGATGGTATTATTACCACAAAAGACAATGAAGTAATAGACCGGATTAAAATCGTACGTTTTGACAACGAGCGTTATCTTAAAAAAATGGGAAATTCTTTCTGGGCTTCAAATAATATTTCCGGAGAAGCTTATATTGCAGAAGGTATGGAACGGCCTAAGATGCTTCAGGGATATATGGAAACAAGTAACGTAAACGTTGTAAATGAAATGGTTAAAATGATTGAAGTTAACCGCGCTTACGAAGCAAGTCAGAAAACAATTCAAAGAAGTCGGAGGCCAAGCGGT
>NZ_JAZOUG010000156.1:0-1369 GCF_045657965.1 Treponema sp. | reverse complement strand
AAAAGCTTACAATGCAGAGATGAAGCCTTCAAGTCCTGTTACCACCGCAGCAGATTTCCTTGCAAATGCTGACTGCTTAAAGTTTATGAGCCGTAAGCTCACAGAATTTAAAGACTATTTCAAGAAAATGTCAAAGCTGTTTAATATCGCACAGCGTGCAACTTTCGTACCTGAAGAGCGTATCAAGCTTCAGATCTTAGGCTATGCAGAACAGGCTTTCAACAGCGTTGCACAGTCCGGCACTTTCCACGAAATATTTACCTCACTTCCCGGATATGAGACAGTACCTTACTGGCAGGGCTCAGGCTTACAGGATGCAACAAGTACAGCGCTTGCATTTGACCAGCTGTCAAAGATCAGTGTAACTGATGAAAACAATGTTACAACTACCGCTGACGGTATTGTTGCACTTATGGCTGACAAGTGGGCTTGCTTGCATGGCTTAAAGTATCCTCGTAGAATTGCCACAAAGTACCATGAGCCCGAAGACGTACTTCAGACTTTTGTGCAGACTGTTGAAAACAGGGCAGTTATACCCACACAGAATGCTGTTGTATTTATTCTTTCGACAGAGCCTTCCGTTACCGTATCACCTAATCAGCTTACACTGAAGGTTGGCGGGACTGCTGATCTTAGCGCTGTTACATATCCCGCAGCAGAGACTGTTACCTGGAGCGCTTCAGACTCAGGCTCATACGCAAGTGTAAATGCAAGCACCGGTAAAGTAACAGCTGTTGCTGAAGGTGAAGCAACGATCACTGCAACAATCACTGTTGGCGGCATATCTTATACAGATACATGTGCAGTCACAGTTGAAGCTGCAGCTGAAGCCTGATGTTTTGGTGATGGTTACCCCATAGAATGCATGTGAACTCCGGAAAAGGGGCTGAGGTTAACGCCTCAGCCTTTTTTCTTACAAGAGGTGACAATATGAATATACTTGAAGATTTAAAAAGACTTAGAAAAGTACCCTTTACAAAGACAGCTTTGCAAAGTTATATAATCGAAATAATGGAAAACTTCTTTTATTCCATGTTTGATTATACAGACTTTCCTGAAAGTATGCCGAAAGAATATGCTGAAAGATATCTGATCTGGTACGGCGCAGCTGCTGCCGGTGAAGTACCGGAGAGCTACAACAAAGGACTTTACAAAGGAGCAAAGGTGTTTTTACACGCAGCAGCATCTGAAGACCCTGACATATACGGTATCGGCAGCAAATGCATTGTTACCGGTTGCAATGGTTATTGTGAAGTAAAAGAGTTTGACGAAATTGCTTTCGGGTGGAATAACTCAGCACATACAAACTTATCACAGTTTATAGCGTTATCTTCCGAAGCAATAGCAAATACTTTGGTGACTGTCAGAT
>NZ_JAZOUG010000155.1:0-14317 GCF_045657965.1 Treponema sp. | reverse complement strand
AAAGAAAGCGCGTTGATGACCGGGCTTACTCCGTGTCGAATCATATTGTAGACATAAATCGGCAGCGTTTCAACATTGCCGTTTACAAGCGAAGTGATTACAAAGTCTTCGATTGACATTGTAACGCTCATCATAAATCCTGACATAATTCCAGGGAAAATTGCTGGAAGAATAACCTTAAAAAGCGTCTGCTTTTCATTAGCCCCCAAATCGTGGCTTGCTTCGATAATTGAATAATCAAATTCATCGACACGTGCAGAAACCATAAGATAAACAAAGGGAAGACAGAATGTTGTGTGGGCTATAATGATTGTTCCTAAGCCTAAGTTCATGTGAATTCCGCTCAAAAAAATTAAAAGCGAAACACCCATAATAACTTCCGGCAGAACCATCGGTAAAAAACTAACCGACTGAATATAACTGCGGCCCTTAAATTTGTACCAGTTGTTTCCGATTGCAGCCAGACTTCCCAAAACAGTCGAAAGAAAAGCCGAAAGTAAAGCAACTACAGCACTGTAAAAAAGTGAAAGCCAGAGACGGCCTGAATTGAAAAGAAGTTCTTCGTACCATACAAGAGAAACGCCGGTAAATTCAGAACCTTTTGAAGCGTTAAACGAATAAAAAACAATTACAAAAAGAGGCAGAAAAAGGAATAAAAGAGCGATTACAAGCACAGTATTAGAAAAGCTGAATGCCCTGCCGTGTTTTTTCCAGTCACGTTTAGCATGTTTATTGCTTTCTGCCTTTGCAAGAGGATTCTTTTTTAAAAGAGCCAGTATTACTGATACCAAAAAGTCCATAAAAAAAGAATATCATAATATTTTTTCAAATTCTATAACTAAAGAAAAAAAATCCCTGAAGTCAGGTGAAAAAGTCTTACTTCACTATATGAGAAAATTTTTATATTATTAAAGCATTAATGAATATTTTTGCAAAATTTAAAGAAACTGTTTCTTCAGTGCTTCCTGTAATGATTCTCGTAATTCTTCTTGGGCTTACAATAGCACCTATGTCATTCAGTGTAATGACGCGCTTTGTGCTTGGAGGTATTCTTGTCATCTTCGGACTCACTATTTTTCTTCTTGGTGTAGATATCGGTATTCTGCCGGTAGGTGAACGAAGCGGAGCAGCTTTAACTGCAAAACGAAACCTTCCTCTTTTACTCGGTGCCGCGTTTTTAATCGGTTTTATCGTTACCGTTGCTGAGCCCGATGTTCAGGTACTTGCAGATCAGGTAATGGGAATTGCTCCAAATGTAAGTAAATGGGGCTTAATCTTAATGATTGCCGCTGGTGTCGGATTTTTTGTTTCACTCGGTATTTTGCGCACAGTCCTTTCGATTCCGCTCAACATTCTCCTTACAGTTTCTTATATTTTTGTTTTTATTCTGGCTTTTTTTACACCGGCAGCTTTTCAGGGAATTGCCTTTGATTCCGGCGGTGCTACAACAGGACCAATGACAGTACCTTTTATCATGGCTCTTGGTGTTGGTGTTGCAGCCGTACGAAGCAAAAAAGACAAAAACGGTAAAATCCAGTCTTCAGGCGATGATTCTTTTGGCTTGACTGGCATTGCCTCCATAGGTCCTGTACTTGCAGTCATCATTTATGGAATCATTTTGAGCAATTCAAACTCAACAGGGACTGAAGCTGTAGTAGAAGAAGAAAATGAAATCGTAAAAGGCATTTTTGTCTTTTTAAAACTCCTGCCTTCAATTTTAAAAGAAGTTTCATTCGCTTTAGCACCACTTGTTGCAATGTCGGCTCTTTTTCAGATTTTTCTCCTTAAAATGCCGCCAATGCAGGTTGTCCGAATGGTACGCGGTTTTGTAATGAGTTTTTTTGGCCTAATTCTCTTCCTTGCAGGAGCACAGGGTGGCTTTATGCCGGCAGGACAGGCTTTGGGTGAAGTTCTTGGAAAAGCATCTCAGAGCGGTTCTCTCTGGACTGCCCTTTTAATTCTGACAGGTATTGTTTTCGGAGCAATTGTTGTATGTGCAGAGCCAGCTGTCTGGGTTTTAACGGATCAGGTAGAATCCATTTCCGGCGGCACAATCAAACGCCGCGTTATGCTTACTGCATTAAGTGCCGGTGTTGCAATTTCAATCGGAATTTCAATGTGCCGTGTTCTCTTTGGATTTTCACTCTGGTATATTTTGATTCCAGGTTATTTTCTTGCTTTACTTCTTTCTTTTTTATGTCCTAAACTGTTTACGGGAATTGCTTTTGACTCAGGCGGCGTTGCTTCAGGACCAATGACAAGCACCTTCATTCTTTCATTTACACTTGGGGCATCAGAAGCAAGCGGCGGAAATCCGGCTGTAGATGCATTCGGAGTGATTGCACTGGTAGCCATGACACCTTTGATTGCAATTCAAATTTTGGGAATTATCTTTAAAATCAAATCAAAACGCAGTTCGGAGGGGCAGAATGACTAAATTTAAATTAATTATAAGCGTTGTTCCCCACGATAAGGGAGAAAAGCTGACAAAAGCTGCTTTAAAAGCCGGCAGTGGAGGCGGCAGTGTCCTGATGGGACGTTCTCTTGCTAAATCAAATCTCGGAGCAATTTTAGGCACCGGTGAAACTACAAAAGATTTGATTTACATGGTTGTTGATTCAACAAAATCTCAGTCTGTTATAAACGCAATTATAGAAGAAACAAAAAATGAAAAAAAAGGATTTGGCGAACTTTTTACGCTTAATGTTGATTCACTGATGAAAGCCTGGAATTTTTCACAAGGAGACAATATGATGGAACAAAATGCAAATAGCTGTGATATGATCAGCGTTATTGTAAATAAAGGATATGCTGATGATGTAATGTTTGCTGCAAGAAAAGCGGGTGCTACAGGCGGCACAGTAATTAATGCTCGTGGAACAGCCCGTGAAGATGATGAAAAATTTTTCGGCGTTCACATCGTTCCTGAAAAAGATATGCTGATTATCGTTGTTGAAAGTTCTAAAAAACAGGCGGTTTTAAATGCAATTCAGGAAGTAAAATGTCTCAAAGAACCAGGTATGGGAATTGCATTCAGCTCACCTGCAGGAGATTTTACACTTCTTGGGAAAACTAAATAATGTCTACTAAAGATAATGTTTTAAGTTCATTAAAATCTCTTACTGAAGGAGAATTTCTTTCCGGAGAAGAACTGGCTTTATCCTGCTCTGTTTCACGGGCTGCAATCTGGAAAGCAATTAAATCGCTTCAGGATGAAGGTTATACAATCGAAGCCGTTACAAACCGGGGATACAGAATTATTTCAAGCCCGGATAAACTTTCTGAAGCCGGAATTGCAGACTATCTTTCAAAAAACGGAATTTCAGGCGTTAATATTTTTACCTTTGAAGAAATTGATTCAACAAATTCAGAAGCAAAAAGGCGATCTGCAACGGCAGGTGCTTTTCGCGATGCAGAGGGAAACCTTACAGAAAAGTCAAAATCCCTTCACATTTCACTTTTTGCTTCAGAAAGCCAGACCGGAGGAAAAGGACGGCTTGGAAGGACTTTTATTTCGCCAAAAGACACCGGAGTATATTTTTCACTTCTGTATTCTCCGAAAAAAGGAGTAAAAAATCCGTCTCTCTACACCGCAGCAGCTGCAGTTGCTGTAAAACGCTCTGTTTCAAAACTTTACGGCGAAGAGGCGAAAATCAAATGGGTAAATGACATTTTTTTATGCGGCAAAAAAATCAGCGGGATTCTTGTTGAAGGAATTACCAATTTTGAAACTGGAATAATCGACGCTGCTGTAGTCGGAATTGGAATCAATATAAGGAAAAATCATAACCTTTCAGGGGAAATTACAAAAATAATCGGCAGTATAGAAGAATCAAAATCTGCAAAAGAAGAAAAACTTCCGGAAGTTTCTAAAAATGAACTTGTTGCCGAAGTTACCAAAAATCTTATTCAATTGTATGATTCATTTGAAAATCCTGAAAATTCTGCTGTCAAATCTGAAATGATTAACGAATACCGGGCTTCTTCTATGCTTACCGGTCAAAAAGTCACTGTAAATCCTGTTGCAGGCAGTAACTTTAATAGTTATTCTGCAAAAGTCAAAGGAATATCTGAAGAAATAAAGCTTCTGGTCGAAGACGATTCTGGTAAAATACATGAATTAAGTTCCGGAGAAGTTTCATTACATTCCTATGATTTTGTATAATTTATGATGAAAAAAAATTATTATCGTGTTATAATAAATTCAAATTTTGATAAACTTCGAGGACAGGTATAAATGATAGATCAGGATATTGACCCAACCATTGCGGCCTTGCTGGCAGAAACTGCTGCTGACTCAGGTCCAAGTGCTCTTCCATCTTTTAAAGAAATTTCCAGTGCTCCCGAAAAAAAACCTTCAGACCTGCAGGGTGATTCAGTACATAAAGTCGATCTGGCACAACAGGGTTTTAAAGAAATTACAAAATTCTACGAAGAAGAATCCAATCATATTTTCGATGATACCTCATATTACAAAACAGCTTTAGGCGGTGAAGGCGAACAGGCTCAGCGTGTACATAAAATTCTTTCAAAGTATCTTACATGTCAGGATTCTAAAGACAGAACAGTATACCGGCAGCAGCTTGTTACTTCATGGTGGGAACTTATCCGTGTAATGTGTCCAAAAGCCGGTGATTACAATCTCGAAAAGCCAAAAAGAATGTTATTACGATTTGGTGTTGTCCTTCCATCACTTTTTACCCCGGAACAAAAGCAGCTTTTCTCAACTGTAATTTTAGACAATAATACCGGCGAACCTGTTTATTACATGGACGAATGGTTCAAAGAAATTGCTTCAGGAAGATTAAGTCTTTCTGCAACAGACGAAGCAAGAACCCCGCGCAGAAATGATCCGGGAGCTGAAGCACAGAGAATCCAGCAGCTTAAGAGCAAAAATGACGGCAAATTACAGAATGCAGAAAGTCTTTTAAACTCGAAAGAGACTGAACGTCAGATGCTCGAAAATGAATTAAAAAACAGAATTGACTCCCTTTGTGAGCATATTCCTGTTATCGGGCTTGAACCTCATAAACAGCCATATACAGAAGGCCAGAAACATCTTTTTGCAGAAATTCAGGAAAAACTCCGTGCACTTCAAAAAGTTGATAAAGAACTTTCCGGCTACATGAAAGAATTTGAAGAAGCAAAAGCAATCGGTTCTTCACTTCAGGATAAACTTACCAACCAGCCAGAAGCACTGGAAGTCAGTACCGGCGATATTATGATTGAATATCAGACAGTACGCCAGATGGCAAAAATGACCTGCGGCCGACAGGGGAATCAATTTCCTGTCTTCACACGTGAATTTTATCACTGTGTGCCGCGTCTGACCGGTTTCCGTGAAAATGTTCTTACTATTTTAAAATGGGTCGAAGACAATGATCCTGAATGTTTCGTTCGTCTTCACAAAAATATGAAGAATCGTATTGTTCCATACGTTCTTTGTCTGCCTACATATGGCGATTTTGGTTTCTGCTGGGAGCCTTTTGACCGTTACAACAGAATTACGAGCCGAGGCCGTATTGTAATTCCTATGTATCCGCGCGACCTTAAAATCGCTATACTTATGGCCGTTGCTGATTTACGATGGCAGGTTGCAAAAGAAAAAGCCAGCTATTACTGGATGGAAGAAGGTCTTACAGGCCAGTACTATCAGTGGATTGAAAAACAGAAACTGAAAGGCGATTTAAAATCATATTTCATCGCAGATTATGTACTGTGGATGACAAAAGAAGTAGAAGGTGTTCAGCGGCTTGATAAAGAAGTCCGTGCAGTTTTCTGGCGCTTTATGCCGTTCAGTCAGGAAAAGAAAGAAGAACTTAAAAAACGAAGCACTGTATATGCAGAACTTTGTCAGAGAGATGCAAACCGCGCAATGAGCGACGGATATTAATTCTGGTTCCAAAAAATTTTATATATATCGAGGCAAAATTATGGATTTTGTTAAAGAACTTCGTGCCAAGGCAAAAGCTAAAGGCAAGACAATTGTTCTTTGTGAAGGTGAGGACAAACGCGTTGTAGAAGCTGCGTCTGTCATCGTTAAAGAAGGAATTGCAAAAATCACCCTTCTTGGAAACAAAGCTGAAATCGAAAAATTCGGTTTTGATATGAACGGAGTTAACATCGTTGACCCGACATCTGACTCAAATGCAGACAAATATGCAGAAATCCTTTACAAAGCACGCGAAGGAAAAATCAACAAAAAGACTGGTCTTCCAGAATATGCTGATGTTGCAGCAGCTAAAGCAGCAGCCCTCAAAGACTACACAATGTACGGTGCTCTTATCCTCAAAGCAGGAGACGCTGACGGTTTCGTTTCTGGCGCATGCCACTCAACTGCAAACACACTCCGCCCTGGACTTCAGGTTATCAAAACAGCTCCAGGATGCAGCACAGTTTCTTCATGCTTCATCATGGTAGCTCCGGAAGGAAGCAACAAATATCTTCCGAACGGAATCGCAGTTTTCGGTGACTGTGCAATCAATATCAACCCAACCGAAGAACAGCTTGCTGACATCGCAATCGCTTCTGCAGGAACAGCAAAGGCAATCGCAGGTATCGAGCCAAAAGTTGCAATGCTTTCATTCTCTACAAAGGGAAGCGGTGCTGATCCAAAAGACGGTGACACAGTAGGAAAAGTTGTTCGCGCAACAGCAATCGCAAAAGAAAAGGCTCCAGAACTTGCTTTGGACGGTGAATTCCAGTTCGACGCTGCTATCGCTCCAGAAGTTGGAGAGCTCAAAGCTCCGGGAAGCGCAGTTGCAGGACATGCAAACACATTTATCTTCCCTAACATCAACGCAGGAAACATCGGTTACAAAATCGCAGCCCGCATGGGTGGATGGAAAGCAATCGGTCCAGTATGTCAGGGATTTGCAAAGCCTCTTAACGATTTGAGCCGCGGCTGTAATGTAGACGAAATCGTCGACACAGTTGCAGTTACAGCACTTCAGGCATAAAGAAGCTTAAACCATAAGTGCAAAAAAAGACGGTCGGAGTCGGGGTTGCGACACAAACTCGCCTAAGCTTTGCTCACTGCGATGTTTGATGGCGCGTTCCCGACGGGAGACCGTCTTTTTTGTTTTAGTCGATTAATCCTTGTTTATGTCTACAGTTTCTTCTGATATCGGCTTACGACCTTAGGGTCCAGTTTGTCTTCTAAATGAAATTTTTTGATTGCCCAGCTTACTGTATGAACAGAAATAGACATAGCAGCAATCAATCCGATTAACAGTACAATCGGAAGCGCAATCTGGCTGAAAAGGCTTTCTGCCAGATTCTGATGTTCTGCCAGAAAAATCAAAAGTGAAAGAAACAAAACTCCTTCTACAATCAAACCGACAACAATATTAAACAGAATAACGCAGATATTAAAAAACAGAGTTCGTTCTTTTATGGTCATTATTCTTCACCAGCCTTATTCTGAGATTTTTTCATTGCAATTACGAAAGAAATAATCAAAAGAATACCGCAGACAACAACAGCTGCATCTGCAATATTAAAAGTCGGCCATCTTTCCCATCTCAAAAACTTAAATGATGATTTTTCAATGCCAAACCATTTAAAATCAAGGAAATCAACAACCCCTTCCGAACGGAAAAATCTGTCGATTAAATTGCCGAATCCGCCGCCTGCAATACCGGAAATACTCCAGCGCTGAAGTGGAGAAAAATCATCATTACGCATATAGACGCCTAAAACAACAATAAGGACAATAAGAGGAACTGCACGGAAAAGAATGCTTCTGACGGCGATGCTCCATCCCTGACCAATAGAAAAAGCAATTCCCGGATTATTTACATGGATAATTCTGAAAAAACCGTCAAAAAAAGATGCTCCAAGCCCGTAAAGCGGGATATTTTTTACAACAATAATTTTAGTGAGCTGGTCAAGAATAATTACAAGCAAAGCCAGAATGAGCGGCACAAGCTTTTTTGCTGTAAAATATTTTGGTTTAAAAGAAACTTCGATTGTATCAGACATTTTTATTTACCTTTTTTTTATTATACTATAAGCCGGTTGGAATGTCGATAAAGAGCGTTTCAAGCGATTTATCTTCTTCGAGCCGTTTCTGAACAAGCTGAACACCGACGGTTTCTGTATTATAATGACCGCCTGCAATTACATTGATTCCAGATTCTTCGATTCCATGATAATCTTCATGACCGACTTCACCTGTAATGTAGCAGTCTGCCCCGATTTTTACAGCCTGTTCAAAATCTTCACCTGCCCCACCGGAAATTACCGCTACTTTTTTAATCATTTTTTTGCCAAAAGGCAGAATATGACTTGGTTTTTCACCATTTGGAAAAAGTTTTTCAGCAAGTTCTTCGATTGTACATTCCTGAGGAAGTTCACCGGCGGCACCCAGTGTCATTCCCCGCCATTTTCCAAACGGACGCACTTTTTCAAGACCAAGGCGGGCTGCAATTCCAAAATTATTTCCGACAAATTCATTTGCATCAAGCGGAATATGATAAGCAATCAAGGCCAGATCGTTTTTGATAAAGGGAGCAACACGCTTATAGTGATTTCCTGTTATAGTCTGGCAGTGCCCCCAGAAAAGCCCGTGATGTACAAATAATACATCAGCGCCTTCTTCTGCCGCCTTTAATGCAGTTGCTTCACAGGCATCTACGGCAAATGCAACTTTTTTTATCTGTTTCTCATCCGGAAAAGAATTTGAAATCTGTATTCCGTTTAAAGAGATGTCAGAATCATAATCTTCTTTGTGAAGAAAAGAATTAAAATACCGGTTAAGTTCTGTAAGTGTCATTTCTGCTCCTGAATTGCTTTAATCGTCTTATTTGCAACATATCTGGCAATAAAAAATTTATTTTCACGCTCAATACCTTTCTGATGCGCAAGGAAAATATCAGTCTGTTCAATAAAACCATAACCGCTGGTTTTGTATTCATCAACACGGTTCATTGAGAAAAAGCCTTTTGCATTTGAATACGGCTCTGTATTAAACTCATCAATAACAGAATAAATTGAATCAAAATCAACACCATCAACAATATAAAAAAGTTTCGTATCATCTCCTAAAAGTTCCAGTGTAAGTTTTGTAAGTGCAGAATATTTTTTTGATGCCAGAGCCTGTTCATTTTTCAGAATTTCTTCAATTTTAGTTGTGTAATATCTTTCAAAAATCTGAGTAGCAGCGAATCTTCTGAATTTTTTAGAATCTAATAAATTTTTTACAGCTTTATTTTCTGTAAAATCAGAGAATAATTTTAAATCTTTTGTAAAAAGATCTGCTGCAATTACTTTATAGCCTTTTTGAGCCAGAAGCATAAAATACGGTTCATAATTTAAAACATTTCCCCGCGCTGAACCTGCAAAAATTAACACAGGGTTATCCTGATAAAGTTCTGCAACAATTTCATCAATTACAACCGGTTCATAAAGAAAAAGATTACCAGAGCCGGCTTCACCTGTAAAAACATTTTCTTTTATATGGAGATTTGAAGTATTACCTGCTAAAGCAAATTCTTTTCGGATTATATTAAAATCGTGTTCACTGTATTTCACAGGTCTGAATATTATGATTATTACAGTGAGTATAACCGTTAAAATCAAACCGACTATAGTAAAAACAATAAAAAGGGCATTATAAGTATCAACGATAAGCTTTGCTGAAAGTCTTAATATAGCCCGGAAATTTGTAAAGAAAACCATAAGAGAAAGCGCAAAAACTGCAAAATTCAAAGTGGTAAATTCAAAACAGACTAAATTCAAAATCGAAACAACCAAAGCCATGGGGGAAAAAGCAACAAAACAGTCAATTCTGGAATGTTTTATAAAGAAGATACGGATTGAACAAAAAAACAGCATAAGCACAACAAGAATTTGTGCTAAAAAATTATCAAAAAGCATATACAATTATTTTGCACGATTCTTAAAAATTACTCAACACTTGATTAAAGAGGATTTTTATATTTCCAAAATCTCTAAAATGTATTATAATTTTTTGTATGCAGCAACTTCAAAAAAAGCAGAAGGTAAGTCTGGATAACTCTAAAATTAAAATGGCTATCAGGGCTGGAATTCCTTTATCCATAACAACATACACTCTTCCGCGTGAAATGTCAGACTATATGGAAGAGGTTCTTGCATCTTTTTTGAGTGAACTTGGTCAGGAACACATGGAAACTTACCTGAAATACTGTCTTAACGAACTTGTTACAAATGCAAAAAAAGCCAATACAAAACGAATTTACTTCAACGAAAAAAAACTTGATTTATTTAACGAAAATGACTACGAAAAAGGAATGGTTCGCTTCAAGGAAGAAACACTAAATAATATCCGCTATTACCTTGGTCTTCAAAAACAAAGCGGGCTTTATGTAAAACTTATCCTTCAAACCCGAAATAACCGCATCAAAATCGAAGTACGCAATAACTCAGAACTTACTTTCAAAGAATATAAGCGTATTCATGACAAACTCAGCCGTGCACAGCAATATACTTCAGTTGATCAGGCCATGAATCAAGTTATCGATCAGTCTGAAGGAGCAGGCTTAGGAATTGTCATTATGATTCTTATGCTTGAAAAAATCGGCTTAACCGAAGAAAATTTTCAGGTTCTTTGTGAAAACGGCGAAACAATTACCAGAATTCTGCTTCCCATCAACGATAAAACACAGCGAGAACTCAATACCGCATCTCACGAATTTGTACGTCTTATCGACACTATTCCGCAGTTTCCTGAAAGCATCATGAAAATTAACCGGCTCATTAACGATTCTAATTCAAAAATGAGCGAAATTGCAAAAGCAATTTCAAGTGATGTTTCTTTAACAACAGATTTACTTCGTGTTGTAAATTCGGTCACTTTTGCACTGGCTTCCCCATGCCGGAGCATAGCTGATGCAGTAAAATTAGTCGGTATCCGCGGAATTAAAAATATGCTTCTTTCAGTAGGTTCTGAACACCAGCTTCAGGGAATCGGAGGTTCTTCACAGGAATTTCTATGGACCCATGCTTATCGTGTAGCATTTTATGCCTATAACCTTGCACGCAACTTCTGTGCTTCAGAAAAAGAAATTATCGACGATTCTTATGTATGCGGTCTGCTCCACGATATAGGAAAACTTGTATTTGCTACAGCACATCCCGATTTTATTTTAAGCGCCACAGAAATCTGCAAACAGCGAAATATTTCTACTGATATCTTTGAAAAATTACTCGCCGGAGTCAATCACAGCGAGGTTGGTGCCCTTATTGCAGAAAAATGGAATTTCCCGGACGTTATTATTTCCGTAATCCGACATCATCACGAACCTGACATGGCTTCTCCAAATACCAAGAAATTAACGTCCCTTATTTATCTTGCTGATATGATTTCACACTATGAAACAAACGAAGTTGATTATTATCAGTTTGATCTGGATGTACTCAAAACTTTCAATATTCAGAGTGAATCTCAGCTCAGAAAAATTTCAGAAAAATTATCAGCTGCTTTTAAATCTGACTAATCCATTCCTGCATCAAAATTCCATAAGCTACACCCACGTTAAGCGAAGCTTTTAAACCTTTCATTGGGATTGAAACTCTGCCATAATCAGCAATGGAAAGAGCATCAGGGCTTACCCCAAGTTCTTCCGAACCTATTATACAGATTCCTTTTTTTGGAAATTTAAATTCTCTAATAGGAGTGCCGCCTGTTTCAAGAACAAAAATCGGCAGGTCTTTTTCTTTTGCAAACTGAACTAACTGTTCAATATTTTTTCTTTCAAAACCGATTGTTTCTATACAGCCCATTCCGCTTCTGACTGCTTTCGGATGATTAGGATCAATACACATCGGTGAAATCAGTACTTTTTCGGCTCCCATTGCCTCTGCAGTACGGAAAATTGAACCACAATTAAAAGGAGAGCGGATATCTTCTGCGTAAACATAAACATCCGGAAAAAAATCACGCTGTTTTACAACACCATTTTCATCTGTAAGCGAAGAATGTGGAGCAATAACTAAATCCCATTCTGCGGGAAAAGTTCCCAAAACCGCAAGAAGATTATTTCTGGCTAAATTACAGGCTCGTTTTTCGTCAAAAGGTTCTGATTTTAAAATATTTTCCAGCTGAGCTTTTGCATCTTCAGAAAATTCCGGATCCTGAATTACAACTTCGAGAAGCTTTTTAATGTAATCAGAACGTGTTATGCTCTTAAAATTATATTCACAGCCTTTTTCAGCAATTCCATCAACATCACGCTCCAGAGCACCAAAGGTAAGTGCAAGTTTCCGGCGCTTTTGACCAGGCTGCAGCTGATTAAGTTTATGAACTTCTATCATTAATAAGCCGTTTTTACGAGAGCAAATAAATCATCGCTGTTCATACTTCTAGGCAGCGAATTTACAATATCAAGCTGTCCGGCATCTTCTGCAGCTAAGGCAAGCTGTTCAAGAGAAATAGACAAATCTTTAAGTCGGGCAGGAAGATTTGCTTTTGCAATTCTCTGCCGGATATTTTCTGCAAAGGCGTGAGATGCTTCTTCATCTGTCTGTTCGCTCTGTGCAATTCCCATTTTTTTTGCTAGCTTTGCAATTCTGTCAGCCTTAAATTTTGCACATTCTTCAATCATGTAAGGGAACAGAATTGTTGTAACAAGTGAACGGGAAATTTTATAGCGTGCATTTATACACATTGAAAGAAGTGAAGCAATTCCTACCGAAGAAGTTGCAGCCGAGAGGGAAGCCATACATCCGGCCTGTGAAAGCAATTCTTCTTTTGGCGTTGTAACTGTAAGGGTTTGAGAACCATCCAGAGCATAGCCAAAGATTTCAACAGCCTTTTCTGCAATCATATCACTGAAAAAATTTTCTCTCTGAGACAGATAACTTTCTGAAGCAAGACAGAGTGATTCCAAAGCCATTGAATCGGTCTGATTTTCTGTTAAAGTTGCCGTTAAAGTTGAATCAAACAAAACTAATTTACAAAGGCCCGGCTGTGATTTAAGGATTTTTAATGTTGAGTTTCTTGCATCAACAAGAGGAATTGAATCTGTAAAAACAAAAGCGTCACGAATTGTTGTCGGTATACAAACTAAAGGAAGCGGGTTTGTTTTAGGAAGTTCTCCGTCAAGGTAATCATATAAATCATGAATTTCATTAAAAAGAGCACAAACAGCCCGTGCAATACTGATTGGTTTTCCTCCGCCAAATGCAATTACTCCATGAACGTGAGCCTGGCGGGCAAGCTGCAATGCACGTGAAAGAATTTCAGAATCTCCGTTGCCGGAAAATTCATCAAAAATAAAATAATCAATTTTTTTATCATCAAGTGCATCTGTGATTTTTTTGCTGGTTCCGCTTTCACGCATAATCGGATCCATAACAACCATGAATTTAGAACCAATATTTGAAATAGTCTGCCCTACTCTGCTTGCAGTATAAGAACCTAAAAGTATATTCGGAGAAACCTTAAATGAAAAATCAACCATTTTTACCTCTATTAACAAAAAAAGACGGAATAACTCCGTCTTTTTGTAAGCGACACCGTTGCCTTTTTATTAAAGCCCATAGCTTGCAAGAATGCGGTCAGCTGTTGAAGCAATAACAGCCTGATTCAAGTAGTTTGGATCTTTAATTTTTTCTTTGATGGCGGCAACGAGATCCTGCCGAATGTCCGGAGTCTCAGACGCAACCTGATTGAGGTAGTATGATTCTGCTGCAGCTTTTGCTTCATCAGAAACACTTACCTGATCTGCTGTAGAGTATGTATTTTCCTTAGCCTGTGTGCGACGAGTATTCTGAACGTTGTTAAGAGGATTTACATTGTCAATTCTTCCAATCATCATAGCTAACCTGCCTTTACTATTTAATTATCGGCATCTTCTGAAAATTCTTTAGAATTTTTTGAAGACATTGAGATAAATACTGCAAATTCTCCCTGAATCTTAGCTCTTTCGCTAAAATTCTTAAAGAGTTCTGCTGCATTCCCCTCGACTATCTCTTCGTGCATCTTGGTCAGCTCGCGACCAACAACTACACGCCGTTCACTATCAATATCGGCAATATCTGCCAGAAGTTTAACAATTCTGAACGGAGATTCGTACAAAATTACTGCAGCTTCCATTGCCATAAGTTCTTTAAGACGGCTTCTTCTGCGCCCCGGCTTTGGTGAAAGAAAACCTTCAAAAACCAGTGTTTTACCGCCGGCACCAGCCACACTTACAAGTGAAGCAAAGGCACTTGGTCCTGGGATTGGAACAACAGTGTGCCCTGCCTGCCGTACCATACCTGCCAGAACTGCACCAGGATCAGAAATGCCGGGAGTTCCTGCATCACTTGCATAAGCCACCGTCTGACCTTC
>NZ_JAZOUG010000154.1:0-2382 GCF_045657965.1 Treponema sp. | reverse complement strand
GAATTAACAGCTGTTGCTTTAAACCGGCTTTCTACATAAGCAAGAGAAAATGCAAGAGAAAGAGGAATATCGTTTTTATCTGCATTTTCAAGAATTGCAAGTGCAACTTCACGACTGCTTGTAACATGTGTATAAAACCATTCTACAGCAGGGCGAGACTGCGGCTGACGGTAAAGAGCCAGCCCCTGATCATCTTCCGGTGAATAATCATCAGAATATTCTGTCTTAAACCCGGCTTCAGCAAAATACTCTTCTGTAAAATCCATGCTGTTTAAGAGAGCAAAATCAGGTATTTCTTTGACAGAATTATTTTTTTCATTAGAAGACGGAATAAATTTAAGAACCAGCATACAAAGCAAAAGCAAAAGAGAACTAACTGCAAATGTTCCGCCTAAAATCTTTGAATTAAAAGAGTTCATGATATAATCATTACAAAAAAAACATTTTCAGTCAATGGAGTTTTTGGAGATTTTTAGAGTTTTTAATGATTTTTTCGCATTTATTACGGTTTTTTGCACCATTTTCTCTTTTATAACAAAATATTACAATTAGTAACAAACAACATTCATTTCAGCATTTTTTTTACAGAAAAAACAATACTGCTGATGCTTTGCTGACAGCTCTTCCATATAGAAGGAACGCTCATCATAAATCTCATCTGGAATTGCAAATCCAATTACACTTACACAGTCTTTAATTCTTCTTGCACAGTGTTTCATACTGGCCGTAAACTGTTCAAAACCGGCATCTTTATCAAAAACAGGTTCAATAAACACGAAGCTGTTTTTCTCTTCCAGTGCTTTTAACTGTTCACGAAGCTTTGCAAGAAAATCTTCATTATATTCTTCGGTTCCAGATTCGACATCACTCCATTTAACTGGAAAAGCCTTTCCTTCAAGTGAAACGATTTTTCCTGTCATTGTATATAATTTCTGTTCTTTTACTTCAAATAAACGTTCTAACTTCATATGCCTATTCTAACATTTTGTTTAAAAATAAAAAATCCCCGCTGCCGCGAGGACTTAATTCAAAACGTTTTCCGATTCTATTCTGTCAAAATCTTGATAACTTCAGCTTTGTCCTGAGTATTCAAGATTTGTGCACGTTTTTCTGCACTCTTGAAGAGAAGACTTACTTCTGCCAAAAACTGAAGGTGCGGACCAGTCTTGTTAATCGGTGAAAGGGTCATGATGAAAATGCGGCATGGCTCCTGATCCAAAGAATCGAAATCGACAGGATTATCAGAAATACCAATACATGCAACCAAATCAGCGACTGTGTCAGTTTTGCCGTGTGGAATAGCAATTCCGTGCTTCATGCCTGTAGACATTTTGCGCTCACGGTCAAGCACACATTCGCGAGCAGTAGCTTTATCTGCTACTTTTCCAGCCTTGATAAGAATGTCGAGCATCTCGTCGATAATTTCTTCTTTTGATTTACCTTTAAGATGCAGTTCTACTGTGTCAGGTGTTAATACTGTTTTTAAGTCCATATAATTAGTGTAAATTTCATTAAGGCAAAAGTCAAGAGAAAAATGATTCAAAAAAATGACATTTATTAAACTTTTTAATATAATGATTATATGAACACAATCGACAAATTTCTTTCTGATATTCAAAAAACACTTAAATACGACCGTGCTAATAACGGCGGGCATTACGATGCAAAACGGGCATGTACTCAGATTGCAAAACTTTTTTCAAATAACAACCGTAATTTAGGCTCACTTGCTGTTTCAATCAGTGATTACTGGCTTAATACTTATATCCTGGGGTCTGATAATTTAGAATATGAACCAAGTGAACAGAATATCGAAAAGATCAAAGCTTTTCAGAATTTCTGTGACAATGCTGAAGATGAAGACTATTCTGCATTATCACAAGATGACTGGGAAACACTGCGCGATTTTGCTGATGACGAAGCAGAAAACCTTGATCTGGACTCACTTCAAAGCATGATGAATCTTATTCTCCAGAACGGAGCACTCTCCTGATTTTTTTAACACAGATGGACACAGATACACGCGATGAAAAATTTTTATACAAATTGCCGCCAATGCCCGCGTAACTGCGGCGTAAACAGAAATATTTCTCTAGGATTTTGCAAAGAAATCTCTGAAATACGAATTGCTGTTGCATGTCTTCATTTTGGAGAAGAACCTTTAATCACAGTTCACGGCGGAAGCGGAACAATTTTTTTAACCGGCTGCAATTTACGATGTGCTTTCTGCCAGAATTACCAGATAAGCCAGCAGGGAATGGGAAAATCCGTAACAAAAGAAGAATTCGCCGAAATCTGTCTGCGTTTACAGGAAGCAGGGGCCGAAAACATCAATCTCGTTACTGGAAGTCACCATATTCCGGCTCTTGCAGAAGGACTTAC
>NZ_JAZOUG010000153.1:0-12214 GCF_045657965.1 Treponema sp. | reverse complement strand
AAGAATTTATCGAATGTGTTTGAAGAAGATTTTTCTTTCATAGCTATTTCTCCACGATTTTCTTTTTACTCCAGCCCTGTAAAATACGGTTCGGGTCAGTTGAGAGAAGAAGTTTACAGAACATCTCGTTTACAGAAACAAATTCCTGAGAAAGGATTATTTTTTCATCAGAAGTAAAACCTGAAAGCACATAATCAGCAATATTTACATTTGCAGGCTTTGAAATACCAAAGCGAAGCCGCCAGAAATCAGCAGTACCTAAAACAGCTTTTGCAGAACGCAGGCCGTTATGCCCGCCAAGCCCGCCGCTGTATTTAAGGCTTACAGTACCAATCGGAAGTTCCAGTTCATCGTGTACAACAAGAATTTCGTCCGGATTGATTTTGAAAAAACGGGCGAGTTCACCGATTGATTCCCCGCTGAGATTCATATAAGTAAGAGGCTTTAAAAAATAAATTTTTTCCGGGGCAGTTTCCGGAACCCGAGGCGTTCCTCCGTCTTTAGTTGTATAAACACCGGTTTCTGCCATCCATTCGGCAAGGGTGCGGGTTTCTGCAGCCACATAATCGCCTTTGAACTTGTTTTGAAAGTAAAATTTATTGTAAAAAGGAAGCTGTGAAGCGAACTGCCATGCAACGTTGTGACGGGTATTTTTGTATTCTTCGCCATAGTTTCCTAAAAAAGCAACAAGTTTAATCATATTTCAATTATAACGTAAAAAGGATTTTCAATAAAGACAAGACATCGATAAAAGAAAGCAGTAAAATTATTAATTATGGAAAACAATCTTATTTTTACACAGGAACGTAATATTTCATCTGCTTTTATCGACAGCTCATTAAAAATGGGAATTGCGCAGTCAGTTCTGATGGTTCAGGATAATCTTACTGAATGTTTTAACATGCTTGGCTGTGACGGAGTTATCTACCGCGAAAAATACAATGCTTTCTGGGTGTTCACAAAATCAAAACTGATTTTCGAAAAAAGACCTTACTGGCGCGATAAAATTTCTGCAAGTACATTTCCTGTTGATAATGCAGGATTTAAAGCTCATATCAACACAATTCTGAAAGACAAAAACGGAAATACACTAATCAGGGCAAATCAGGAAGCATGTGTTCTTGATTTAGAAAAACACCGTCCCGTAAAACTTACAAATTTGAATTATCCGAAAGAAAATTTTCCGGAAAGCGTTTTTAATGAACCGTTTGAAAAACTGGATACAGATTTCACAGAAGAAGATTTCAAATATGAACAGATAATCCGCAGCCAGCAGATTGATATGTCTCATCATCTGAATAACATTGAATACATCAAATTTGCATTAAATGTATTTACAGATGATTTCCTGCTTTCTCATGAAGTAAAATCGCTTGAAGTTCACTACACAGGCGAAAGTAAAGAAGGTCAGATTCTAAAAATCTATTCAAAAACAAACACAGATACAACGCAGATCGTCATAAAAGAAAGTGACAGGACCGTTTTTGAAATGAAAATCGAATTTTATAACTAATCTGTGTCATTTTGATACAATCTGACACGGATTTTGATGCAATGTTTCTTTTTGACACATAGGGCTAGGGATTGTAGCGGCGGCGAAGCCGTTCAACAGCGGATGAGAGAAGCGAATACGGTGTTGAATGGAGCGTAAGCGCAACCGCGAAAAGCCCGGCCACTGCTTACGGAATGAAATGGAGTTGCAGCGGCAGCCCCCGCCTGATTTTTCGATTCTTATAGTTTCAACTTTCAGCTTTCAATTTTCACTTTTCAAATTCTTGGCACGAAAATTGCTATATTCTCCGTATAAAATATCTTATTTTTAGGAGATTTGCCATGAAATACAACGACGAGACAATGAATGCTTACTTAAAAGATTTGAACAGAATCCCGCTTTTGACGGCAGAAGAAGAAAAAGATCTGGCACAAAAAGCAGCCGCCGGCTCAAAATCAGCAAAAAATAAGCTCGTCAATGCAAATCTCCGCTTTGTCGTTGCAATTGCAAAGACTTATCAGGGACGCGGCTTTGAGCTGATGGATTTAATAAGCGAAGGAAATATCGGTTTAATGACTGCCGTTGACCACTTTGATGTATCAAAAGGATACAAATTCATTTCATATGCAGTATGGTGGATCAGACAGAGCATTCAGAAAGCATTGAGCGACCGCAGCCGTGCAATCAGACTTCCAATGAACAAAGTAAACGAAATTTATCAGATTGAAAAAGCACGAACACTTGTTGATTCTGATAAAACTGAAGAAGCTCAGGTTCATGAAATCGCAAAAATCCTTGGAATGAAAGATTCTTATGTACGCGAACTTTTGAATTTCAACCGCGACATGATAAGCCTCGATGCTCCTGTTGATGCAGAAAAAAGTTCAGCTGTATTCGGCGACACCTTTAAGGACGAAATTAACCCGACACCAGAACAGAAGGCAATGGAAAAAGCCCTCAAAGATGATGTTGACCAGGCTCTTAAAACTCTCAAACCAAAAGCAGAACGCGTAATCAGAATGCGCTACGGCTTAAACGGCTACAAACCAATGTCTCTCAAGGAAATTGGAGATGAATGCGGCCTTACAAAAGAAAGAATCCGCCAGATTGAAATGACTGCTGTTCAGACATTACGAAGCCCGTCAAGAAAAAGACGACTGGAAGCGTATGTGGCCTAAAAAAAACGGTCTCCCGCCGGAAACCTGTCCCGAATATCGCGGTGAACAAGTTCAAGCGATTTCGTGACAGAACTCCGGCTCCGACCGTTTTTTTTATCTCTCAACACACCCAAACGCCATTTTTCTTGCCTCAATCATAATCTTCATGTCACGGGCAAGGTTGGCGATTTTGAATTCAAGGTCGCCGCTTTGGGCTGTTCCTGTAATTTCGCCAGGACCGCGCAGACGAAGGTCTTCTTCAGCAATTTTAAAGCCGTCAGTGGTCTGGTGCAGAACTTTCATACGCTCTCTTCCAGTTTCGGTAAGGTTTTCACGGTAAATCAAAAAACAGTAACTCTGGTCTTTCCCTCGCCCGACTCTTCCCCTAAGCTGGTGCAGGGCGGCTAATCCGAATCTGTCTGCCTGCTCTATTACCATGCAGGTTGCGTTCGGAACATCTACACCTACTTCAACAACAGTTGTCGCAACCAAAACCTGAATTTTATTCAAACGGAAATCTTCAAGGATTTTATTCTGCTCTTCTTCGGCAATTTTTGAATGAATCAGTGCACACTTGAAATTCGGATAAACCTGAGTCTGAAGGAAAGTGTACATTTCTTCGGCAGATTTGAGAGAAGTTTCTTCGCTGCCTTCTATTGCAGGATAAACAAAATATGCCTGGTGACCGGCAGAAAGTTCTTTTCTAACGGCTTCATAGGCATTGCGCTCGTTTCCAGCCCTGCTAAGATGTGTAATAATCGGCTTACGCCCCTGCGGCATTGTGTGGATTGTGCGCACATCAAGGTCTCCAAAGACAGTTAAAGCAAGCGTCTGAGGAATCGGAGTTGCACTCATCATTAAAAGGTTCGGTTCGCGGAAAGGCGGCTGTGCATATTTATCCTGCGCCACAACTGAAGTGCGTCCTTTATCTAAAATTGCCGAACGCTGCATTACGCCGAATCTGTGCTGCTCGTCAATTATTGCAAGGGCAAGGTCATGATACTGCACGTTTTTTGAAAAAAGCGCGTGAGTGCCGATTACAAGATTAATTTCGCCTTTTTTGAGTGCATTCAGAAGATTGTCACGCCCTTTTGTTTTAATGTTTCCTGTAAGGTAAGCTACATTCACGCCAAGAACTTCGAGCTGTTTTGCCGCATTTTCGGCATGCTGTCGGGAAAGCAGTTCAGTTGGAGCCATAAGAGCTACCTGTCCGCCATAATCAATTACGCGGAGAGAAGCAAAAAATGAAACGAGTGTTTTTCCGCTTCCGACATCGCCCTGAAGAAGGGTCCGCATGGAAAACCGTTGTTTTGCAGTAGTTCCGGCAGTCTCTGCCACAGATTTTTCAGCAAAACCGTAGTTTCTGTCGATATCATCGTTCATGAGTTTAATGACAGTCATCTGGTCAGCTGTTAGCGAATATGGAAGCCTTTCTAAAAGCTGTTTCTGCCTTGTTGAAAGGGATTTCATAAAATCTTCTTCAGAAATTTGAGGCTGTAGGCTTTCACCTGTATTTATTTCGATTGAAGGAAGCTTTCCGCGGTGAGCTATCGCCTGTTCTGCAAGCGTTTTCTGAAAGAAAAAAAGTTCTTCAAAAACAAGGGTGTTTCTGGCTCCGATTGCTTCTGAAAGCGTTTTTGGAAAGTGAACACTGCGCAGGGCATCTTTTTTGGAAAGCAGGTTACGCTTCTGTATGATTTCTGAAGGAAGGTCGTTTTCAAGACCGAGCGAAAACTGATTGAATGCAGCCTGAATTGTTTTAGTCATTATTTTATTTGTAAGGCCTTCGGTAAGCGGATAAACCGGAAAAACCATGCTGTTCGGAACAGGTATTCCTTCGAAAGAGGCAAGGTTTCCGCCGTCAGTAATTTTTTCTAATTCAAAGCTCGTGGACTGGTATTTTCCGAATTTAAATTCGCATTTTGCGCTGACTGCGACAATCTGGCCGACCGGGTGCGTTTTTTCCATAAACGGACGGCCGAATGCAGCAAGCTCTACAGTGCCTGTGCCGTCACTTGCAATAAGCTTGAGGGTTTTCATGCGCCCATATCCAAACCATTCGTGAGAAACAATCTGTGCAATTGTGTGGATTTTTCCTGTATTGTTTTGAATCGAAGAAGCAATGCTGATTTTTTGAGTCCGGTCTTCGTAGGTGCGCGGATAAAACTGAAGCAAATCCGAAATCGTAAAAATATTGAGCCGGGCAAAAAGCGACTGCTTGGCAGAACCTATTCCCGGAAGAGATGAAATCGAATTATTCAGTTCTGAAAGATGCAAAAAAAAGACTCCAGTTAAGAAAAATGTTTTAGTTCTCTGACAACGTAAACCATTTTTGATTCTATCATAAAAAAGCATAATCCGCTATAATTTTTTCCATGTCAAAAAAATCAGGTTCGCTTCTTTCAGCTGGTCTTTCTCTTTCATTTTTTACACTCTGCTCGCGCATTTTAGGACTTGTACGGGAAATGACGAAAGCAGCTTTCTTAGGAACTTCAAAATATGCCGACGCATTCGGAATCGCCTTTATGATTCCAAATCTTCTCCGCCGCCTTTTTGCCGAAAATGCAATTTCAGTTGCATTCATTCCAACTTTTAAAGGTCTTCTCGAAGAATCAGAATCAATTGAAGGCAGACAGACAATCCGGGAATTTTTAAGTGCGACGCTTACGCTCATTACATTTCTCACAACCTGCGTTGTTTTACTTGGAATTTTAATAACCCCGTTCATTGTGAAGATTTTTCTTGATTCCGGCGACAGTGCTTTGATTGCAGAAACTACAGTTCTAACCCGGATTATGTTTCCTTACCTTGTAGTAATTTCAATTGCCGCATTTTTTCAGGGCATTCTTAACGGAGTAAAAATTTTTTCACCATCCGGTTTTACGCCGGTTCTTTTCAATTCTGTCGTCATTGCAGCAACATACATTCTCACACCGCTTCTTATAAATCACTTTGCAGCAGGTTCCGATGGTGTAATCGATTCTGAACTTAAAGCACGAATGGCAGCCCGAGCTATGTCAATCGGTGTAATTTCAGGCGGCTGTGTCCAGGCACTTTTCCAGCTTCCATTCGTTCTTAAAACCGGCTGGACATTCCATTTTACCACGCTGAAAAAAGCCTTTTCAAATTCCGGAACACGCCGCGTCATGAAACTGATTGTGCCGACAATTATAGGGATGGCTGCATATCAGCTCAATGACGTTGTTTCTACAGCCTTAGCTGGAAAAGCAGGAACCGGAATTGTTTCTTCTCTGCAATATTCACTTCGATTACAGGAATTGATTCTTGGTATTTTCGCAGTTTCAATCGGTACGGTAATTTTACCTGATTTAAGCGGTCTTGCAAAAAAAGAACTCTGGGAAGATTTTAATTCAATGCTCATTCAGGCATCAAAAATCATGGCATTGATTTCAATTCCAGTAACATTCTTTTCGCTCATTTGCGGCACAGAAATAATCTCGCTTGTTTACAAATCAAAACGCTTTACAGATGAATCAGTTCAACTTACGCTCTATGCATTCCGCTGGCACATTGCAGGACTTTTTTTTATCGCACTAAACAGAATTATTTCCCCAGCTTTTTATGCACAGGGAAACACAAAATCACCTACAATTGCAGGAATTTTCGGCTTTGCTGTAAACATTGCTCTTGCATTTGCTGTTGTTACTCTCAGAAATGACGGTACAGGTTCAGGAATTGCATTGGCCCTTTCAATCGCAAGTTTTGCAAACACAGCCGCGCTTTTCATTTTCCTGCGCAAAAACAAAAATCTTAATGTCAAAGCAGTTACGCTCGGCACAGTTCTTTACGCACTGAAACTCGTATTGCTTTCCATTGCAGCCTCTGTTCCAGTATATTTTGTACGGAAGGCTCTTCTTCCTGTATTTGAAAATCACGGACGCCTTATCGGATTCGGCATACCGCTTTTTATCTGTGCAGTTCTTTTTGCCGCAGCAGGAATTATTCTACTTGTAATTACAAAAGACGAAATTGTAAAAGTGATAATAAATAAACTCAGACGCAGGTAAAATCGAAGTTTGACAAGGTATTTTAATTTTTGCCGTATCTGATCCGGGGATCGACTATTGCAAGAAGAATGTCACTGATTGTCATGCCTAAAAGTACAAGGGCAGAAATAAACATATTATTTGCAAGAACTAGATTTACATCCTGCTGCATGACAGCATCATACATAAGCCGGCCGATTCCTGGATATGAAAAAATTATTTCAAGAACAAGAGAACCTGAAAAAAGGCTGGCAAGCAGATTTGCACTTCCGGTAATGTATGGATTAAGTGTATTTCTGAAAGCATGATTTAAATAGACTCGTTTTTCACTGATTCCACGGGAACGGAGTGCCATAATATAAGGCATTCCCATCTGATCAAGCATAGTAGAGCGGATCATACGCATAGTACCGCCGATTCCACCCAAAAAAGAAGCAAAAAGCGGCAGAAAAATATGATAACTGTAGCTGAAAATGAATTTTAATGGATTTTCTGAAGCCGGAAAGTCAGGATAAGCAGTAACAGGAAAAAGTGAAGTAACTGAAGCAAAAAGCTGAAGCAGAATCAGAAGCAGAATTCCAGGGAAAGCATGAAAAAACAGGGCAAAGAAGGTAGCTGCTAAATCAACCTTTGTGCCAGCTTTACTTGAAAAATAGACCCCAAGCAGAAAAGAAAAAATCGTGATAAAAACAAGGGAAATCAGATTTAATACAAGGGAATTAACTATTCTGCTTTTTATCAGAAAAGAAACCGGAGCTTTTGAAATAAGAGATACTCCCAAATCATGATGAACTAAAACCCGGTTAAGCCAGCGGAAATACTGGATTGTGAAAGGCTTATCAAGTCCCATTTCTTCCCGCATTTTAGCAAGCTGTTCTTCAGAAAAAATACTATCTCTTCCACTTCCGCCGCCATTTTCTGTCTGACTCATCAACTGCTGCTGCATCATCTGATCAACAATATCACCTGGAGCCAAAGCCATTAAAGCGAACAAAGCCCAGCCAAGTATAAAAAGAATTACAAGCATTGTGATTAGACGAAATGAGATAAAAGAAAGCAGAGGAAATTTATCTTTAAAGATTCTGTATGGCTTTAAAAAACATGATATGCAAAAAACTTTCTGATTTTCCATTGTTTATTCCTGATGTTACCTGCTTATTATTCTATCACATTATACCAGAACTGTGAGCTTTTGCGGCAGCACTTCAAACTTTATTCTGTCCACATTACCGACAAGTTCACCGTCAGTGTGGAGAATGCTTTTTTCGTCAGATTGAAGCGTAAGTGTTCTGCAGTTTCTGAGATAAAAACCTTTTAAGCGTGAATGAAGCCCCATACACAAAAACGGGAACAAAAGAAATGTAAGGATTCTGGGAACGCCCGCTGCAAGACAGACAGAAAGCATACCGTCGTCGCCCTTAGCTTTCGGACACATCGGCACGCCCCCGCCTTCAGCCTTAAAATTCATTGCAGCAAGAAAAATCAGTTTACTGAACGAAACAGGCTCATCATCATCAAATTTAAGGGAAACAGAATATGTGCGCATTGTAAAAAGAGTCTGAACCGTAAGGAAAACATAGCTTAATTTTCCCAGATGAAGATAGTTAAGAATTTTTTTAATTTTTGCTTCGTTGATTCCGGTTCCGACAATTGCATCAAGGCCAAAGCCCGAACTGATTCCAAAAATACGGCTGTCATTTGTTGAAAGAACGGTTGAGCGGCCAAGATCGATTTTTTTGTCACCTTTTGAATTAAGAATAATATCCAGTGCTTTTTGGGGATTGTGGCGCGGAAGTTTAAGCCCGCGGGTAAAATCATTTCCGGAACCGGTCGGAATAAGACCAAATTTGACTTTTGAAAAATCTGTAATTCCATTTAAAACTTCGTTGATTGTGCCGTCCCCGCCAACCACAACAATTTTTATATCATCTTCGGGAAGTTCTGAAATCTCTTTTGCAATTCGAGTTGCGTCTCCGATTCCCTGCGGCACACGGACTTTAAAATCAACTTTTTTATTTTTAAGAAGTGCACGGATTTTATTCCATTTGAGAAAAGCCTTTCCACTGCTTCCGTGAACGTTTACGATAAAATGATACATGAGCCAATTTTAACACAAATAACCGGATTATTGTAGTTTTTATGTTTACCTTTTAATCAGATTTTCATTATATTTAAAATATATCCCAAATCAGGAGTTATTGATGAAAAAATTAGCAAAAAAATCGATTATTTCTCTCATTGTTCTTGCAGCACTTGCAATAACAGCTTATGAATCATATTCAGTTGTTGCCCCAAACGAGCGCGGAGTTCAGGTTATGCTCGGTGAAGTTACCGGAGATGTTTTAGAGCCTGGAATGCACTTTCATCCGCCGTTTGTAAGCGTAATCAAAAAATATTCAATCGTTCCAAAAGGAATGAACGTTAATTTTTCGGTCGGAAAAGATGGAGCAATTACAAAAGACATGCAGACAGTCGGCTCTCAGGTAACAGTCTTTTACCGCTACGACGGTGCCAAAATCATGGATGCCGTTAAAAAATACAGCGAATCAATCCTTGAAAACGCAATTACCCGAAGCTTAGTTGCAAGCGTAAAAGAATCAGTCGGTAAATATTCAATTTACGAACTGGTCGAAAATCAGGACAAAATCACAAGCGATGTAACAACTGCATTAAATGCAAAGCTTGCAGAATATCCAATCGAAGTTACACAGCTTACAATTTCAAACTGGGACTGGAGCGACGATTTTGACAAAAACATTAAAGAAACCATGAACCGCACCCAGCAGGTCCGCCAGGCCGAGCAGGATTTAAAACTGGCCGAAACAAATGCACAGAAACAGGTTGCCGAAGCTGAAGCCCAGAAAAAAGCTGCTGAACAGACAGCTGAAGGAGAGCTGATTAAGGCACAGAAAGCTGCTGAAGCAAAACGCGTTGAAGCAGATGCCCTCGCCTACTACAACGCAAAAGTTGCCCAGAACTATCAGGTAGAAATCAAACTCAAGGAACTTGAAATCGAGCTTGAAAAAGCAAAAAAATGGGACGGACGCCAGGTTCCGGAATACGTTCCTTTAACAGCTGCAGGCGGAATCGTAACTCTGCCGGCTGCAAAAGAATAAACTACGCTCCGTAAGCCGCAAGAACTTCTGTAAGCATTGGTATCAGCTGTTTTTTGCGGCTTACTACATCTTTCAAAAAGTAAATATTGTCTTCCTGTTTCGGGAAGGTCAGGCATTGAAGAAATTTTTCTTCACCTGCAACAAGCATTACAGAAGAAAGCGTTGAAATATCAGTGACTAAAAGCGAAGCAAACAAAGCTCCGTGACTTTTTCGGGCAACTTCAAGGTCATTAAGAAATTCTGTCTTACGGTTCAGCACTTCTTCGGTTCCGTCAACTTCAATCTGGCTGACCGTAAAAATCAATCCGCCTTCGTTATATTCTTTCATATCCTGATTTATAACTTCATAAGAACTTCTGCCTGAAATTCTGCTTCCGGCTTTGATTATCTCTTCGCCAAGCGTTTTTATATCAAGGCCGGTCAGTTCTGAAAGATAACCTGCAGTTTCAATATCGGTCTGCGTGGTAGTTGCGCTCTGTAAAATCAGCGTATCGCTTAAAATTCCGCACAGAAGAAGTTTTGCAACATCAGAAGGAATTTTTATTTTCTGTTCGCGGAACATTTTTGTGATAATCGTTGAAGTTGAGCCGAGCGGCATATTGATGAACGAAATCGGGAGCTTTGTGTGGATTGAGCCAAGCCTGTGATGGTCAATAATGTCTGTGATTGAATAATTTTCGATTCCGTCGACAGCCTGGCTCATTTCGTTGTGGTCGACAAGTGCAACAGAAATTTTTGCTTCGTGGTGAATGTCGATTTCGCTGAGCATACCGATTACTTTGTTTTCATCGTCAACAACAGGAAGAATCTGACTCGGCACTTCCTTTAAGTGAGGCAGAATCTGCTGGATTGAATCTTCGCGTTTAATCGGCTTAATTGACTGGTCGCAAAGAACACGCACCGGCGTTGAATAAAGAACCAGCATTGAAGTCGAAGCCGTGTCGTATTTGCTTACGATTATGCTCGTACCGCATTTTTTTGCCTTTTCCAAGATTTCTTTGCTAGGAACCCGGCCTGCGCTTAAAATTAAAGCACGGATTTTCTTTTCAAGACACAAATTCTGAATATCTTCACGGTCGCCTGTTACTACAACAATGCTTTCGTTTTTTATGTGATCTTCAAGCGTTTTTTTAAACGACTCAAATTTTGTTGAGCCGGAGATAATTGTGTAAGTATGAAGAACATCCGGATCTTCGCCTGGGCAGCAGATTGTTCCCTTTAATGTCTGATTCATTAAATTGACTGTTGTTACAAGCGAAATATGATGCTCCGGGCGTAAGATTCCAAAAATCTTGTTTGTAAATGAATTGTAATTGAGAATTGCCTTGTAATGGCCTTCATCGTCAACAACTGGAACGACTTTGCGTTTTTTTTCGCGCATAAAAATCGAGGCTTCCCAGAACGGTGTCATTTGATTTATGACATCGACAGAATCGCTCATGTAAAAAGCAACCCGAGGATTTAAGTTCGGAATAAACTCAGGCGGAGTGATGCCGAATTTTTTGTAAATGTATTCAGTCTGCGGATTAAGCTTTCCGGCTCTTGCGGCTTTATATTCTGAAAACCCCTGCGCATTTTTGAGAGCTTCAAGGGCAGTTGCCGAAACTACAGAGTCCGTGTCAGGATTTTTATGTCCGAAAATGTAAGTCGTTTTATTCATAAGGAGCTGCTCCTTACTTTCTTGAGCTTGTCTTTAAAACAGGCTCGCATGTCAAACCGACACCAAGCTTTTTAAAGATTTTGCGGTCAACTTCAGAAAGCATTACGGTTGTGTGAACCTGGCAGCCTTTAAGACGAGGAAGCTGTTCGAGTGCTTTACGGCAGTTTTCGTCGGATGGCGAAAGCATTGCAAGGGCTACGAGAACTTCGTCCGTATGAAGACGCGGGTTGTTTCCTGCAAGATAATTGACCTTCATGTTCTGAATCGGCTCAATCATGTCTTTTGGAATGAGTTTGACTTTGTGGTCAATGCCCGCCAAGTGCTTTGTTGCATTCAAAATGAGTGCGGCACAAGTTCCCAAAAGGCTTGAAGTTTCTGAAGTAATAATCGTGCCGTCTTCAAGTTCGATTGCAGCGGCAGGAAGTGCTGATTTTTCGCCGCGCTCGTTTGCAGGTACAACAACTTTTCTGTCTTCAACGGTGATTTTTGCCTGTTTCATTAAAAGCGCAATTTTATTGACTTCGTTTTCGCTTGCTTTTCCGTCGATTAAATCATCAAGGGCTGTATAATAACGGCGGATAATTTCCTGATTTGAAGCCTCTCTACAGGCTTCGTCATCAAAAATGCAGTAGCCGGCCATATTTACGCCCATATCTGTCGGTGATTTGTATGGGTTTTCGCCGTAAATTCCTTCAAAAATTGCGTTCAAAACCGGGAAGATTTCGATGTCGCGGTTATAGTTTACTGTTGTTTCGCCGTATGCTTCCAGATGGAACGGATCA
>NZ_JAZOUG010000152.1:0-19232 GCF_045657965.1 Treponema sp. | reverse complement strand
TATGGTAGCTGAAATGATTTCTGCAGGAATCAAGACCAATGTCACAAAGGAAATTGAAGAAGCTGGCCAAGTCGGATCGTAGCCATGTCGTTCTGTGAGCCAAGGAGTTGGCTAAGACATTTGTCTTCCTAAGACCGCTTGGCCTCCGACTTTATGGTAGCTGAAATGATTTCTGCAGGAATCAAGACCAATGTCACAAAGGAAATTGAAGAAGCTGGCCGGAAAAAAGTCGAAGAGCTTATTTTAGCTCAGGAAATGACAAATAAACTGATTTTCGAAAATGCTCTTCATATCGATGATTTGTGGATTGTAATTGACGAAAAAAATGTCATTCTCCGTGGAATGACTGCCTTCCATGCAACAGTTGAACGGGCTGAAACAATTCTTGAAAGTGAATATTCAGGCTACAAAGTTGTATCAGAAATCCGCTGTGTTCAGGACAACAGATTCAGTAAAGCATAAACTTCAGGGGCTGTCAAAAAAGGCAGCCCTTTTTCTATAAAACGCCCTCTTTTCATAACTCTGTAAAAAATTTAAAATCTTAATATGCGCACAATATGTTATAAATGCCTCAGACCTACCGAAACCTGCCTGTGTAAGCATGTTCCGCCTTTTGATCCGGGAATTAAATTTGTTTTTCTTATGCATCCAAAAGAAGCTAAACGTAACAGAACAGGCACCGGACGAATCGCTCATGCGGGTCTGATTGACTCTGAAATTTTAATTGGAATTGATTTTACAAAAAATGAACGGCTTTGTGAACTTTTACGCGATGAGCGCTACTACCCTGTGCTTCTCTATCCTGACGAAAACGCATGGAATTCTAAAAAAACAGAATTTAAAAGTGAAATCGGCTCAAAAAAACTTCTTGCCATAATAATTGATTCGACCTGGTTCTGTTCAAAAAAAATGATCCGTGAAAGCAAAAATATTATGGCACTGCCAAAATTAAGCTTTTCAGGAACTTACCGCTCCCTTTATACTTTTAAAAAAGAACCGAGTGAAGAATGTGTTTCAACAATAGAGACCTGTTATTACTTAATCAAAGAAATGCAGGAAGCAGAAATTGTTCCGCAAAATGTAAATCCAGAATGTCTGATGACAGCCTTTAAAGAACTTGTCAAACTCCAGATTCAAAAAGAAAATGACCGTATAGACGGTAAACTTCCGAATTCACATGCAACGGATTATAAATACACAAAAAAGAAAGAAATGCCGGATTTTTAATTCAGTGGTAACTTTCCTTCAGGTTCAAATTCACCTGCTAATGCTCCAAAAAGAGCCTTAAAAGTAAAAGGGGAATAACTGTATCCAAACAGAATTGAATCTGCAAAATCAAATCCGTTTAAAAGTGGAACCGGTGTAAGGGCTGACATAATAATTACACGTTTACCGCATTTTGAAAGTCTTTTTGCTATTTCTGCGCCTTCTTTATTAGGGACATAAAAAATAATTGTGTCATAACTTCCTGCCATATATTCAAGCTGGTTTCCATTCCAGTCGATTCCAACAGGTCCAAGACTGTCAAAATTGATTTTATAGGCAGCAAATTCTCCGTAACGGATTTTTGCCTCATCAAAAAACTGGGATTCGAGCCGGATTTCAGGATTTTCTTTAGATACAGAATCAGCAGGTCCTACAATTAAAAGTTTTTCTCCGTCAGCTTTTTTATATGGAAAAGTTCCTTTTTTATATGCTGTTATTGAACGGCAGGCCTGAGAAAGAAAGAATTTATGCCCGTCTTTATTTGGAATCTGCTCTTTTAAGCGGGAAATTTCCGGGTAAAGCGGAGCTGCATTCCCGCTTTTAAAATATTTCAGTTTATACAGAATTACACGATGTGCAGCTGTTTCAACAATTTTTCTGAAATCAGAATCAGTTTTAATCAGATAAAGATTAAGTGTCCACAATTTTTCATCAAGTTCTGCTGTTCTTGAACTCAAAATAATATCATTTCCGGCATAAATAGCCCGTCTGAATGCTTCTGATGTGTTTCCTGCATAGCCCCAGGCTCCGTTCATCTGCATGTCATCAGTTATAATCAGGCCTTTAAAGCCAAGTTTTTCCCGTAAAATATCATTTAACCATGGACGGGAAAGAGATGCCGGATCTCCGTCAATCCGCGGATAAAGAAGATGACCGCTCATAATTGCCGGCACATTCTGTGAAATTAAATATTTGAAAGGAACTAATTCCCGCTTTTCGGCAGTTTCATAATCTATATAAACTCCGGGAAGTTTTACATGGGAATCAGCACTTGTATCTCCATGTCCCGGAAAATGTTTTGCCGTAGGAATCACACCGGCCGCAATTGAACCGGCAACGAAAGCGGAACCTAACTGTCCGACAAAATCTGCATCTTCACCAAAAGAGCGGGAACTTATAACAGAAGAATCTTTATTTGTATACAGGTCAATTGTCGGCGCAAAATTCATATTGATTCCAAGAGCCTTAATTTCAAGTGAAATATAATATGCGCTGTAATAAGAATCCATTGGATATTGAGAAGCACCTATTGCCATATTGCCTGGAGTTTCAGTCGTGGCACCTTTAACATGCCTGATCCAGCCGCCTTCCTGATCCGTTGCAACAAATAAAGGAATTTTTAAAGGCCGGTTTTGAGAAAGTTCCTGCAGTGCTGTAACAGATTTTGCAACTTTTTCTGTATTATTTGTGTTCCAGCCAAAAACTTTTACACTGCCAAGTCCACGTTCTCCAACCCACTGATTTAATAGTACGCTCGGCTCTTCACCAGCCCAGCCAAACATAAAAATCTGAGAAAGTTTTTCTTCATCACTCATTCTGGACATTAAAAAATCCGCCAGTGCGTCATCAGGATAATCACTCCAGAAATCTGCATTACCAGGAATTGAAGAATCAGATGCCTGACTTTGAGCAGAAATTGAAAATATTGACAAAAAAGTAAAAAACAAAGTAAAAAATTTTTTCATAATAATCAGAAAAGACCGCACAGTCTCTGAAACCGGCGGATTTGGTACATAAAAAATCTGTTTATTTTATCAAAAATCATAAATTCATTCTATCGGACTAGACAAATCTTTTGATTTCAGTTATAGTATCATCACTTTGGCGTCTTACCCAAGTGGTAAGGGACTGGTCTGCAAAACCATCATTGAGCGGTTCGATTCCGCTAGACGCCTTGCAAAGTATGAGTCGCTTTTTTGCGGCTCATTTTTTTGCCTTCCGGACCTTTCTAGCAAAGCTGGGGTTCGTTTTTATATATAGGGAGCGGCGACGCTCCTTTTTTTTATGGTTTTAAATCCGGGGCAAGATTCAGAATTGTTTCAACAGCTTTTGAACGTTCTTCTTCACTTTCAAAAAGAATCAGATGCTCTGCACCGTTTTTTGCAATTACCCTAAGGGTTTTAAAATCAACCTGCGTTGTTTCTTCATCATTTTCGTATGCAAGAGTCGGAAACGAAAGAATATCACTCCACAAAAGTGCACTTGTTCCTGAAACAAGCATATTCTGATAAATTCCGGCTTTTCCAATGCCGCCTGCTTCACGGGCTGCAATTTCAACTGCAAATAAAGCCGCCCCAAGCAGAACAATATTTACAAACCAGCCGTAATTACGAAGCGGAACAATTAAAATCAGAATAAAAGCCATTACAGCAATTGCGGCCCATTTTTTTGATGATTTTACACTAAGCGGCATGATAAGATTTCCGGATTGTGCAAAAATCTTTTTTCGTCTGTAAGGAATTGAACTCAAAATTACAATATATCCGGCTAAAGCTAATCCAAGCATGGAAAAATACAGAATTTGTTCGATTGTCATTTTATCTCCTCATTTTTAACCACAATTCTAAAGTTTTTCTGGCACTTTCAAATGCAAGCGGAACTTCAGCAAGTTCTTTTTCGTTTTGTACAGAAACTTCTGAAAAACCAAGCACTTCACCTTCCTGTGCATGAAGTTCTGCATTTACCGGCAGTTTTGCTTCAAAAAAAACATCACAGGTTTTGTACTGAATGTTTTTATATTCATAAGTATTCGGAAAACTTGCAATATATTTAAGAGAAACCGGTTCGACTCCTGTTTCCTCTTTACATTCACGAAAGCAGGCTTCTTCTAAAGTTTCATCCGGATCTACAAAACCGCCGGGAAAAGCCAGAAACCCTTTACGCGGTTCTTTCGCTCTTTTTTCAAGAAGAATTTTACCTTCCTTTGTTTGAATTAAAAGACCGACAGCACTTGCGACGTTATTGTATAAATCAAAACCGCAGTCACTGCATAACCATTTACGCATTTTTACATTTTGAATATTTTTTGAACCGCATTCTGGACAAAAAGTAAAATCATTTTTCATAATTTTATTCTATCAGTAATAAACAATTTTGTATTCTCCAAACACTTCAAATCCACAGTTTTTATACACATTAAATGCAATGCTGTTTTTGTTCTTCACGAAAAGTACCGGAGTTTTTCTTTCACCCAGAATTTTATCACAGATATTTTTTACAAAAAAACCTGCAATTCCACGGTTTCGGAAAGCTTCATCTGTATAAATTCCTCCAAGCTGAATGCAATTTATACCTTTCGCATTAAATGAAAGTTTAGAAACAAAATTTTTCCCGTCAAGACTCATTGCAAACACATCTCTTGATTTAAGGGCTCTTTGAAGGATAATCCGTGTATTTTTTTCTTTGTACGTGCTTTTATCAACAACAACTTCTTCAAGTTCATATTTTTTCTGAAGCGGAAAAACATTTTCTAAATCCTCTTCAGTACACTGAATAATTCTGTACTGATAGGGAAAATCAATTTTTTTTTGATTTGAATAATATTTCATCAAAGAATAGTCAATCGTAGTTTCCGGCAGAACTCCATATATATTAAAAAAAAATTCTGTCAGAAAATTCGTTCCTGAAGATTCACCGATTATACTGAAAAGATTATTTACCGGATTTTTTTTAAAATGAACTGTTAATTCTGAATGAATTTTATCTGCCTGATTTTTATCAGTGAAATCAAAGCAGTGAAGAATCTGACCGCCGGCAGAATATGAAAAAACTGCAAGGATTTTTTCCTCATTCAACGAATCCGGAATATAAAAGATCTTTGCATCTTTTTTTAAAAATCTTGAAACAAGCGATACACATTTTTCTTCATGGAAAATGAGAAAATTTAAAATCTGAGAGCGTTTTTCTTCAGGAGAAGAATCCAACAGTTCTCTGACAGCCATATTTTATATTATAACAAAATTATGATTTTTTATTTGAATATTTACGCTTTTTTCTATATTTTTATACAAGTAAATTTTATTAAACCATGGAGAAATTATGGAAATCGCATATCAGAAGATGGTAAAAATTCATTACACTTTAAAAGATATTGACGGCAATCAGCTTGATTCATCTGCAGGCGGAGAACCGCTTGAATATATGCATGGAATCGGTTCACTTATTCCAGGTCTTGAACAGGAACTTACCGGGAAAAAACCAGGTGATAAGTTTCATTCAGAAATTGAACCTGCTTTAGGTTACGGCGAATATGATAAAGCACTTGTTGCAGATGTTCCAAGAAGTCAGTTTGATACAGGTGCAGAAATTACTGTCGGACAGCAGTTTCAGGCACAAACCTCAACAGGGCCAATGATTGTAAAAGTCACCAAAATTACCGATGACAAAATCACTGTCGATGGAAATCATGAACTTGCAGGTAAAAAACTTTTCTTCGATGTTGAAGTAGTTGATGTTCGTGATGCAACTGAAGCAGAATTAGAGCCTTTTATTAACGAAGGGGGCTGCGGAGGATGTTCCGGCTGTGGAAGTTCAGGCGGATGCGGCGGATGCTCTGGCTGCGGAGAATAATCAGTTTTCTTTGACACTTTTGACAAAAATGTCATTTTAATATATACTTTGCGGCATGAATAATCTTGTCGCATTGTGTGCCGTAGGTGCAGAAAAAATTTTAGGTAATGAAATCAAATTTTTAGGCTATAAACTGGCCGGAAATGCACCTGGACGTGTTTTCTTTACTGGTGATGATGATTCACTTTTCCGCGCAAATTTATGTCTGCGTACTGCCGACAGGGTTTATCTTGAAATGGCACGGTACAAAGCCGAAGATTTTGATGCACTTTTTGACGGTGTTTATTCGATTAACTGGCAGGATTTTCTAAAAAAAGACTCAAAAGTCACTGTAGATAAAGTCCGGACTTACAAATCAATTTTAAATTCAGAACATGCGGTTCAGGGAATCGTACAAAAAGCTGTTTACAAAAAGCTTGGTGATATCTGGCACATGTCAACTCTCCCGGAAAGCGGAGCTGAAAATGATATAAGGGTTTTTATCACCGAAAATGAAGTTCAGATTTGTCTTGATTTAAGCGGTCTTCCTTTACACAAACGCGGCTACCGCACAGACGGCGGTGTTGCACCAATCCGCGAAACAACGGCTTCTGTTATGCTTCAGCTTATGCTCTGGAGAAGAAAAACACCTCTACATGACCCTTTCTGCGGTTCAGGAACTTTACCAATCGAAGCCTGTCTTTACGCTCACAATGTTGCTCCTGGATTTGGTCGCCGCTTTGCACTGGAAAGCCTTCCCATTTTTAATGCACAGCGTGCTCATGAAATAAAATGTGCTGAAGCCCAGAAAATCCGCACTGATGTTGAATGCCGCATCACAGGAACAGACATTGACCCGTCTGCAATTCAGCGTGCAAGATTAAATGCAGAACATGCCTGCGTTATGGCCGGCCGTGCCCTTCAAATGATTGGAAGCGATCAGAGAATCGAACGCCCGGATTTTGAAACCGCTGATTTTAAGGAACTTCATGCTCCTTATGAAAACGGCCTTTTAATCTGTAATCCTCCTTATGGTGAACGGCTTGGCGAAGAAGAACAGGCAAAAAATCTTTACCGCGAAATGTCTTCCCTTTTCACTGAGTTTCCGAAATGGGAACTTGGAGTAATTACATCTAACAAACATTTTCAGGAATGTATAGGTCATTATGCAAGCGTGTTAAAAGATTTAAAAGCAGGAAATCTGGATACGACTTTCTACATTTACAACGGAACAGAAAAAGCTAAAAACCGGAGTGAAAAAAATGGCAATCGTCGTCGAACACGATAAACGAAAACACGAAATTCTTGAAAAATCACTCGAACTCTTTACCCGTGACGGATATGACGATGTAACTTTCCAGAAAATCGCCGACGCCTGCGGAATCACGCGAACAACTTTATATATTTATTTCAAAAACAAAAAAGAGATTTTTACCTGGAGCATCAAACAGATGACTGATGAACTTGAAGTAAAGCTCATGAAAATTTTAAGCGATAAAAATCTCACAGCGCAGGACTGTCTGCGACGCATAATGTACTGGATTATCGATCTTTGTGAACAGAACCGCCCGCTTTTTAATGTTCTTCTGATTTATCTGATTAACCTTCAGAAAATGGGTACAAATGCCGAAGAACGCGTAAACCGAAGGGTTATCCGGATTAAGCATCTTCTGAGCATGATTATAATTGAAGGCCAGAAACGCGGTGAATTCAATAAAATGCCGGTAAAAACAATTAACAACATGCTTTATTCACTTGTAGAAAGTGCAATTTTTGAAATAGCAGTCTTAAATAAAAAAAATGTTTCTGAAGTTAAGATGAGTATAAATCTTGTAATACAGGGCATTTTAAAAGTTTAGCAGAACCATCAGAAAAAATGCAGAATTTCATATACTGGGCAAAAAAAAATCCGCTGATTTTGAAAATCAACGGATTTTTTATTTTACAGTATTACAGGTGAACCACTCGTTCTTTGATTTCCTGAGTGCGGCCCTGATTCCAGTACTGAGTACCGATGTAACCGCAGGTTCGCCGTGCAACATTCATAGTTGCCTGATCTTTGTTTCCGCAGTTAGGACACTGCCAGATAAGTTTATTGTCACTGTCGGTTACAATCTGGATTTCGCCGGTGTAGCCGCACTTCTGACAGCAGTCAGATTTTGTATTAAGTTCTGCATACATGATGTTCTCGTAAATATGTTTGAGAAGTGTCATAACGGCAGGAATATTGCTTTCCATGTTTGGAACTTCAACATAACTTACAGCACCGCCCGGTGAAAGTTCCTGAAACTGGCTTTCGAATGAAAGTTTTGTGAAAGCATCCATTGTTTCTGTAACATGTACGTGATAACTGTTTGTAATGTAGTTTTTGTCTGTTACGCCCGGAATCTCACCAAAACGCTTTTTAAGGCATTTTGCAAATTTGTATGTGGTTGACTCAAGCGGAGTGCCGTAAAGAGAGAACGCAATGTTTGAAGCAGCTTTCCATTCAGCACACTTTGCATTGAGATGTTTCATGATTTCAAGTGCGAACGGAGTTGCACTTGGATCTGTATGAGGTTTTCCTGTCATGTAGCGTACACATTCACAAAGACCTGCATAACCAAGGGAAATTGTTGAGTAACCTCCGAAAAGAAGTTTGTCAATTTTTTCGCCCTTTTCAAGCCGGGCAAGAGCACCATGCTGCCACAAAATTGGAGCAACATCACTTGGAGTGCCCAAAAGCCGCTGATGACGGCGCATAAGAGCTTTATGACAGAGTTCAAGGCGTTCATCAAGAATTTCCCAGAATGCTTTGTAATCGCCTGCAGAAGAACATGCAGCATCAACAAGATTGATTGTAACAACCCCCTGATTAAAGCGGCCGTAATATTTTGGCTTTCCATTCTGGTCAATATAAGTTGTAAGGAATGACCGGCAGCCCATACATGGATAGCAGTTACCGTTGCCATTGTCGTCAACTTTAAGTTCAAGCATCTTCTTTTCTGAGATGTAATCTGGAACTAAACGGCGGGCTGTACATTTTGCTGCAAGTTCAGTAAGTGCATAGTATTTAGAGCCCGGTTCGATATTATCAGGCTCAAGAACATAAATGAGTTTCGGGAATGCCGGTGTGACCCAGAATCCTTTTTCATTTTTAACACCCTGATAACGCTGCTTGAGCATTTCTTCGATAATCATTGCAAGGTCTGCCTTTTCCTGCTCATTTTTAGCTTCATTAAGATACATGAAAACTGTAATGAACGGAGACTGACCGTTTGTTGTCATGAGTGTGACAACCTGATACTGAATTGTCTGAACGCCGCGAGTAATTTCATCACGGATGCGCATTTCAACAATTTTATTAAACTGTTCTTCACTGAATTTAACACCAGTCTGCTCTTCAACACGTTTTGTTTCACGGCGGAACTTCTGACGGCTTACATCAACAAATGGAGCAAGATGAGCCAGGGAAATTGACTGACCGCCGTACTGAGAAGAAGCAACCTGAGCTATAATCTGAGTTGCAATATTACATGCTGTTGAGAAGGAATGTGGAGTGTCGATTTTTGTTCCAGAAATGACAGTGCCGTTCTGAAGCATGTCTTCAAGGTTAACTAAATCGCAGTTGTGCATGTGCTGTGCAAAGTAATCTGCATCATGGAAATGAAGAATTCCTTCATCATGAGCTTTTACGATATCTTCGTCGAGAAGGAAGCGCTTTGTAATGTCCTTAGAAACTTCGCCGGCCATATAATCGCGCTGAACTGAAACAACTGTGGAGTTTTTGTTGGAATTTTCCTGTTTAACTTCCTCGTTGTTACATTCGAGAAGCGACATAATCTGTGCATCAGTTGAATTTGACTGACGCATAAGGGCGTGCTGATACCGGTAAGTAATGTACTTTTTTGCGATATCGAATGCACCGGCCTTCATGATAGCCTTTTCGACTAAATCCTGAATGGCTTCTACATTCATTTCGTGATTTTCTGCAGCACACTGTTTCTCGATATTCTGAGCGATACTTTCAATTGTAGTACCTGTCAGTCGATCCGACGGTGGAACTTCATTGTTCGCTTTTGAAATAGCCGTAATGATTTTGCTTACATCAAATACGACTTCTTCACCGTTGCGTTTAATAATTTTCATGCCGTTTCCCCTCCAGACATTTTTTATAGATTTTTTTGCAAAAACTACTTGACATTTTTAAATTTCTCATAGTGTTTGCTAATGTAATTATCGGTTAAAATAACACTACCTGTAGCGTTTTTTTTTATTAACTAGGCAAATAATAATTTCAGTATGAATTTATGTCAATCAGTAAACCAAAAGAAAGTCAGTAAAATCAAAAAGATGTCTGTTTTGTCTAAACAAGAGTAAATCTTAAAATCTTTTAACCTCTAATATTTACCATATTATGAAAAAGTTCTAAACTTAAAACATTATGAAAACAATTAACGGAAATGAGCTCACAATAGAAGATGTATGTGATGTAGCTTATAAAAACGAAGAAGTTGCATTGCCTGAAGACAAAACATTCTGGGAAAGAATCGAAAAATCCCGCAAATTCCTTGAAGATTATATTGCCACAGGTGTTCCGACATACGGAGTAACAACTGATTTTGGTGATTCATGTGACAATCAGATTAGTGTTGATAAAGCCGGAGAACTTCAGAGAACAATCTGTACTTACCATGGAATCGGTCTTGGTCCAAAATTTGACCACGAAACAGGTCGTGCAGTAGTTTTAGCGCGCTTAAACGGAAATATAAAAGGCGGTCATTCTGCAATCCGTCCGGAACTTGCAAAAATGATGCTTACACTTCTTAACAAAGATATTATCCCTGTAATTCCACAGCTTGGTTCTGTCGGTGCTTCCGGCGATTTAACACCACTTTCTTATGTTGCAGCTGCAATTATGGGACAGCGCGAAGTCTATTACAAAGGCAAAATCGTTCCCACAATGGAAGCTTTCAATGCTGAAGGAATAAAACCTCTTCCAATCGAAGCAAAAGAAGGTCTTGCTATTATGAACGGCACTTCCGTTATGACGGCAGTTGCAAGCCTTGCATGGAAAAAAGCAGAACGTCTTGCAAAAATTTCGGACTTTTTGACAGCAGTCACTTCAGAAATTACACGCGGAAAAGACACTCCGTTTGTTGCAAAAGTGAGCGAAATTAAAAATCATAAAGGTCAGTCTGAATCAGCAGCTTATGTTTACAATATCATTAAAGATTCAAAACGTGTTTACAAATACGAAGATTTCTTGAAATATCAGATTAATTCTCTCGACGGAAAGGGATTCCGCAAACAGCAGAATAAAATTCAGGACAGATATTCAATCCGCTGTGCACCGCAGATTAACGGTGTATACCGCGATACATTAAGAATTGCCCGCGAATGGATTACAGAAGAATTAAATTCTGCAAACGACAATCCTCTTGTAGACATTGAAGCAGAACGTCTTTACAACACAGGTAACTTTTACGGAGGTCATATCTGCGCTGCCTGCGATTATATGCGGACAGCCCTTGCAAATATTGCAGATTTAAGCGACAAGCAGGCTGAAGTTATAATCGACGGAAAATTCAACGGTCTTACAGAAAACTTAATTCCTTACACGCCTGAAGATCATCCGCGAGCTGGTCTCCGTCTTGGATTTAAAGCTGCGCAGATTACAATTTCTGCAATCCGCGGTGAAGTTGCAACTTACTGTTTCCCGGTTTCTTTAACAAGTGCTCCAACAGAAGCCTTAAATCAGGACAAAGTTTCGATGGGAACAATTTCTGCCCGCAAGTTTGCAGAACAGATTGAGCTTGTTTTCCTTCAGTTTGCAACTCACCTTTTAGCAGCTATGCAGGCAGTAGATCTGGCCGGAAAAACAGCTTTTGCTCCATTTACACAGAAAGTTCATGAAGAAGTCAGAAAAATGAGTGCGTTTGTCGAAGACGACCGCGCTTTAGACAAAGAAGCCACCGCTGTAGCACAGTGGCTTAAAACAACAGAACTGTTTATGTAGAAAAATTAATTATTTTCTGCTAGAATTGTTAATACTTATTTTAAGAATCTTTTTGATTCCAGGAGACCCATATGAAAATTACAAAAAAAATCGCATTGATTGCCGGCGCATTTTTTATGATTTCTGCAGCTGCAGGTTTCGCATCAGGAAAATCTGACACTACAGAAGAAAAAAAAGTCGAAGAAACAAAAAACGAATCTGAATCAAAAAACACAGATGCCTTCACCGAAGCAGGAAAAACAGTCGGTGAAGTAGGCAAAGAAATCGGAAATACCGGAAAAGAAATTGGAAATGCAGGAAAGGAAGCCGGTAAAGAAATCGGAAATGCTGCAAAAGCTTTCGGACAGGGCGTAAAAGAAGCATTCACAGCAGACGATTCTAAAAAGAACTAACCTCTGTAATAAACTCATAACACAAGGAACAAAAAAAATGGATATTCGTTATTCAACAGGAAAAGAGCCGTTCAAAAGAATGACTACAGAAGAAATGCGTGAGGAATTCCTCATCGAAAACATTTTCATCAAAAATGATGTAACAGCAGTTTACAGCCACATCGACCGAATCGTAACTTTGGGCTGTATGCCGGTTGACGAAGTTGTCGCCCTCGACAAAAACATCGACGCAATGAAAGATTTTGGTGTTGATTTCTTCCTTCAGCGCCGTGAGCTTGGCATGATTAACATCGGCGGCGACGGAGTTGTTGTTGCTGACGGCACAACTTACGAAGTAAAACACTATGACGCACTTTATCTTGGAGCAGGTACAAAATCAGTAACACTTGCTTCAAAAGATACTTCAAAACCGGCTAAATTCTACATGAACTCAACACCGGCTCACTGCACATACCCTAGCCGAATCATCACATACGAGCAGGCAAATCACATTCACATGGGTTCTGCTGCCGAATCAAATGACCGCACAATCAACCAGTACATCCACCCGTCTGTTCTCGACACCTGCCAGCTTTCAATGGGCATGACTCACCTCGAAACAGGAAGCGTATGGAACACAATGCCGGCACACACACACGAGCGCCGCATGGAAGTTTATTTCTACTTCGACTTCCCTGAAGACCAGGTTGTATTCCACTTCATGGGTGAACCAAACCAGACACGCCACCTCGTTATGCACAATAACGAAGCCGTAATAAACCCAAGCTGGTCAATCCACTCAGGAGCCGGCACAAGTAACTACACCTTCATCTGGAGCATGGGCGGCGAAAACCGCACCTACACAGACCAGGACTGGATTAGAACTCCTGATTTACGCTAGTAAAAGCACTATAGCCAAAACCCTTTTCTTCCGATATTCTGTATAAGCCGTTTCTTGATTGTGGGTCAAAAGCGGCTCTCTGGAGAGTCCTCACGATGATGTGGGGCGCCGAAGGGTTAAGGCTATTCGAGCTGATATCTCAGGCACAAAGGACAGGGCAAAAGTTCCATTCCTACTCTTTGGAGAGTTTGTTCCATTCTGATTTTTCAGATTCGGGCAAACTCTATTTTATTTTAAACGGGGATTTAAAAATGTTTGACGAAATCCTTAATTCAATTGATGGTGTTGTCTGGGGAATTCCAACCATCGTTCTTATTCTGGCAACGGGCTTGATTTTAACAATTCGTGCCCGCGGTTTACAGTTCACAAAGCTTGGTCGGGCTTTCAAGTCAATCTTCAAAGAAAATGAAGGTCACGGTGAGCTTTCAGGCTTTTCTGCCCTCTGTACAGCTCTTTCTGCAACAATCGGAACAGGTAATATTGTCGGTGTTGCCACAGCTATTGCTGCCGGTGGTCCTGGTGCACTTTTCTGGATGTGGATTGCCGCAGTTTTGGGAACTGCAACAAAATTCGCTGAATGTATGCTTGCAATCAAATACCGCGAAGTAAAAGAAGACGGTCATGTTTTAGGCGGTCCTTTCTATACAATCGAAAAAGGTATGGGAAGCAAATGGAAATGGCTTGCAGTTCTTTTTGCAATTTTTGGAGTTCTTGCAGGTCTTCTTGGTATCGGTACAATGACTCAGATTAACGGTATTACTTCTGCAGTTAATATGGCTTTTGATCCGAATAACGCAAACATTGCTTTTACAATTGGCGAAAATTCATACACATGGGCAACAGTAATCGGCGGCGCTGTCGTTACAATTTGTGCAGCGCTTGTAATTTTGGGAGGCCTAAAACGAATTTCTAAAGTTGCAGAAAAAGTTGTTCCTGCAATGGCAATTATTTATGTTTTCCTTGGCCTTTCAGTTCTTATTATGAATGCAACCCATATTCCGGCTGCATTTGCTCTTATTTTTAAATCTGCCTTTGGATTTACTTCTATTGCAGGTGGTGCCGCAGGCTGGACTGTAAAACAGATTACAGACTCAATGCAGAAAGGTATTGCCCGCGGTATTTTCTCAAACGAAGCAGGTCTTGGTTCTGCTCCAATTGCAGCAGCTCCTGTTCAGACAAACGAACCTGTAGAGCAGGGACTGGTTAACATGACAGGAACTGTAATTGATACACTTATTGTCTGTACAATGACAGGCCTTGCTATCGTAATCGCAATGTGTAACCCTTCTTTCAACTCAGAAGGACTCAAAGGTGTTCAGCTTACAGCGGCAGCCCTTTCGTTCGATCTTGGCGGCGACGGAGTTTCAGTTCAGTTCCTTCTCATGCTCTGTCTTGCTTTCTTTGCTTTTACTACGATTTTGGGCTGGGACTACTATTCAGAAAAATGTCTCGAATATCTTACGAACGGCAGAATGAAACTCGTTTTCATTTATCGTCTCGTTTACATCGCAGCAATTGCAATCGGTCCATATTTCACGGTTAATGCTGTCTTTACGATTGCTGACATCACAAACGGACTTATGGCAATTCCAAACTGTGTTTCACTGATTATTCTGAGCGGTGTTGTTGCTGAAGAAGTAAAAAAATATTTCGCAAAATATCCGACATTGTAACACTCAGAATTTTATAATAAAAAGGGGCTGCTTTTTTGGACAGCCTCTTTTTTTTTGCCATGTCAAATCAGCTGCATGCAAAAAAATTTGCAAAAAAAATTGAAGTTGCTTAATAAGCGTCTTTATCATAAAATAGACAGATAACAAAGTAAATCCAAGACAGAGGAAATTATGGCAGTTTCAATTCGTGAAAAATATGCTGATATGTTTAAATCACTGGCAAATCTTTCCGTAGCGGCAGCAAAAATTGACGAGACAAATGTTTATCAAAAGGAAAATCCACAGACACGCAAATTTATGGATGCACTCGTTGCTGACAATATGGCACCGGGCAGCCGTCTTGAAGGAAAAGAAAATTTCCGTGCATTTTTAGACGCTGTAAAATCAGGAAAGCACGGTCTTATCTTAATGGAACACTATTCAAACACAGATTTACCGGCTCTCTGCTATCTGCTTGAACATGATTTAGGCGAAGAAGGTAAAGATCTTTCAAAACGAATAGTTGCAATCGCAGGAATGAAATTAAATGAAGCAAATCCGCTTGTGCGGGCTTTTGCAGAAAGTTTTACACGTGTTGTAATTTACCCTACCCGCTCTTTAGACAAAGCCGAAGCTAATGCTCAGTCAGAAGAAGAACGTCTTGAAGAAGAAAAGCGCGCCCGTACAATCAATCTGGCTGCTATGCGTGCCATGGACAAATGTAAGCGTGACGGTGAAGTAATTCTTGTTTTCCCAAGCGGAACCCGATACAGACCAGGTCATCCGGAAACAAAGCGCGGACTTAGGGAAATTGACTCATACCTTAGAATGTTCGATGTAATGATTTTAGTTACAATCAACGGAAGTGCACTCACAATCGATATGAATAATCCTGATGATATGCTTGCTGATTTTGTTGAGCCGGCTGTACAGATTTTCGCTTCCAGCCCTGTCATTGACTGCAAACAGTTCAGAAAAGATTACATGGCAACCCTTCCGGCAGATGAAGCTGATCCAAAACAGAAAATGATTGACCATGTAATGGAACTTTTTGACGAACAGCATGAAAAAATTGTATAATCAGTAATTAAGGAGCAAATTAAATGAACTTTATTTTTTTAGGACCACCGGGAGCAGGCAAAGGCACTCTCGCTAAAGAAGTTGCAGCATCTTACGGAATCCCACACATTTCAACAGGCGACATTTTCCGCGAGAACATCAAAAATGGCACTGAGCTTGGCAAAAAAGCAAAGGCTATTATCGATGCAGGCGGTTTAGTCAGCGACGAAATTACAATCGGCCTTGTAAAAGACCGTCTTTCTAAAGATGACACTAAAGCAGGTTATATTCTCGACGGATTTCCGCGCACAATTCCGCAGGCAGAAGCTCTCGAAACTTTTGCAAAAATCGACGCAGCTGTAAACTTTGACATCGAAGACGAAGCTGTAGTTGAACGATTGGGTGGCCGCGTATGCTGTAAAGAATGTGGTCAGATGTTCCACACAAAATTCAATCCTCCAAAAGTTGCAGGAAAATGCGACAAATGTTCAGGTGAACTTTACACACGCGACGACGATAAAACAGAAAGCATCCAGAACCGTCTTAAGGTTTACCGACAGTCTACTGCACCGCTTATTGACTTCTACAAAGGCAAAGGTAACCTTGTCGATGTAGATGCAAAGCCTGCTCCGGAAAAAGTTCTGGCAGAATTCAAAACTAAGTTTCCAAAGAACTAATTAAAACATTCTTTCATTTTACAGGCTGTCTTTTATGGCAGCCTTTTTTATTTTACATTTGTTAAATTTTATCCGATAATATAAGAAGATAGTTTTTGTACATCGGAGGCTTTTTATGGCAGGAAAAATCGAAAACAACAAATGGGCAAATAATAAAAAAGACATTCAAATTGCAACAAAATTAATTGGATTGATTGGTGGTGTTATTCTTTTAAGCTGTGTTGTTGTTGCAGGAGTCAGTCTCATAGTTTTTGACAGAAAACAAGTACGAGCCACAGAAAACCAGCTGGTTCATTCTTCAGACGGGGCATTAAGAGTCATGGAAGACTGGATAGTCACCCTAAAGGCTTATGCGGCTATTTCTTCAGCCAGAGAAGATGTAATCGAAGCCGTTTCTGAACGAGACACATATTCGCTGAAAGAAATCATAGATTATTACACGGAAGAACTTGATTACGAATTCATGGCTTTTACGGATTCAAACGGGCGTGTCATTGCCGGAGGCGAGGACGGAATTCCTGCCGGCAGGGATTTGTCTTCAAGCTATGCTGTCAAAAAAGCTCTTTCCGGCGAAAGCGCCTCTTCCTTTGAGCCAATTCATACATCACTATACGCAGCAGTTTATGCTTATCCAATTAAAAACGATGACAAAATTGTCGGTGCTTCAGTTTTTGTCTACGATATGACGACCGATGATTTTATCGGTCTTATGAAGTCAGGCTACGATGTCGAATGTACGATTTTTTCCAGCGACACGCGTGTAAAATCAACTCTTGAAGGCGTAGAAGGCACTGTCCTTGACAACCGCACTATTGTAAATCAGGTTATTGGAACCGGCGAGCCTTACATAGGTCACAACAAAATCAGGGGCGAAGATTATTATGCAATTTATTCCCCTCTTAAAAATGATGACGGAAGAATTACAGGCATGTTGTTTATTGCAAAGCCACTTGGAGAAATTGAGGCAATCAAATACACCACTCTTAAAATCGTCATTCCTATTGTAATCGGGCTTGCAATTGCACTTATGTTCGTAAGCTGGCTTTTTGTCCGCTGGCTTATGTGGCGTATTTCTAATGTTACAAAGCAGCTTGAAGAAATGGCAACCGGTGAAGCTGATTTAACAAAGCGGGTCACACTGCGCGTAATTGATGAAATCGGCTTTCTTGTAATTAATTTCAATAAATTCTGCGATAAACTTCAGACAATCATCACCGAAACAAAACAGTCAAAAGATGAACTTGCTGTTGCCGGTGAAAGTATGAATGCAAGTACACAGGATACTTCAAGTGCAATCACGCAGATTATTGCAAATATCGACAGCATTTCACATCAGATTACCAATCAAAGTTCAAGTGTTCAGCAGACAGCTGGAGCCGTAGATGAAATTTCGGCAAATATTGATTCGCTTAATCAAATGATTGAAAATCAGTCTTCCGGAGTTACACAGGCAAGTGCAGCCGTCGAACAGATGATTGGAAACATTTCTTCAGTTAATAATTCTGTCGAAAAAATGGCAGATTCCTTTGAAGAACTTGAATCAAATGCAAATACAGGCTTTAAAATGCAGAATGATGTCAATGAACGGATTCTGCAGATTGAAGCACAGAGTGAAATGCTTCAGGATGCAAATATGGCAATTTCAAGCATTGCCGAACAGACAAACTTACTTGCAATGAATGCAGCAATCGAAGCTGCACATGCAGGTGAAGCAGGTAAAGGCTTTGCTGTCGTTGCAGATGAAATCCGTAAACTTTCTGAAACATCTTCTGCACAGTCAAAAACAATCGGTGAACAGCTTACAAAAATTAAATCGCAGATTGGAGAAGTTGTTGCCGCATCAAATGAATCAAGCCGTTCATTCGGTGTAGTTTCTCAGAAAATTCAGGAAACAGACCAGCTTGTCATGCAGATTAAAGCCGCTATGGACGAACAGAATCAGGGCTCACGCCAGATTACCGATGCTCTTAAAACAATGAATGACAGCACAGAAGAAGTTAAAGCTGCTTCAGTTGAAATGTCAAACGGCAACAAAATGATTCTTGAAGAAGTTCAACGGCTGCAGTCTGCAACAACAGAAATGAAAGGCAGCATGGATGAAATGTCAAACGGTGCACGCAAAATAAACGAAACCGGCTCGGCTCTTTCTGATATTTCCGGACAGGTTCAGGATGCAATCGGTAAAATCGGAAATCAAATAGACTTGTTCAAAGTTTAGGGAAAAATATACGGAATTGTGATGCAATCGTGAATGCTGCTAATTCAAGCCTTTCTGGTGGCGGCGGTGTTGATGTTTATCCTCAGAGAGATGCTATTAAGGCTACTCTTGAAACAATAAAATTGCACAGGTGCGATTTTGATGAGGCCTTCGGGCTGAGTGAAGGTCAAAGGAGTCTTCGCTAGTATCACACCCCTTCAGAATGTTGCATTTTTCGCATTATACACCAACTCTTTCCCAAAAACAACACAGATTGCAACAGTAAATTTCAGTTAAAAATTGCGTTTTGTTTAAAGTTTTTGGTTAGAATTTCGACCTTCAGAGTTTTAACCCGTAGGCCGAAATTTACGCTATTTTTACAGTTTTAGATGAGGCCTCAGGGCTGTTGTCCCGGAGATTTTTATACTGTAACGATTTTTTCTCGATTTGATAAATATTCAGAACTTTTACCTTCCTTACTCTCAATAAGAAATCCATCCTTCACTAAAACATCGAGGATTTCTTTTCTAAAATATGTAGATGCTTTTATTCCCAGATAGTCT
>NZ_JAZOUG010000151.1:0-1551 GCF_045657965.1 Treponema sp. | reverse complement strand
GGTTCGATAGCAGCTTCATACACAAAGCCTTCAGGTCAAAGTACTTCTGTTGAATATAAAATCACCTCAGGCTCAATAATCCTTGATTCTTCAACATCTTCTACAGTTTCTGCCGGAAGTTTAAATGCAAGCGGTACTGTTTTTAATCTCAATATGAAGCCGGTCTGTCTGCTTTTGGATTCCGAAACAGCCGATGGAAATGAACTTTCTGTAACTGTAAAGCTTTCCGGCTTTGTCTGCGATGAAGGAGAGCAGAAAGGAAGAAGTCTTGGTTCAATTTCAAAGAAATTTTCTGTAAAGCCTTTCTATGATTACGACACATTAGTCACAGGCGTCACTTTCTCAACGATAAGTGATACAACGAATAAAAAAATCAAAATTCCTGTAAACGGAAGCGTATCTCTTGCAGGCGGGGCTGCTGTTACTTTTGCAACTGATGATACAATCGATTCAAGCTATGACACTTCAGGTTTTACTCTGGGAACCGGTTCCGGCTACATTTATGTTTATCCGAACGCAGATTTGACCGCTCTTGACTGCACGGCAACACTTACCGTAAGCGGAATTATTCCTGAACTTAACGGATCAAGCTACACACGCGGATTTACCGTAAATTTCAAGCCGCTTTATGTTGATTTAGACGGTGTTCTTGATGAAGAAGCCTGGACAGAAGATGCAGTAACGAGTACACAAAGCTATGCAGATCCTTCCGGTTACAATTTACAGAAACTGTATGTCACAAATGATGATACGAATCTTTATGTGGCAGTTACGGGAGATTTCAGTTCGTTTGGAGACGGAGACAGAATCATTCTCATGATTGACAATGCTTCTTCTTCTGATTCAGGAAAATCAAATGCGGACAAAGATAATGACAACTATCTTGTAATTGCAACTAACGAAACTTTCTCCGGCGCAGATTTCTATATGTGCCATATTTTGAGCAGCACGACAATGCATGATATTACCTGGGGCGCACGAACTGACTGTACCGAAACTTCATTAAGTTCGGTTACTGATTCTGCAATTGAATACAAAATCCCGCTTTCGTGTATTGCAAATGCTTCTGCAGGAAATACACTGAGGATTTTTGCTTCTGCAACTGATTATACATGGACTACAATAAATGAAAATGAGATGAAAGACTGCATTCCGTCAGCTGCCGCAGCAGTTTCCAACGGCGGACAGACAGTTTCCGTTGATTTTTCAAAAGCCCTTGAATATACAGTAACTGCAGAGTAGGAGGCGTGTATGAAATTGAAAATTGAAAATGACCTGTCTGCCGAAAGGCAGGAAAAACTGAAAAATCGCTTCATGCTTCTGCTTGCTTCAGCCCTTGCATTTATTTTCGCTTCCTGTGACATTCCTGCAAATTCAAACTCATCTGTTTCAGTTGACCCGAATACAGGTGCCACAGATGAAATTTCTGCTGCTGATACGAGTAATAATTCTGATTCAGGGAAAATTACTGTAGATGCACTCGATGATTTTGATGACTTTGTGCTTGGTTTTGATGCAAGTGCAGTAGATTATTATGAAAATAATGGAGAT
>NZ_JAZOUG010000150.1:0-2141 GCF_045657965.1 Treponema sp. | reverse complement strand
TGGAAAAGAACGGCCGCGAAGATGACCGCTGGATTTACATGCCTTCACTCCGTCAGGTACGCCGAATTCCAATGGGCGAACGATACAAGCAGTTCGTTGGCTGCGAATTCACATACAATGACATGGGTGTCCGCAATGTTGAGGAAGACGACCACACACTTCTTGAATCAAATGTAAAGGTAACGGCAGGAAGCAAAAACTACACCTGCTGGAAAATCAAGTCAGTTCCTCACAAAAAGAGCGAAGTCGAGTATTCTTACCGAATCCAGTACATCGATACAGAAACTTACCTTCCTGCAAAAATCGAATACTTCGACAAAAAAGACCAGACTAAAATCATGAAAACATACACCACAGAAGACTGGAAATACATTACTGCACCAAAAACCGGAGTAAAATACACAATGCGTATGCGTGCACGAATTGTAAACAATATTACAGGCCGCCAGACTTTGCTTGACATCAAAGATCCAAAATTTGACGAAGGTATTTCAGCAGCATATTTCACACAGCAGTACCTTTCAACAGGTAAGGCTAAATAAATCATAGATAATCCACAGATATGCACAGATTAACACAGATTATAATTATTAAAAATAAAATCTGTGAACATCTGTGGAAATCTGTGGATAAATTTTTTTAGGAGTAAACTATGAAAAAAATTATTTTTACATTGGCGGCTTTCTCGCTCGCCTCATTCACTTTCGCACAGGATTTCGGCTTTGAAGATTCAAGCTCTGGCTTTGAAGAATCTTCAACACCGTCAGTTGCAATCACAGGCGAAGTCGGAGCCGAAACACGGGCATGGATCGGAACAACAAACGAAGATTCAGGTCTTTACGACACAAAGGGCTACGACGGAATTTACGATGTAAGCAAAACAACTCTTGACGCCGGCGCTTACGCAAACCTCGAACTCAACTACGAGGGCGACTACACCGGGGCAAATTTAAAGCTCAAGCTCAGCTCTGCAACTCTCGAAGAACATCCTGAGGATGTAATCGACGAAGTTTCTGCAAGCGGCAGCTTCAAAGACGGCGTTTTCCAGCTTAAAGCCGGAAAACTCAAGGAAGTCTGGGGCAAAGGCGACAAAGTCCATGTCCTCGACAACTTCAACGCCAACGATTACACCGACTTCATCTTCCCTGACTACATCGACAGGCGAATCGGTGAGGTTATGTTCAAGGCAACAGCAAACCTCTCATGGGATTACAACTTGAAGCTCGAAGGAATCTTCACCCCGTGGATGACGCCAGACCGCTTCGCTTCAAGCGGATACCTTGTACCAAATGCTCAGAAAGAATTAACAGAAACAGTAGAAGATCTTATTACTGATTATGTTGGTGCAAATGCAGCAAATTCTGCAACTGCAATTCCAGCACTTATGTATGCTTCAAACTTTGATTCTAATACACTTTACACAAACACAAAGAGTCTGAAATTCAGCCAGAGCGGCGTTCGCTTGACAGGTTCATTTGCAGGAATTGACTGGGGTGCAAGCTACTACTACGGTCACTACAAACAGCCGAGCGCAGATCTCAAAAACACAGTTATTTACAAAGCCTTCCATACGAGTTTAACAGATGGTAGTTATACAAACACACTTACAAGTTCTTTAGGATTTGGTCTTGTATACCAAGAAGCCTTAAAGAAAGCTGCTGCAGCAGGACAAGACATCACTAATCAAGCAGTTCAAACAGCAGTTCAAGCACAAGTTGCTGCTGATCTTGCAGCACTTTACAGCAGTTATTCACATGTAAAAACAGGTCTTCCATCACTCAACTATGACCAGCTGCAGGTTTTCGGTCTTGAAGCCGCTTTCGTTCTCTGGAAGTTCAACACTCGTTGGGAGGTTGCTTATAACCTCACGGAAGATATTGCAGGTGACGATCCTTGGATTAAAAACAACTCAATTTCTTGGGTAGCAGGTTTTGACATTGACCTTCCGATTCACAACCTCAACATCAACATTCAGGAAAACGGAAGCTATATTCTCCACAGCGACAAAATCAAGAACGGCGGATTTGATGTAACAGGGCTTGGAACCGTAACATGGGATATGCTCGGAAGCAACTACGACGTTGACTATAACTCAGACAAAAAATAAAGTCGGAGGCCAAGCGGTCTTAGGAAGACAAATG
>NZ_JAZOUG010000149.1:0-16948 GCF_045657965.1 Treponema sp. | reverse complement strand
TTCGTACTGTTCTTTTGAAATTTCGCCCTTCCGGTACTGCGCGCGGTTTGAACGGACGTCTTTTGTCTGCGGGAAAGAGCCGATTGTCGTTGTCGGAAAAAGTGGAAGGTTAAACACTTTTTTCTGAATCTGTTCGCGTTCTTCAAAGGATGGAGTGCGCACAAAATCTTCAGGTTTGAGGGCAGAAAGCGCATTCTGAACTGAAGAAGTTTTATAGACACGCTCTGTTTCAAAAAGCTTTTTGTTTGCTTCAAAGGCTGTTTTTTCGCCAAGAGACAGGTCTTTAAGCTCTGAAAGCTTTTCTTCGGCAAATGCAAAGTGCTTTTTAATGTCTGCTGCAAGTTTTTCTTCCTGTTCTGTAGTGTACGGCACATGAAGGAGCGAGCAGGAAGGGGAGAGCACAATATTTTCTTTTGGGACGCTTTCTGCAATATCAGAAAGCAGCGCGCATTTTTTTTCGTAACTGCTTTTCCAGATGTTCTTTCCGTTTAAGATTCCTGCAAAAAGCAGTGTTTCTTTCGGAAAGCCGTTTTTTAAAAGTTCAAGTGAACGTTTTCCTTCGATAAAATCAAGGCCGACTGCATCAAAATTAAGCGAAATTACTTCATCGTATACATCGCGGATATCACCAAAATAAGTCTGCAGAGCGATTTTAAGTTTTGTCTTTGCGCGAAGTTCAGAAATAAGGGGTTTATAGATTTTAAGGAAAAGTTCTTTATCGTTTTTTGAAATGTCTAAAACCAAAGCAGGCTCAGAAAACGAAATCCATTCAGTGCCGGCTTCTTCAAGCTTTACTGCAAGGGCAGCGTATGCGTTTACCGCCTGGCTTACAAAATCGGAAGCCTGGTTTTTTCCGCTGTACGAGGCAAGGTGCAGGAATGTGTATAGACCTGTAAGGCCCGGAACCGTTTTAATTCCAAGACCGGCCGCTTCCTTAAACTCTGAAACAGGCTTAGGCGAATCAGAAAGAGTCAGTTTTGTGGAATCGTCCAGTTCCGGAACAAGATAATGATAGTTTGTGTTAAACCATTTTTTCATCGGAAGGGCTTTAACGTCTCCGGCCTTTCCCTGATATCCGTGGGCTGCAGCAAAATAAGTTTCCAGAAGCGGAAGATTTAATGCTTTGTAGCGTTCCGGGACTGCACCAAGCAGAAATGCTGTATCAAGTACGTTGTCGTAAAACGAAAAATCATTGGACGGAATAAAGGTAATTCCTGCTTCCTGCATTTTTTCCCACCCGTACGCACGGATTGATTTCGCTGCCTCTTCAAGTTCAGAGACTGAAATTTCCTGCTTAAAAAATTTTTCTGAAGCGAATTTAAGCTCACGTTTTTTTCCGATTCTTGGAAAACCGATTACAGATGTCCTGTATGCCATAACTTCTACCTACCTTTTTTGTATGATTTTGATTACTGTAACAAAACGCAGGATATGTGAAAAATACTATTTACAGAGTGTTTGCAATAGCTTTAAACTATGACAAAAGGAAGATTTATGACATTACAGCTTTTAAAATATGCCGTAGCAGTTGCAGAGGCAAAAAACATTACCGAAGCATCAAAGCGGGTATTTATATCGCAGCCAAGTTTAACTAGCGCAATTCACGAACTTGAATCAGAAATGGGAATTACGATTTTCAGCCGTACAAACAAAGGCGTTACTGTAACCAACGAAGGCGACGAGTTTCTGTCGTATGCCCGGCAGGTTTTGGAGCAGGCGGCACTTTTAGAAGAACGCTACAAAACGGGAGAAACTGCAAATCCGATTTTTTCGGTAAGCTGCCAGCATTATTCGTTTGCAGTTAATGCATTTGTTGATGTAATCCGCACATTCTCAGGCTCTTCTTACGATTTTACACTCCGCGAAACGCAGACGCACGAAATTATCGACGATGTTGCACGCCTTAAAAGCGAACTCGGTGTTCTGTACATGAGCAGAAAAAATGAAGATGTTATTTCAAAACTTCTGCGCAAAAACAGTCTTAGCTTTACGCCGCTTTTTACTTCGATTCTGCATGTGTTTATTTCAAAGACAAATCCTCTGGCCGCAAAAGAAATAATCACGCTTGAAGATTTAAAGCCTTTTCCGTATTTAACCTACGAGCAGGGCGATTTTAATTCATTTTACTATGCCGAAGAGCCGCTTACTTCAATCGACTTTGACTGCACAAAAAACATAAAAGTGCGCGACCGTGCAACTCTTTTTAATCTGCTGATTGGTCTTGACGGCTACACAATCTGTTCCGGCGTTATTAGTCACAAACTCAACGGAGAAAACATTATTGCAAAACCGCTTGCTGTAGACGACAAAATGACTGTCGGTATTGTAACTCGAAAAAACATAGCCCTCTCGCGCTATGCAGAATGTTATATCGAAGCAATAAAGCAGCATTGCCAGCTTTCCAATGTGCGAAAAACTATTGACAAGTGACCGTAAAAACTGACCCCGAGCTTTCTTTGCTTTCAACACTGATTTTAGCCCCGGTAATGTCACACACGCGTTTTACCAGGGCAAGCCCCAGACCGTTTCCTTTTGTAGCATGACTTGTGTCTCCCTGATAGAATTTTTCGAAGATGTGCGATTTGGTCTCTTCGCTCATGCCGCATCCTGTGTCGCGCACCTGAACGATGATTTTTCCGTCTGTCTGGGAAAGTTTGACTGTGACTTTTCCGCCTTTAGGGGTGAATTTGAATGCATTTGAAAACAGGTTATTCCACACAAGTGAAAGCAGTTCCGGATCTGAGCAGATTTTTACTCCGTCTTCAATTTCCGTTTTAATGTCGATTTCTTTTTCTTCCCACACGGATTCAAAGTTGAGAAGGGATTCTGTAATCTGTTCACTTAAATCGAAATCCGTTTTTTCAGGAAAAATCTGCTGGTTTTCGAGTTTGTTGAGCTTTAAGATATTCGTAATGAGTGTTGTGAGGCGGCGGCTTGCTTCGGTAATTTTTGCGGCATATTCAAGGCGGTTTTCTTCAGAAAGATTTGTGTCCTGTAAGATTGTGGCGTAATTCTGGATGACGGCGAGGGGAGTTTTCAGTTCATGGCTTACATTGCTGATAAAATCCATGCGCAGAGTCTCAACTCCGGAAAGTTCAGATGCCATTGTGTTCAGATTTCCGATGATTTCGTCAAATTCGTTCTTGAATCTTGATTTTCGTTCCGGGATTCTTGTTGAAAAATCTCCTTTTGTGATTTTTTTTGTCGCCTTGAGAATTGATTTTACTGGTTTTTCCACGCGGATTTTTCTGGAAATGCCGATTAAAAGCGTGAATAAAAATGCCATTAAAAAAATAGAGGCAAATGTCAGGCGTGCATGAAAAGTAATATATTCGCGGGAAAGATCAAGATTTGCATCCCACAAAAAAATGTTGATTGCCGCCGTGACAATCAGAGCGATTCCGAAAAAAATTGGCACATAGTTTGCGACTGAAAAAACGCCGAAATGGAAGGAATTTTTTGTGTTTTTGTCTGATTCGCTCTTTTTTTTCACTTTATAACCGCCTTGTAGCCTAAGCCGTGCACCGTCACAATTTCAAAATCAGTACATTCAGAAAGCTTTTCGCGAAGTTTTGTGATGTAAACATCGACGGCACGGGGCGTTGCATTTGAATCGGCATCCCAGAATTCATCCATGAGCTGAACTCGGGTGAAAGTCTTTTTGGGGTAGGAGAGGAGCTTGTAAAGAAGATTGAATTCGCGGGCGGTAAGGGTAATTTCGTCATCTCCATTCATGGCAGAGCGGGCTTCTTCATCCATCGTAAACTTACCGACAGTGATTTTTTTGCTCTGGGCTATGTTTGCCCGTCTCAAAATTGCAGAAATGCGCAGTAAAAGCTCCTGCAAATCGACAGGCTTTACCATGTAGTCATCGATTCCGGCATTGAACCCGCGCTGTTTTGAAGAAAAATCATCGCGGGCAGTCATAAAGATAATCGGAATGGTCGCATTGATTTTGCGTACTGTTTCGGCAAATTCAAAACCGTCAATCTGAGGCATCATTATGTCGGAAATTATTAGGTCAAACAGCTTGTTGTACATGGCATTGTACGCATCGTTTGCAAGAAGGCAGCTGGTGACTTCGTAGCCGTTTTGAGTCAAAAATGATGAAACAGTGCGGTTTAAGTCCGCATCATCTTCTACCACAAGAATCTTAAACATATCCATAATTATACTCCCTTTTTTAAGTTTTTGCCTAAAAAATATGCGTGAATGTAAGAATTACGCCGTCAACACTCCATTTTCTTCCTTCTGGGGCGGTGAGCGGTCTCAGAGCGTCATCACAATCAAAGTTTCGCTTTCCGGAAAACGGAACCATGAGCATAAAATGATTTTTCCAGCCGATGCTTGCCGTTGCAGTTAAAGCGAAGGTGAGGTCAACAAAAGTCGGGTCAGAAATTCGGTATTCTTCATCAAAAAATTTGTCTGAAAAATATCCTTCTGCACAGGCACTTGCTCCAACAGTTTTAAGATATTTATGTGGAATCTGATAACTCAGTGCGGCTGTGGCTTTGTATGTAAATCCGTTTGCCCTCTCGCTTTCCCCCTGATGCATCCAGACTTCTCCGTTTGAAACTCCGGTCATTGCCGTATACTGGGCACGATAGGCTGCATCGAAGACTATGTGGTGCTTTTCTCCAGAAAAAGCAGAACCGATATCGTATTTGAATGCTGCCTGTGCCCAAAAGTCGTACACCCAGTGAGAAAACGGACTGAAAGATTCGTATTCCGCTCTTGAACGGCTGTATTTTCCGATAAAGTCAAATTCCAGAAAATTAAGATTCAGTCCCCAGCTTGTAGAAATATCTGTGCCAAGACTCAGCGTTACAGGTGAAAAAGGCTTAAAATCAAAATGCCCTCCTGCACGAACCCAAACCGGAGCAAGTTCTCCGTCTGCAATAAAAGAAAACTCCGGCTTTGCATTAAAGTCCGTGAACCTGTGCGAAAAACGAGCCTGAAGCATCGGCATGACATAAGGAATATTTACATCGATGATTCCGTTGTTCGGCATGTAAACTCCGAGCAGAGTAAGCATCGGAAGAAAACTTGTTGCAGGCGGTGTGTATGATTTTGGAGTCTGTTCTGCAGGAGCAGAGTCGTTTTCTTCTGCAAAAATACCAGTTGAGAGAGAAAAAATTGCGGCTAATGTAAGAATAATGCGTTTCATAAGTCCAACAATAGCGTGCGTGTGTTGAAAAAATGTTTCGTAAATGTTGCTGAAATATTAAAAAATTTTCTATGGGGATTTTGTACAAATTTGCATGAATATACAGGGGGATTTTGAATAAAACTCTAGATGTGGCTAAGGGGATTTTGATTCCTTGTCTGGCTCAAATATAAAAAATTGACAAATCTTCTATAATTGTAGTATATTGTAAGCGGAGGTAGTAAGAATGACTACAATATCTGCGAAAATTGGAAACGAAGAAAAGGCTCTTTTTGAAAATATACTGGACTCAATCGGCTTAAATGTTACTACGGCAATTACGGCTTTTGTAAAGGCGACAATCCGCGAAAATGGAATTCCTTTTGCATTAAAGGCAGCGAATGATCCATATATTTATTCCGAAGAAAATATGAAATATCTTCGTCAGGGAATTGCCCAACTAGAATCTGGAAAAGGTCAGATTCATGAATTAAGGGAAGACCTTTAATGATAAAAGTTTGGGCTGATGTTGCATGGGATGATTACTGTGCATTCTTTGACTTCAATCAGAAAAAACTGATAAAAATGGTTCATGAGCTTATAAAAGATATTGAACGTAACGGTGTTGATAAAGGTCGGGGGCAACAGCCCCCAGTATTTCTATTTCCCTTTCTTCCCCTTATTAAACACATAATACACCGCCGGCATTATGCTTAATGTCATCACCGTACCGAAGCCAAGACCGCCTAAAACTGTGAGGTTTATCGGCTGAATCATTGCGGCTCCTTCGCTTGGGAACAGTGCCATCGGAACGAGCGAAATAATCGTAGTGAGTGTACTCATCATAATCGGGCGCAGACGGCTTTTTGCAGCTTCTATACATGCTTCTTCAAGGCTTAAGCCCTTGCGACGGAGGCTGTTTGCGGCATCTACAAGCACAATTCCGTTGTTTACGATAACACCTACGAGCATAAGAACGCCTAAGATACTCATCATGGAAAGCGGCTGACCTACAAGGAAATAAATGAGGGCAACACCGATGAACGAGAGCGGAATGGTAAAGTAAATGATGAACGGGTCTTTGAGGCTTTCGAACTGGCTTGCCATAACGGCGAACACTAAAATCATAGCCATTACGATTACGATTACAAAGCCTTTGCCCATTTCAATCATGTCGGAAAAGTCGCCGGCAGTTTCAAAAGAAAGGCTTTCATCCTGCACGAAATTTTCTTCGATGAGCGCGTTGATTCTTTTCTGCACGGTTGTAAGCGGAACTCCATTTTTCGGGACGGCAATTACGCTTGTCATTCGGGTCTGGTCTTTGCGCTCAATGCTTGCAGGAGCGGTCACTTCTTCGTAATGTGCGACTGCACTTAAGGGAATCTTGAGGCCTGAGTTATTTGTTACAAAAAGGCGGTCTAAGTCGCGCACCTTTGTTTTGTCTTCGCTAGAGAGTGTTACGAGAATGTCGGTGTCGTTTCCGTCAACGCTGAATGTGCCGGCTTCAATTCCGCTTACTGCGGCGCGGAGTTCTGTTGCAATGTTCTGAATGTTAAGGCCGAGTGTGCGGACAGCTTCGCGGTCAAGGCGGATTTTTACTTCAGGCTGACCGTTTGAAATGTCGCTGGTCACTTCGTTTACGATGTCAGAGCACTCAGCTTTGATGAGCGAAACGAGTTTTTCTGAAGTGGCAGAAAGAGTTTCAAGATTGTTGCAGTGAATTTCAAGTTCAAAGCCGCCAGAGGCAGAAGAAGCGCTGTTTAAGCCGATTGAAGTTGCTTCAAATTCGAATTCTGCGCCTGCAAACTGAGGGAAAAAGGTGCGGAGAATGTCCTTTGCTTTATCTGCATCTGCATTTTCGAGTGTGATAAGAAGAGAGCCTTCATTTGAACTTGCTGCAGTTGTGCCTCCGACAGTGTAGTTTGTGTAGGAAATGCCGGAAATACTTTCTTTTGCAAGGCGTTCAAGTTCCTGGATTTCTTCTTCTGTTTCAGTGATTGGAGTTCCTTTTGGAAGGGTCATAGTCACTTTGACCTGATTTTCTGCATTTGCCGGAAAGAGAATAAAACCGCGTGAAGGAAGGCTTGCCATTGAAATAAAGAAAAGAACGATAAGGGCAGCAAATGAAACAAGCTTGTGGTGTAAAACCCAGCGGACGGCACGTTCATAAGATGCGTTGAGTTTTTCGCCAAGTGAAATGTGTTTTTCTGCCGGAAGTTCATCTTTTGCCTTTGGATTTACCTTCAGATAATAAGCTGCAAGAACCGGAACAAGGATAATCGAAGTAAAGAGCGAGCAGATGAGGGCAATGCTGATTGAAAATCCCAGGTCGAGGAAGGCTTCACCCATGTAGCCTAAGATTGAACCGAACGCAAGCATCGGAACGAAGATACACACAGAAGTGAGGGTAGAAGAAATTACCGGCATGACCATTTCGCCTGCACCGTCAATCGAAGCCTGGAGCGGAGATTTTCCTTGAGCTGAGTGCGTGTAAATGTTTTCGAGGACAACGATTGAGTTATCAACAAGCATACCGACACCGAGAAGGAGGCCTGAAAGTGAAATCAGGTTGAGCGAAGTGCCGCGGAAGTACATGAACACAAGCGTAATGATGATGGAAACAGGAATTGAAAGACCGATGATAATCGTGCTTTTAATGTTTCGAAGGAACAAAAAAAGAACGACGACTGCTAAAAGCGCACCTGTTACAACCGAGCTGATAACTTCTTTTACAGTTGCTTCAATCTGGTCAGTGCTGTTTGAAATCTCTACAATCTGAATGTCGTCAGGAAGCTGGGCTAAGATTTTCGGAAGGGCGGAGCGAAGGGCATGGGCAGCTGCAACAGAGTTCTTTCCGCTCTGCTTCTGGATTTTAAACTGAACGCACGGAACTCCGTCAAGATAAGAAATTGAAGTGACATCTTTTGAAGTTTCTGTCACATCAGCAATATCGCGCACAAGAACAGCAACACTTTCTTTTGAAGTAGAAACCGAAGGCTTCAGGTAAGTGATTACTGTGTCGCGGATATCTTCAAGGCTTGAAAAAGCGCCGTCAGCTGCAATCGTGTAGTTTGTGTCTCCTGCCTGAATGATTCCTGCAGAGCTTGAAAGATTCTGTGAGTTCAGCGCCTGAATTACCTGTGCCATTGTAAGTCCATAGGCTTCAAGTCTGTCCTGAATCACAGAAACGCGGATACATTTTTCTTCACCTCCTGAAATTTCAGCACTTGCAACTCCGTCAATCTGCTCAAAAAACGGAGAAACAATTTCGTCGGCATATTCGTAAAGTTCAGCAGGGCTGTGGTCGCCTTTCATAACAAGAGTCATGAGCGGAATTAAAGAAGCGTCGAGGCGCATTGTGGTAGGACTGGTTGCCGTGTCGGGAAGGGTAGAGCGCACACCGTCAATTTTATCGCGGATATCGTTAGAAGCCGTGTCGAGGTTCGTGCTTGTCGAAAAAGAAAGCTGAATCTGACTGTAGCCTGTAGAAGAAGTGGAAACAATGTGTTTTAAACCGCTCAAGCCTGAAAAAGCTGATTCAAGCGGGCGGGTTACATTGCGTTCAACTTCTTCCGGGTCTGAGTTTCCGTAACAGGTCTGAACCATCACCATCGGATAGCTCGTCTCTGGGAACATGTCGAGCGCAAGATTTTTTCCGCAGAAAATACCAAGCCCCACAAGAATAGTGAATGTTATGACAACCGTAAGCGGTTTTTTAAGGATTCTTGAAATCATATGCACCTCTTTTTAGAAAGTATGGAAAGAGATTACACAGGCACTGTTAGCAGATTGTTTCAGAATTGTTGCGGAAATGTTAAAAAAAAATGCGCTGTGCGGGTGGGGCTGACTGGAGGCAAAATCTGAAGTCTTCTCAATTTCATTTACATACAATATAATTAAACTCAATGGAAACTCGTAACCTGCCGATTGGCATTCAGGATTTTGAATATCTCAGAAAGAACAGTTATATCTACATTGATAAAACTGATTTTGTCTATAAGCTTGCCCACAAAGGAAAGCCTTATTTTCTTTCACGCCCGCGTCGTTTTGGAAAGAGCCTTTTGCTTTCCACTTTGGAAGCGTATTTCCTTGGAAAAAAAGATTTGTTCAAAGGTCTTGAAATTGAAAAACTGAAGAGCAGAATAAAGAGCCGTGGCAGGTTTATCCTGTGCTTAAATTTTCTCTTGCGGCAGGGGATTTTACAAAGCTATCTTACTATAAAAACATGGAATGAGCGCCAGCTTTCCTACAAGCCTGGTTTTCCAAATGACGAAGTAAAATACGGCTTTTTGAATGCGCTAGCGTGCAAAAGAAACTCTGATGTAGATTGATGAGCAAGTAAAAAATGAAATCAGATTTGCTTGCCAGAATGCGGAATGGAGACAGCCTTTCTCTCAAAGAACAGCTCAGGCTGATTATTAGTCTAAGTGTTCCGCCTGTTCTTGCACAGCTTTCTTCAATTCTTATGACTTTTATCGATGCTTCGATGGTGGGGCATCTGGGCGAGCGGGAAGGGGCAGCAATCGGGCTTGTGGCATCTTCAACATGGCTCATCTGGGGTCTGTCTTTTTCGTGTACCATGGGATTTACGGTTCAGATTTCGCATTTAATTGGTGCAGGCAAAAACGAGGAAGCCCGCAATCTTGTAAAAGTCTCTGCTCTGGTAAATTCGGCACTTGCGGTTTTTCTTACGCTTTCTGTTGCCGGGATTTCGCCTTTTGTTCCGCTCTGGCTTGGAAGCACCGAGGCAATTTATGAAGATTCAAGGCTCTATTTTTTGATTTTTGCGCTGAGCATCCCGATTATTCAGTTCAACTGCCTTGCTGGCGGAGCTTTACAGGCATCCGGTGAAATGAAAATGCCGAGCGCCATGCAGATTCTTATGGCAGTTCTGAATGTTGTTTTGAATTATGTGTTCATCTACCTGCTTGATATGGGAGTAAAAGGGGCGGCAGTTGCGACTTTGATTGCAAGATTTTTAACCACGGTTCCCCTGATTTTTTTTCTTCTCTACAAGTGTGAGATTCTTCGTCTCCGTTCCGGCGAGAAAATCTGTTTCAAAAAGTCATATTTTTCAACTGCTGTAAAAATCGGTGTTCCGACGGCTTTTGAGCAGTGCATCATGACCGGCGGTCAGGTCGCTTTCACAAAAATTGTAAGTCCACTCGGGCAGACGGCTCTTTCGGCGAACAGTTTTGCGATTACGGCAGAAAGTTTGTGCTATATGCCGTCTTATGGACTTGCGGCGGCGGCAACCACAATTACAGGTCAGTGCTACGGAAGCGGTCAAAAGGAACTTACCCGCAGATTCGGCTGGATTACGACCCTCACAGGAATGGTCTTTATGGCTTTGACCGGAACTTTGATGTTCATTTTTGCCCGCCAGATGATAGGTCTCATTTCCCCGGAGCCGTCCGTAATTGAGCTTGGCGCAAAAATTCTGATGATTGAAGCATTCTGTGAGCCGCTTTATGGGGCGAGCCTGATTGCAAGCGGAGCCATGCGTGGTACAGGCGACACCTTTGTTCCGAGCTGCTTCAAATTCTTTTCGATGTGGATGGTAAGAATTCCCCTGGCTCTTTTTTTGCGTGGAATCTACGGACTAGAGGGCGTGTGGGCGGCGATGAGTTTTGAACTTTGTGTCCGCGGAATCCTGTTTTTGATTCGCCTCTGGGGAAGGGGCTGGGTAAAGTAAAAAGTCATTTTGAAAACAGGGCGCTCCCCCGCAAAGCGGGGGCAGGCTATCCGCAGTTCCGCTATTGTCCCGCAATATTCACTTTTTGACCGTCGGAAATCATGTTCTGACCTTTGATTACAACAGAATCTCCTTCTTTAAGGCCCTCAACAATTTCAGTTACTCCGTCAACGCTGATTCCTGTCTGAACGGCTGTTCTGAAAACTTTTGCAGTTCCGTCTTCGTTTGTGGCGGTGAACACATACGGCTTTCCTGCATTATAAACTATAGCCTTTGCCGGAACTGTGACGATGTTTTCTTTGTGATTTGTCACAAGCTTTACGTGCGCAAACATTCCCGCCTTGACGATGTTTTTCGTTTCTGTGAGTTTGAGCGTTACTTCCTGAGTGCGGGTGGCTGCATCTAAAACCGGAGAAAGTTTTGTGATTTTTGCTTCAAATGTTTCATCCGGATATGATTTGAATGATATTTCGCCAGTCTGACCGATTTTTACAAGCGGAACAAAACGCTCGCTCACGTTTACTTTGATTTCAAGGTCATCCACGCTCGCAATTTCTGCAACTGTTGAAGAAGATGTCACATAAGAGCCGAGCGAAACCGGAATTGAAACGACTGTTCCAGCGGCACTTGCACGCACCGGGCTCATTGTGTAATCAGCTCCTGGCTTACTTGCATCAACCTGGGCGATAATCTGATTTTTGCTTACGCGCTCACCGGTTTCAACTAAAATCTGTGCGATTTTTCCTGCAACCGACGGAAGAACTGCAACGCTGTTTACAGCCCGCACTGTTCCGCCGAATTCAATGTAATCATCAAGTGAAACTTTCTGTACACTTTTAACGGCAACAGTTGTCTGCACTTTTTGAACGCTCTCTTGTGAAGCGGATTCAGCCTTTTTAGAAGAACATCCGCACATTGAAAATGCAAAAGCCATTCCCGTGAAAATCAATGATAAAACTACCTTATTCATAAAAATCCTCCATTCATTATTTTTGAACTATTTATTATTCCAGCCTTCCGGCAGGTCCAAAATGTATTCAAGCTCTGTGATTGACGAAATGTATGTAAAAAGTTCTGTCTGTTCGGCAAGACGGGCCTTGTTGAGCTGTGTTTCGGCATCTTTTACTTCGATAAAATCCACAGTTCCGGCAGAATATGCCTTGCTCAAAAGCCTGTATGCTTCTTCGGCAAGCTCAATGTTTTCTTTTGTTGCCTCGATTGCATTTACTGAGGAAGTGATTTCGTCAAAAAGTTTCTGAACATCGTTTGCGATATCCTGCTTTTTCTGTTCGATTTTAAGGTACATCTGCTCGCGCTGGCGTTTTAAGTTGTTGTACTTGATTCTGTTGTCCGAAAAGGGAAGGGCATTTGTAAAATTCCATGTGAGTGACATGCTGGCACTTCCTTTATCGCTCCAGTTTGAACCGTCGAACCAGTCTGCATCAATCGGATTCAATGTCTGTTTTGTGGCATAGCTGAAAGAAAGGGTAGGAGTGAATGAATCAAGATTTAACCCTCTCATCTGTGCCGAAAGGGATTCCACCTGCTTTTCTAACAGCCTTACTTCTGCATTTGAGTTCATATATTTTGAAAAAATTTCGTCCTGATTCAAATCAATGAGGTTTGCCTGAAGGCTTCCGTTTAATGTAAGCTCCGTTTCTGAAGAAAAGCCCAGAATTACGGCAAACTGCTTCAGCTGAGATTTAAAGTTGAGTTCTTCTTTTTCAACGTCCCGCTTCATGTTCTGATATGTAACATTGCTCTGAAGCATATCAAGTCGCGGAGAATTTCCGTTTTCATAGCTTTTTTTTGTGTTCAGATAGCGCTGATATGTGTTCTCTAAAGTTGCCTGATCGTTTTCGATAGTCTTCTGCTGTAAAAGAAGTGAGTAAAAAAGTTTTTTGACATCACGCTCGTTCTGCTTTACGACCTGCTCCCAGGAAATAAGGCCTGCTTCGTAGTCGCGGTTTGCTTTTTTTACGTCTTCGATGATTGAAAGTCCCCACGAAAAAGAAATGCTGGCACTTCCGACAACCGTGTATTTGTCTTCCTCGCGCTCGTAGTCGGTCGGAATTACGCTTCCCATACCGGCATTTTCGTAAAGCGGATTTACAAGAGTTGCGTAAGTTGTATCGTATTCGTTAGGTTTTGCGACAGTTCCCGAAAATGAGACATTCGGACAGAAAACGTTAAGGACATGATTTCTGGCATCGGCCTTCGAATCAATATCGATTGCAGCGATTTTGACCTGCCGGCTGTTTTTTCTGGCATATTCCACTGCATCCTGCACGGTTAAAGTAACTGATTCTGCAAAAAGCAAAGAAGCGAGCAGGGACACTGTCAGGAAAATTATCAGTTTTTTCATAAAAAAACTCCTTTCGAAAAATCTGAAAGGAGTTTACAGGGCTAATATTTTTGAAATGTTTGTGATTTGTTTCGGAAATGTTAAAAATACAAAGAAAATCTCAAAAATGTGGGGTTCCGAAGTTCTCTTATTTCACACTCCAATTTGATTCTTCGCTTTGAAGTGCGTGCATGCGGGAAAAGAGCGAATCTTTGTTTGAAAGCAGAGTCTTTGGAGCACCTTCTTCCGCAACTTTGCCGTCTTTGAGAACGACGATTTTATCTGCTGCTTCCACGGTGCGCATCCGGTGTGCGATGACAAGCACGGTCTTTCCTTTCAAAAGGCGGGAGAGCGCTGTCTGTACTTTTGTTTCGTTTTCCACATCGAGGGAAGCGGTTGCTTCATCCAGAAGAACAATCGGTGCATTTTTAAGAAGGGCGCGTGCAATGGAGATTCTCTGCCTCTCGCCGCCAGAAAGTTTGGCTCCGTTTTCGCCGATTCTGGTCTGATAACCGTCGGGAAGTTTTGAAACGAACTCATCGCAGTTTGCAGCCTTTGCCGCGTCTATTACTTCTTCGTCGGTTGCGCCGTGCTTTCCAAGACGGATGTTTTCCATCACGGTGTCATCAAAAAGAACGACATCCTGGAACACCATGGAATAATCTGTTAAAAGCGTCTCAGGCTCTACGTTCTGAATGTTCACTCCGCCCACGGTTATGGTTCCGCCCTGAATGTCGTAGAGGCGGGCTGCAAGGCGGGCGCAGGTACTTTTTCCGCTTCCGGAAGGTCCTACAAGGGCGGTGACTTCTCCTTCCTTTGCCGTAAAACTTACTCCGTCAAGAATCGCTGCGTCAGAATAGCCGAAAGAAACATTTTCAAACGTAATGTCGTGTCCGTTCGGGGTGAAGGTGCGTTCGCCTGAGGCGTTTTTGATTTCGTGGATTTCGGTAAGACGTCGGGCAGAAACTTCTGACATAAACACTTCGGCAATGAGGGCAAGGCTCTGGTCAAACGGAGCGTACACCCGGGTAATGACGAGCAGGAACAGAAAGAGCGTCATAAACGAAATGCTTCCTGAAAGGATGAGGCCGGCCCCGGTCAGAATCGTGGTGGCAACGCCAAGGCGCATGATAACGCTTGCCGCATTCACAAAAATACCTGCAGAAAGCTCTCCGTAAATCAGGGATTTTTCGTGGGCATCGATTTTTTCGTAGACTTCAGAAAGACAGCGCTCTTCCTGGTTTGTGGCTTGAATCTCGCGCACCGTTTCAATCGCTTCCTGCATTGCATCGGATGCGGTAAGACCAGCCTGTTTTGCAAGAGTCGAATATTTTTTGGCACACCGGCGGCTTCCAAAAAGAAGGGCGAATGCAACAGGAACTCCCCAAAGGCAGGCAATCATCAGCTGCCAGTCGTAAAAGATCAGCATCACGGCAATGACTGCGGTAGAAACATACGAGCCGTACAGGTAGCCGAGAACGTGCGACCACACATGCTCCATACGGTTTATGTCGCCTAAAATCGTTTCGGTCAAATCGGCAACATCGCGTTTTGCAAAAAACGAAAGCGGAAGTTTACGAAGGTGTTCTGCAAGCGAAAGACGAATTGTTTTGATTTCGCCGTAGACAAGACCGTACGTGCAGCGGTACTGCTGAAAGTGGGTTATAAGTGAAAGCACCGTAAAAACAAGCACCGCAACAATGAAAAAACTAAGGCCAGGAAGGGCAGCTCCGTCCATGCGGGTGAGCATGAGTTTTTCCATCAGAAGATAGAGGATTCCCATGCCGGCCATGACCACAAAGTTTACGATGACCGTCCAGAACATGCCTTTTTTGGTATTTGAAACGCCGCTGTCAGTCAGGGCGTATTTGCGTTTGAAAGATTCTCCGAACATTATTGTGCTCCTCCAATTTTCCATTCTGCGGCGGTGTTATAGTCCGCCCACATTTTCTCGTAGAGCCCGCCGGCTTTTTTTAATGCTTCGTGCGTGCCGGATTCGAGGATTTTTCCTTCTGAAAGCACAAGGATTTTATCTGCAGCGGTGACGGTAGAAAGTCGGTGCGCAATCATGATGACAGTTTTTCCTGCGGCAAGGCGTTTTAAGGCTTTGTGAATCAGCGCTTCGTTTTCCGGGTCGGCGAATGCGGTGGCTTCGTCGAGGACGACAATTGGCGAATCCTTGAGGATGGCGCGGGCAAGAGCGATTCTCTGCTGCTCACCGCCTGAAAGATATACCCCTTTACTACCAATCTGCGTGTCAATTCCAAGCGGGAGTTTTTCGATGATGTCCATGCACTGCGCCTGCGTTAAAGCTTCCAGCACTTCTTCGCGGGTGGCGGAGGGGCGGGCGGCACGTACGTTTTCCAAAATCGAAGTCTTAAACAGGCGTGAAGACTGGAATACGAACGAGATTTTTTCCATCAGAACTTTCTGTTCTATATCTTTAACGTTTACGCCGCCGATTTTGACTTCCCCTTCATTTACGTCCCAGAAGCGGGGAATGAGGCTGGCCGCCGTGGTTTTTCCCCCGCCGCTCGGGCCGACTAAGGCTAAAGTTTTTCCACTTTGTGCAGTGAATGAAACATCGCTTAAAGCAGGTTTTTCGTTTCCGTCGTAAGTGAAGGTGACATGAGAGAATTCAATGCTGTTTCCGTCCGGTACTTTTGGATTTTTGCTCTGAGTGAGGATTGGGGCGTTCATCACGGTATCGATTCTTGCAAGGGCAGTGCGGGCGAGGAGCGTGCCGCTTGAAGCAAACATGATTTTTGCAAGCGAAGTAGAGATAATCGCACTGAAGACGGCGTAAAAGGCAAAATCGCTTATAAAAGATGACATGTCGCCTTTTAAGAGGGCGGAAGGGGCCAGAATGAGAACGAGCGGAACCAGAAAGATGAAGGCACCTTCCGTTACTGTAAGATTTACTGACTGCGGAAGCCGGCACACGCCGTCAGTGTATTTCTGTGCTTTTTCGCTGTAGTTTTCGATGGCATTTTTGAATGCGGTAAACGAATACACGGTCTGCTGGAAGATTTTTACCACAGGAATGCCCCGCACATATTCCGTTCCCGCTTTTGCCATTTCATCCTGAGCCCCCTGATAAATCGACATAAGTTCGGCATTTCTTCCGCCCATCATGTAACAGAGCATCAGAATCGAAACGACCACAGAAACCATGCAGGCTGTACCCATCCGCCAGTCAAAGCTGAACATCAGAACAAGCATAGCCACAAACATGGTAAAGGTTCCCACGATGTCTGCAAGGTTATGTGCAAGCAGCGTTTCTGTTTCACTTGCAGCCCCATCGAGTCTGTTCCGCAAAAGTCCCGAACCGTTTGAATCAAAAAAGCCCAGTGATGTTTTCATCAGATGCTCAATTCCTGCTTTCCGGATATTTACTGAAGTCCTGAAGGCGGCAAGGTGCGTACACATGAGGGCCGCAAAGTAGATAAGAATGCCGCCGGTAGCAAAGATGAACGCCGTCCAGCCGTAAAGCGAAATGTTCTGTGCCTGCGTAAAGTCCGGCGCAACGGCGACCAGATCCCGTACCACAAGCCAGATACAAAGATAGGGAACCATGCCGCAGACCTGTGCTATGGCAGAAAGAAAAAGCCCGAGGTAAGTATGAAGTGCACCCCAATTATTGGACACTTTAACTAGGCTGATTTTAAGGACTGATTCCTGAATTGTAAAGGGGTCAGTCCTTTTAATTTAACCTTAATTCTTTTTTCGTTGTACCAAGACAAATATTCAACTAATTCTTTTT
>NZ_JAZOUG010000148.1:0-22407 GCF_045657965.1 Treponema sp. | reverse complement strand
TTTGTGATAAATTTATGAGTATTCTTTCTGGTCTTCCAGAAGGTGAAATAGAATTCTTCTTACAGGATAAAGAAAATCTTATTTCAGCTGTTATTCGTCATACAACTAAAAAGATTAAGTATCAATTAAATTGTACTTCTCAGGATAAATTTCCTGAAATTGCAGTTGCTGAAAAGGTTTCATTTTTTGAGCTTCCTTCAAAAGAATTAAAATCAATGATTACTCAGACATCTTTTGCAGTTAGTGATGATGAAACAAGATACTTTATGAATGGTGTTTATTTCGAAAAAAAAGAAGACAGACTTGTTCTTGTAGCAACTGATGGCAGAAGACTTGCATATGCAGAAAAGCCTGTTCTTTCTGGAGTCCAGGATTTTCCTGCAGCTATTGTTCATCCTAAAATTCTTAATATTGTTGCAAAACATTCTTCTGATGAAGGTCAGATTTCAGTCGCAATTGTAGATAAAATGATTTTCTTTAAATTTGCTAATTATGAATTATCAGCAACTTTAATTGACGGTCAATATCCAAATTACAGCCGCGTAATTCCAGAAAATCAGACTCACAATTTTAAGGTATTAAAAACTGAATTTGTAGATGCACTTAAACGAATTTCAATCATGCTTGATAAAACAGGAAGAATTATTTTCAATCTTAATCCTGGAGTTCTTACAATTACTTCTAAATCAACAGATTTGGGAGACGCAAAGGAAGAAATTCCATGTCAGTATGATGGTGAAGAAGTTTTAATTTCTATGAATTACAAACATATTGATGCTCCACTTAAAGTTATGAACAGTGAGTACATTACATTTGAATTTACAGAAATTATGCGTGCAGTTACACTCAGACCTGAACCTGCTGCTGATTTCTTCAACATTCTTATGCCAATGAGTGCAGAATAAAAATTATTGTTCATCTAAAATAATTTTGTAATTCCAGTTATGTTTAGGATATCTTCCTTTCATTTCTTTACAAATTTCTATCCATGCTCCATTCCAGAAATTCTCTAAATTATTAGTAATCTGGAGAGGTCTTGAAGCAGGAGAAAGAAGTTTTAAAAGGACAGGTATTTCTAAAATTTTTGGATTTTCAAAAACACCAAAAATCTGCTGTATTATTATTTCTAAAACAGGTTGTATTGTCCCGTCTGCTTTTTTTTCATATTTTATTTTTCTTTTTTTACCGTTAGAGAGAGTTATTTGAACAGGGACATTACTGTCAATTATATTTCCATCCAGATACCAGTAAAGAGCTTCATAAACATCAAGTGCGTTGATTTTTTGTGACTTAACGAACGGTCGTAACCAAACTTCTGGTAGTTTTTCAAGCGATTTTAATTTTTTCTTTAACTCCTGTGAATTTTTTGAACTATTTTCTACATAAAATTCAGCTCTTAATAAAAACTCTTCAATTTTGCTATCGAGTGGTAGTATTTTTAATCCTTTTTTAATTACACTGTCACAAATTGCCAACGCAAAATCATCTGATTCTACGGAAAGATTTTTTTCTTTAAGAATTATTTCTCCATATGAAGTTATTTCTCTTTTTTTTATCGACATATTTTTAAAGTCTTTATTGTTTTCCGATTCTATAAATTCAGTTTTTATTTGTTTTTTTTCATGATTTTTTAAAAAGCAGTAAACTTCTTTGTCAGAAATTATTTCAAATGAATAAATTTTACCTGTTTTTTCTCCAGCATCAGCAACAGGTGCAATAATCCATTCAGGAAAATCATTAAGGTTTTTAGAAATAATGTTTTCTCTGGAAAGCCATGCAGTTCTACCGGAAGGAAAAATATATTCTGCTTTTTCACAGTTAATATGATTTTTTGAATAAAGCAATGCAAGTCTATCCGGAAAGCCAGCCAGTAAAAAATTTGAATTTTTGTTTTCCCTATAACCTGTTGATTCTAATCTTTTTTTTAAGTCATTCAGAAACGCTGTTTTATAATCATTGCTTTTATTCTTATATTCTGTAAAAGGTAAAATTGATTCTGCTCCACCGCAAAGAGCTGCACAGGCAAGTCTTGGATGTAATCCTAAAGTTAATATTTTTTTACCTTTTTCTGTTATTTTTATAATTTCTTCATTTGAATTTTTATTAATTTCTATGCAATCTAATTTTTCAAGTAAAAATTTAGCGGAATTCCATGCAGATTCTGAAGGTTTTGTAAGCCAGTCAATTTTATCAATATTTGATGCTCCCCAATTTACACATTCCAGCACAAGAGTTGTTAAATCTGTTCTTAGAATTTCTGGTGGGGTTTGTTCTATTTTTGGTTCATTTTTATCCCAAAGGCGGATACATCTTCCTTTTTCAGTTCTTCCTGCACGGCCTGAACGCTGATTTGCAGAGAATAAACTTTCTTTTTCTGTAACTAAATGTTCCATACCTGATGAAAAATTCATTTTATTTAGACGACATAATCCAGAATCTATAACTAAATTAACATCTGGTACTGTAAGAGATGTTTCAGCTATTGAAGATGATAAAATTATTCTTGGAATGGAATAATCAGTTTTTGGAGAAAGAATTTTCTTCTGTTCTTCAAAAGATATTGATGAGTGAAGAATTGAAATTTCAGCTTTTATATTGTTTTGTATAATTAATTCTTCAATTTCTGATTTAGTTTTTTTTATTTCAAAAATTCCCGGCAAAAAAACTAATAAAGATTTTATCTTATTGTTTTTATTTGAAATTTCTTTAAATATTGCTTCAGTCATTGAAATATTATTTTTATATTCAATTTCAACAGGAAATTGCCTTCCAGAAATTTGCATTATAGAAGGGTGAAAAGAATCTGATAAATAATTTTCTAACGAACGATAGTTTATAGTTGCACTCATTATTATTACATATAAATCATCGCGTATTTTCATTGTTTCTTTTAAAAAGGCAAGTGCAAGATCTGAAAATATAGATCTTTCATGAAATTCATCAATAATGATAACATTAATATCTTCTAAAAGCGGATCATTTTGTAATTTTCTAATTAAAATTGCTTCAGTAATAATTTCCAGTCTGGTTTTTTCTGAAACTTTTGAATTAAGATGAATTCTATATCCGACTGTTGATCCAACTTTTTCGTCAATTAAATCAGAAATTCTTTCTGCAATAGATGATGCTGCCAGTCGACGAGGTTCCAGCATTAAAATTTTTCCATCAAAATTTTCAAGAATCGAAACTGGTAGAACAGTTGATTTTCCAGAGGCTGTTTCTGCTGTAAGTATTAAAAAATGTGATAAGGAATCTTTTAATGTTGAACATATTTTATCAAGATATGGATATATTGGTAGTGAAGAAACTTTATTTAAAGCGTTTGAAAAATTCTGAATTTTATCCATTTTTTAATAATATTATTATATAAAAAAATGGACAAGTTTATGTAATAATATCGTCTTTCCTTGTTTTTTTTTCAAAAATCTACTATAATAAGTCATCTAAAAGTCTTTCCATGTCTTTTATCTAAATTCATAAATCTTTAAATTACAAGGAAATAAAAATGGCTGCTAACTATTCGGCAGGGAATATTCAGGTTTTAAAAGGTCTTGAGGCTGTTCGTAAACGCCCAGGTATGTATATTGGTTCGACAGGTCCGAAAGGTCTGCATCATCTTGTTTATGAGACGGTTGACAACTGTATCGACGAAGCGATGGCAGGATATTGTACTGAAATTACCGTTGCACTTGAAAAGGACGATATTGTCCGTGTTGAAGATAACGGCCGAGGTATTCCTGTTGACATTCATCCGACCGAAAAAATTTCTGCCCTTGAGCTGGTTTTGACCCGTCTTCATGCCGGCGGTAAATTCGATAAATCTTCTTACAAAGTTTCGGGCGGTCTGCATGGTGTCGGTGTTTCCTGCGTTAATGCACTTTCTGACTGGCTTGAAGCTACAATTTCGCGCGACGGTCACATTTACCGTCAGAAGTATGAGCGCGGTATTCCTGTCACAAAAGTTGAGCAGATTGGCGACACAGATGCACACGGAACTACAATCCGCTGGAAGGCCGACAAAACAATCTTTACAGAAACTACAACTTACGATTTTGACACTCTTTTGCAGCGTCTCAAAGAACTTGCTTTCTTGAACAGCGGAATCGTAATCAATTTCCGCGATGAGCGTCTTGAAACTCCAAAAGTCCTTGAACTCAAATACGAAGGCGGAATCGTTCATTACGTAAAAGAAATCAATCAGGGCAAAAAGAGCAAATTTTATTATCCTGAAGAACCGATTTACATCACCGGCGAAAAGGACAATGTAATTACAGAGCTTGCTTTCCAGTACAACGATTCTTATTCAGAAGACATTCATACTTATGTAAACGACATCAACACCCGCGACGGTGGTACTCATCTTGACGGTTTCAGAACTGCATTGCTTTGGGTTTTGAACAAAGCTCTTGATGGCAACGAAAAAATGAAAAAGAAGATGCCTGACCGTGACGGAAAATTCGAGCCTGGCGAAGACAAAAAAGAAAAGCTCACAGGTGAAGATGTACGAGCTGGATTGGCTGCTGTTCTTTCTATGAAGGTTCCTGAGCCGGAATTCGTCGGTCAGACAAAAGACAAGCTCGGAAACACTGAAGTCCGCACAATCGTCGATTCTCTCGTAAAAGAAAAACTCACGATTTTCTTTGAATTGAATCCTACTGTTCTTGAAAGGGTTCTCGAAAAATCAATCGGCGAGGCAATGGCCCGAATTGCCGCACGAAAGGCAAAAGAAGCTACCCGCAAAAAGACCGTAGGTGCAGGTTTCCAGAAGCCTGAAAAACTTTCTGACTGTTCAATCAAGGACAATCCTGAAATCTGCGAAGTCTACATAGTCGAGGGTGATTCGGCTGGTGGTTCTGCAAAGAAAGGCCGCGACTCAAAGACTCAGGCAATTCTTCCTCTCTGGGGAAAGATGCTCAATGTCGAAAAGGTCAGTGCTGATAAAGTAATGGGCAACGACAAACTCGACCCTGTAATCAAAACTTTGGGCACAGGATTCGGAAAAGATTTTAACATCGAAAAACTCCGCTATCATAAAATCATCATCATGGCCGATGCTGATGTCGACGGAAGCCATATCCGCACGCTTTTGCTCACATTCTTCTTCCGATACATGCCGCAGCTCATCGAAAACGGTTATGTTTATCTTGCAATGCCTCCGCTCTTCAAAGTCCAGTACGGAAAGAAAGAGCCGGTTTACTGTTATTCTGATGCTGAACGAGATGCAGCACTTGCCGCATTCGATGAAGAGACCCGAAAGAAGGTTGATGTTCAGCGTTATAAAGGTCTTGGTGAAATGGACGGAAAACAGCTTTGGGAAACGACAATGGATCCTGCCCACAGAAAGATGCGGGTCGTTACGATTCCTGATGCTGAGGCCGCTGATAAAATCTTCACTGTCTGTATGGGTGAAGAAGTAGAGCCGCGCCGTGAATTCATCGAAAGCAACTCAAGCTACGCAAATCTGGATATTTAATTTTAGGAATATAAAATGTTAGAAGAAATTAAAACCGCAGAAGGTGGAACAGTCATAAAAATTCCGATTGAGGACGAAGTTAAGCAGGCTTACATCGACTATTCAATGTCGGTTATCGTTCAGCGTGCCTTGCCTGATGTCCGTGACGGCTTGAAGCCGGTTCACCGCCGAATCATGTATGCCATGGACACTTTGCACCTGGCTTCGGGCGGAAAGACTAAAAAATGCGCTACGATTGTCGGTGAAGTTTTGGGTCACTATCATCCGCATGGTGACGCTTCTGTTTATGATGCCCTTGTCCGCCTGGGTCAGGATTTTGCCCAAAGATATACGACTGTAACTCCTCAGGGAAACTTCGGTACGATTGCTGGTGATCCGCCGGCTGCTTACCGATACACCGAGGCGAAGATGTCAAAAATCACCGAAGAGATGGTTTCTGACATTTCAAAGAACACGGTCGATATGGTGGCGAACTTTGACGATACCACGAAAGAGCCTGCCGTTCTTCCGGCGAATTTTCCGTTCCTTCTTTGTAACGGCACGACTGGTATCGCCGTCGGTATGGCTACAAACATGCCGACCCACAACCTTCGTGAAGTTGCTTCTGCAATTGCGGCTTACATCGACAATCCAGAGATTTCAATCGATGAGCTCATGAAGCACATCAAAGGCCCTGACTTCCCAACAGGCGGCATCATTTACGGCCGTGAGGGAATCAAAAAGGCTTACCGTACAGGACGAGGCAAAATCACAATTCGCTCAAAATTCACTATTGAAACTGACAAGCGCGGACACGAAAAAATCGTCTTTACCGAAGTTCCGTACGGCGTAAACACAACAAACATCATCAAGAAAATCAACCAGCTCAAAGATGACAAAATCATCGAAGGAATTGCTGATGCAAACGATGAGACTTCAGACCGCGTTGGTATGCGTCTTGTCGTCGAACTCAAAAAGAACGCAATCACAAAAATCGTTCTGAACCAGCTTTTCTCAAAGACAGAGCTTCAGTCAAATTTCGGTGTAATCAATCTTGCTCTCGTTCCTGTGAACAAAGATTCTGGCGTTCGCTATGACGAGCCTGGAATGCTCACTCTGCCGGATGTTTATTTAAAGCCGCAGATTCTCAACTTAAAGCAGCTCATTCAGTATTTCGTAAATCACCGTGACGAGGTAATTACACGCCGAACGATTTATGATTTGAAAGTCGCAAAGCACCGAATGCACATCCTGCAGGCTTTGATTACCGCAATCAACAACATCGACGAAGTAATCAAGATTATCCGAGGAAGCGACACAACCGAACAGGCTAAGCTCCGTTTGGAAGAAAGATTCAATTTTGACGACGAGCAGGCACAGGCAATCGTTGACATGCAGCTCAAACGCCTCACACATTTGCAAATCGAGGATTTACAAAAAGAAATCCGCGAACTGCAGGCTTTGATTGATCACCTGGAAGATTTGCTCGCTCATCATGAAAAAATTCTTGCTCTTATCAAAGACGAGACAAACGCACTTGCTGACAAATACGGCGATGATCGAAAAACTGACATCGTTGCTGATGAAGTCGAAGAAATCAACACAGAAGACATGATTAAAGAAGAAGAAGTCGTCGTAATGATTTCAAAGATGGGCTACATCAAACGAGTTCCGCTCACACTGTACAAGGCACAGAGTCGTGGCGGAAAGGGAAGCCTGAGCGCAAACTTAATCGAAGACGATTACATCAATCAGATTTTCATTGCTACGACAAAATCTTACATCACATTCCTTACAAACGAAGGAAAGGCTTACTGGATTAAAGTCCACGAGATTCCAGAGTCTAGCCGATCAAGCCGAGGTTCAAGCGTTAAGTCGCTGCTCCAGGTTTCAGCTGATGAAGAAATCACGACAATCGTCACGATGAAAGAATTCAGTGAAGATTTGTACATTTTCATGGCAACTGCAAACGGTATTGTTAAAAAGTGTCAGATTACTGAATTCGCAAATGCAAAAACACGTGGCGTAATCGCAATCAAACTTAAGGATGGCGACAAATTAGTATCTTCTATTTTGACTAGTGGTAATCATGAAGTTATGCTAGTCACACGTAGAGGTCAGGCACTCCGCATAAATGAAGAAGATGTAAGGCCGATGGGTCGTGCAAGTTCCGGTGTAACTGGAATCAGGCTTTCTCAAGGTGATGAACTTGCCGCTGCAATCTGTGTCGAAGAAGGAAAAGATGCTCTTGTAATCACTGAAAAAGGCATTGGAAAGCGCGTAGATTTCGAAGAATTCGGTCAGCACGGACGAGGAACCGGCGGTCAGCGAATCTTCGGCAATACAGACAATAAAGGCGAAATTGTAGGAACAATTGCCGTTTCAGAAGATGCTGAAGTAATCTGTATGACAGGTCAGGGAAAAACCCTCCGAATAAAAGCTTCAACTGTTTCAAAGCAGGGTAGGGGAGCGAGCGGAACAAGAGTCATTAATATTGATTCGCCGGATTATGTTGTCGGATTTGACAGTGTAGTTCAGGAAAAAGAGTAACTCGAACAGAAAATCCATCCTTGGATTTTCTGATTCGTACGAGAATTTTTTTCAGAAATTCTCTCTTAGCTTTAACCCTACATCCTGTAGGGCTCAACTACCAATACCATTTTTGTGAGTTAATCTAATCTTAAAAAAGGCCGTGTATCATCAGTGATGCACGGTTTTTTTATCACATATACTCTCTTAGAATCGACTTCACAGCATTTAAATAACCGCTTCCGAACATTTCCAGATGGTTCAAAAGATGATAGAGATTGTACAAATCCCGGCGCTCTTCGTAGCCAGTTTGCAGTGGATTTGCTTCTTTGTAGGCTTTGTAAAACTCTTTCGGGAAACCTCCGAAAAGCTCGGTCATTGCAAGGTCTGCTTCACAGTGACCGACATAACTTGCAGGATCTATCAGCCATGCTTTGCCATCTGAGCCGCACATCACATTTCCGTTCCATAAATCTCCGTGCAAAAGTGAGGGGCTTTCTGGCTCAACTAAAAAATCGCCTAGATGATCGAGAAGTTTCGTGATTTTTTTGCGGTCATTTTCATCAAAAAATGAATCTGTGTTTTTAAATTTTGGGGCGAGTCTTGAATCTCTGAAAAAATCTACCCAACTGTCGGAATCTACATTTTTCTGAGGTTTTGCTCCGATGAAATTGTCCTGCAAAAATCCGAATTTTTTTCCACTGGTAAATCGCTTTGTATTTGCTTTATGAAGGTCAGCAAGTTCACGTCCGAAAAGTTCCCAATAGTTTTTGATTTTTTGTGAAGATTCGATATATTCCAGAAAAAGAAAAGAATATCCGACCTCTTCGCCTGGTTCTGTTCCCGTGCAAAGAATTTCTGGCGTTTTAATTGTTTTGGTTGATTCAATCGCCGAAAGTGCTAAAGATTCTGCCGTAAAAAATGACGCATTTTCTTTGGCATTCGCTTTCATAAAAATCTTTTTTCCATTTGAAAGCGTGAGGGCATAAGCTTTGTTTATGTCTCCTCCAGAAAGTCTGTCTGTATGTACAATAGAAATAGACGTTCCAAAAAGGGAGACGAGAGCTTCTGCCAGCGATGAATAATTAGGTGGGGTTTTGAACATGATTTGTATTTAGGCGAAATTTTTTCTCACTGTATCGATGTGAGTGTTGCCGTTAAGTGGATTTCCTTTTTCATCAAGGAATTTTATACATGCAGCCGGAATATTGCAGAGTTTTTCGATTCTTTCAATGATATCTGTTACACTGTCGTTAAAAGAAGCTGTTTTTTTAAGACCTTCTTTTACATCAGCATTTTCAATACCATATTCATCTTTTAGGAATGCAGGAAGACTTTTATTTGGTCCTGGAATACTGCCGTCTTTATTATAAATTTCAATGCTTTTTTCAGGTATTTTTAGAACATCTACGAGATAATTTTTAAGAGATTTTATATTTGTTAACATATTTTCTCCTTTTTAAAAATAAATTTTAATACTTTAATTATATATTGCAAAGAAAGTTTTTGCCAGTAATTTCTTGATTTTAAATTAAAAATACACTAACGATAGGTAATAATTTTTGATATTTTTAAGTATACTTTGAAATGGATAGATGTTTCATATGAAACATTTTTTATAAATTTTTTTGTTTAAAATAACAATTTTCTACTGACAAAAGTTTGTTTGTAATATACAATAAAAACGGGGATTTTTGGTAGTGAAGTCAATCACATTTCTTTTCGTTCATATCAGTGATTGAAGAACCATCAGGCGACCGTAGAGACTTAATAAGTCTCTACGGTTTTTTTATTTTAATAAGTTTCATGTGAAACATACTGTTTCATTTTAGTTTTACTTTTTGTTATAAATAAAGATTATGATGTTTCATGTGAAACGTTATTTTGATTGTTTAACAGACCAGTGTGATATACTCTTTTAAATTGTTGTGTGTTTATGAAAATAATAATTCTTACATTATTCGGAACTATTTTAGGAGTTCTGTTGTATTTTTGGCAGCTGGCAACTAATGGTACTTTTTATAAATTTTCAATTATTTTGTATATTATTATCTTTTCAGTTTTAAATTTGATAATAGGAAAAATGCTTTTTCCAAAAGTACATCAAAAAATTCAATTATTTTTAAAAGCTGTTTTTATTTTGTTTTTTATCTTTGTGTTTATTTTATTGTCTTTCTTTTCTTTCTGGGTGTTAAAACTTAAGTAATTATTATTGTGTTTCATATGAAACAGTTTTTTTATTGTTTATGTTTAATTTTAAAAATAGGTTCTATGTTTTAGAAAAGAAAAAATAGTAATCTAATTGTATTTTTATCGAAACTTGTGTCTTTATTTATCCACAGTTTATACACAAAATGTGGATAAACTAGATGTAAAACATTGTTTCATGTGAAACAATAATGCAGTGATTTATCCACAAATTGTTAATAGATTGTGGATAAATGCTTAATATTTACACACTAGCGATAGTGCGGTTTTTGATTTTAGGATGCTGAAGTTTTAAAAACCTACCTAACGACAACTAGATTTGTGAATGAAAAATCAAAATTATAAAAAAAATCCAGTGAATAATACTTTAATTCACTGGATTTAAATAATGACATACGTTAGTTTGTGGATTTAAAAGGTTTTTGTAATTTATAGTAGTTTTAGCCGGAATAGTTTTGATCCTCGTTGTGGACTCCATTTTTCACGTCTCTTATCCGGTAAAGAATCTATTCTATCAGGTAAAAAACCTTGTTTTTCAAACCAGTCAGCAGTTTGGGTTGTTAAAATAAATACACTTTCGATTGAAATTGTTTTTGCTTTTTCTATCAGATATTCAATCATTTTGGGACCTACGCCTATATGAGTGCAGTTTTCGTCTACAGCAACTGCAGCGATTTCTGCTTGTGAGCGGTCATAAATGTGAAGAGCTGCACATGCTCGTATAGCACCATCAAGTTCATAGACAATAAAGTCATTATATTCAGATTCCATTTGCTGCTCTGTACGAGGCAGAAGAATTTCTTTTTTTACAAATGGTCTTATTAGTGAAAGAACTGCTGAAATATCTTCTCTTCTCATTGCTCTGAATTTTCCGTAATTTGAAGCATAAACCATTGTTCCAGAACCTAAATCACTGAAAATTTCACAGGGTAGAGTTCCTTCTATTGAACCATTTAGAATGTGTACTCGCGTAACGCCTTGTTCAACAGCTTTTTTTGCAAGTTCAAGTAATGATAATATTTTTCCTTTAGTCGATGACGTTTGCTGAGATACAATTGATTTTGAATCTTTTTCTAAATTATTAAGCTTTAAAAATTCATCAACTTCATCAATATTCATGGCTGGTATGCAGCCTTCTGGAGAAATTCCTAAATCAGCTGGAATTGAAAAAGAATCTTTCGAAAGTTCCGCGTCTGGAAGCATAAAGAAAAGTTTATCCGCTTTTAGATGTGTTGCAATTTGAGCGGCAAGGTGAGAAGAAGAAATATTATATGGCTTTCCATTTAAACTCCAGCCGATGCATGGAAAAATTGGGATGAACCCATTGTCTAGAACAGATTGAATTGTGGAATCATCAAGTTTATCTATTTCACCTGCTGTTCCAAAATCTACTCCGGCTAATACACCTTTGCCTCTTGCACGAACCCAGTTTCCAATTACAGCTGTAAGATTTTCGCCCGCAAGGCTTGTCATAACAACATTTGCTGCATCAAAAGCTGCATTACGGATTAATGGAATTGCTTCATTAGGAGTAATCCTGCAGCCGTTTTTGTAAGTCCATGAAATTCCTTTTTGTGAAAGAGCTTCATCAATTTTCTTTCGTGCTCCGGGAACTATAATCACCCGAAGCCCTGCCTGATGAATTAATGCAATGTCGCGGATATGGCTGACAAATAAAGGTGAATCAATAATATCGTCATCAAGATGAATTACAACAGCAGCATTTTTGAAGCGTTTGATATAGCGGATAACATCGCGAATTCTTTCAGCTTTTTCTAAGATTGGTTTTTCGTCCATGTAAAATTTTCCTATATCTTTGATTATCGGATGAAAAACCTAAAAGGGTTATAGTCCCGTTCCTTCATCGATTCCCATCATGATGTTCATGCACTGGACTGCCGCGCCGCTGGCACCTTTGCCGAGGTTGTCGAAACGGCTTGTGATTACGATTCGCTCGTCGTTGCCGCAGACGAAAATCTGCATGTTGTTTGTGCCCGCCAGAGTGTTTGCCGGGATAAAGCTTTCGGTAAGGATTCCTTCGCCCATGAAGTCAGCTGCTTTTACGAAACGGCAGCCGTCATAGTGCTCCTTGAAAACTTCAGCGATTTCTTTTGCGGCGAGCTTTTTTTCGAGAAGTCGTGCGTGGAGTGAAACCGTAACGGTCATTCCCTGGAAATAATCGCAGACATAAGGATTGAAAATCGGCTTGTAGTTGAGGCCGGAAACTTTCATCATTTCAGGAAGATGCTTATGCTCCTGTGTGAGCGCGTAGAGGCGTGGAGAATCAAGCTCAGAATTGCGGTTCGGATCCTCGTACTGCGCGATGGCTTTTTTGCCGGCTCCAGAATAACCTGAAACAGCATGGCACACGACAGGATAGTCAGGAGAAATGATACCATGCTTTACGAGAGGGAAAACGATTGCTCCAAAGCCTGAAGCATAGCAGCCGGGCCCTGCGACACGGTTAGACTTTTCAATTTTTGCGCGGTGTTCGGCTGAAAGTTCAGGAAAGCCGTAAGCCCAGTCAGGATTTGTGCGGTGAGCCGTTGAAGCATCGATAATTCTTACTTTTGGATTTGTGCAGAGCGAAACTGCCTCAATAGAAGCCGCATCCGGCAGACAGAGGAAAGTGAAGTCCGAAGCGTTGATCATTTTTGCACGCTCAGCCGGATCTTTGCGTTTTTCATCATCAATTAAAAGAATCTCGATATCTTTACGGTTTTCAAAACGTTCGTAAATTTTAAGGCCTGTGGTTCCTTCTTTTCCATCAATAAAAATTTTGTATGCCATGGTTTAGGACTCCTTTTTTAAAATTGTTATTTAAATTCGCCTGTCATTATTAATTATTTTTATTTCTTTTTCTATATATTTTTGAAATAAAATTTAACTTGACGAAAGTGTAATCTGGTCATATTATTAACATATGAACAATTATTCAAATGATAAAATGAACTCTTTGCCTTCTGAAGATTTACTTTGTGATCTTTCAGAGCTTTTTAAAATTTTTGGTGATTCAACTAGAATAAAGATTCTTTTTGCGCTTTTAGATAAAGAACTGGCTGTTGGAGATTTAGCTGATGAACTGCAGATGACTCAGAGTGCAATAAGTCATCAATTGAGAATTCTAAAAACTAACGGCCTAGTTCGATATAGGCGTGAAGGAAAATCCATGATTTATGCTTTAAGTGACGAACATGTTTCGAAGATTTTGAATATGGGATTAGAGCATATTCAGGAATAAAAGGAGATGAAATCTATGAACTTTAAGGAAAATTCTGTTGAACATGAGCATAATTTTGGCTCACATATTCATTGCAGCTGTGAACATTGTGGTTCACAACATAATCATGAAGAAGACAATTCTCCATTAAAAAAAATTGTTGGTTCACTCATTTTATTTATTGTTGCACTTTTGATAGAGCACACTTCAATTTTTTCTTTTGACTATAAAAATTATGTTTATGGGCTCCTTTACCTTGCTTCGTATTTGATTTGTGGTAGAGATGTTTTAAAGGGAGCTGTAAAAAATATTCATAATGGAAATATTTTTGGAGAAGAATTTTTAATGAGTGTGGCATCGGTGGGGGCTATATTTGTTGGTGAATATGCTGAAGCTGTTGCTGTCATGCTTTTTTACAACATTGGTGAATTTGTTCAGGATTATGCAGTTGACCGTTCCCGTAACTCTATTTCTGCTCTTATGAATATTCGTCCTGATAAGGCATCATTATTTAATGATGGAAAAGAGCAGATTGTTTCTCCAGAATCTGTTAAAGCTGGTGATATAATTATTGTAAAAGCTGGTGAAAGAATTCCATTAGATGGCATAGTTATTGAAGGAAAATCTTTTGTGGATACTTCAGCTTTGACCGGCGAAAGTGTTCCAGGAGAAGTTTCTTCTGCAAACAAAAATGAGGTTTTAGCTGGATTTGTAAATAAAACTGGTTTGATTAAAATACAGGTTACGAAACTTTACGGTGAAAGTGCTGTTTCAAGAATTCTGACACTTACACAGGAAGCAGCTGAAGTGAAATCTAAATCAGAGAAATTTATTTCCCGATTTGCAAAAGTTTACACACCGATTGTTTGTTTTGCAGCTCTTTTAGTTGCAGTTTTACCGCCATTCGTTTTAAAAGTATTTTTCCCTGAACTGTTTGCTGATTCAGAAAACTATGGTTTTTCGGTTTGGATTTATCGAGCGCTTACATTTCTTGTTGTTTCCTGTCCGTGTGCACTTGTGATTTCTATTCCTCTTGCGTTTTTCTGTGGGATAGGGGCTGCATCTAAAGCCGGTGTTTTAATAAAAGGTTCAAATTTTATTGAACTTCTTTCTAAAGCTAAAACAGTTGTTTTTGATAAAACTGGAACGCTTACGAAAGGAATTTTTGATGTTTTTGCTGTTAATCCTGTAAATGGTATGAACCCTGAAGAACTTCTTGCAATTGCAACTCATGCTGAATGTTATTCAAATCATCCTATATCGGTTTCATTAAAGAAAGCTCACCATTGTGTTTTATGTGATGCCTTAAAAATTCTTGAACCTGAAGAGATTTCTGGATTTGGCATACGCTCGGTAGTTGATGAAAAGACTGTGCTTGCCGGTAATTCTAAACTTATGGAATCTGAGTCGGTTAGAGGGTTTGAGGATTATTTTAAAATTAGACAGGACATTGCTGGAACTGTTGTTCATATTGCAATTGATGGTGTGTATGCAGGAAATATTGTAATTTCTGATTCTGAAAAGGAAGAGTCCAAACAGACGATAGTTAGTCTTAAAAAACTCGGTATTAAATCTACAGCTATGCTTACCGGCGATGTAGAGATGTCAGCTAAGTTTGTGGCAGACAATTTAGGAATTGATAAAGTTTACGCTGAATTACTGCCGGAAGATAAAGTAAAAAAACTTGAAGAAATAATTTTTAATTCTCAGAAAAATAGAAGAGGTTCAAAAAAATCTACAGTTTTTGTTGGTGACGGAATAAACGACAGTCCCGTTCTTGCGCGGGCTGATGTTGGAATTGCAATGGGTGCTCTTGGAAGTGATGCTGCAATTGAAGCAGCAGATGTTGTCATTATGGATGACAGATTAAGCCGCTTGCCGGAAGCAATTAAAATCTCAAGAAGAACAATGCGGGCTGTTTATCAGAATATTTATCTTTCAATAGGTGCTAAAGTCCTGATTATGATGTTAAATAGTTTTGGATTTGGAAATATGTGGCTGGCAGTTTTTGGTGATGTTGGAATTTGTATTTTAGCAGTATTAAATGCTGCCAGAGTTTTAAAACACTGACAGCCTGTTTTAATTAATCAGTCTAATTTATATTTTTTGTAAAGTGATGTGAATTTTCCGCCTTTGTCTTTTGAATTGACTGTAGTAATCAGAAGTTTTGCATTTGAAAATCCAAAATTTTCAAGTGCTTCTTCAAGATTTTCAGACAATATTTGGTCAACAAATCCCTGATCATAGGTATCAGAATTTGAAGAAAAAACAGTCAGTTCAAGAATACTTGTTTCTGTGTCACAAGCAACTTCAATTGAATTGATATTATCAATTGTCGTTGTTTCTACTTTTTTTTCACAAAAAGCTGATACGGAAATAAATGAAAATAAAATCAAAAAAAATTTTTTAAGCATAAACACTCCGGATAAAACATAAGAATAATTATGAAATATTTAGCATATTTTAACATTCTTTGTGGTTTTTGACTATATACATCTGTTTGATATAATGATTTTTTTCTGATATATTCGAGGTAATGAATGATAAATTTTATAAAAATGGACTTTATTTCGGATGTCAGAGATGTTCTTTTTGCTGCGGGCATTCTCCTGGGTTTGTTTATCTTTCAAAACGGGATCTTGATTCTTTAATTAATTATCTGAAAATGCCTGTAAAAGAATTTGTAGAAGTTTATTGCCGCTGGGCTGATTATTATCACGGAGAGCAGGTTCTGGCTCTTCGCGAAAAAAAGAATTATGACTGTATTCTCTGGGAAAACGGGTGTTCATGTTATGAAGCACGGCCGATACAGTGTTCTACATATCCCTTCTGGTCCTGGATGATTGAAGACAAAAAAACTTGGGAAGAATGTTCAAAAGATTGTCCCGGAATTAATAATAAGCAGGGGAAACTCTGGTCTTATGATGAGATTGAAATTAATAAAAAGGCTTATGATGAGAATACGCCGTTAACCCGTTCAGAAGTAGAATCTCTCATTGAAAAGACACAGCCGCAATAGTCCTGTCTCCACAAACCGTATTCATCGCTTAATTGTGTACTTCTTAAAAAGCCGCCTTTTTTCTTAAAATCTGCAGGGAGAAATTTTGTACATGAAATGATATTCAAACTATCGTTTGTTAGATGTTTTTCTAATGCTATTTTAGAAAAATTCATGTGCTCCAGGTCGTAGCCAATCGTGTTGATTTTTTCACTGTCTTTGTGAGGGCTTATACTTAAAGTGGTTGTGAACCAGTTATAGTTGTGTTCACATGCGTATTTGTAAGCTTTCTCCATGCGGAATTTATAACAACGACGGCAGCGTTCCCCTTTTTCTGGTTCGGTTTGTAAATTAATTTCAGAACGAACGTTAGTTGCTTTATAGTAATCTTCAGGATTATATTCATCTATGACAAGCTTAACGGAATTCTTTGTGGCTTCTGGGAAACAAGCAAGAAATTTCTTTAATTCTTCGAGACGCCGAATGTATTCATTTCGAGGATGAATATTCGGATTGTAATAAAAAATAGTAATATCAAAAATCTGTGCAAGATATTCAATGACATACGAGGAACATGGTCCACAGCAGGCATGCAGAAGGAGTGTCGGCTTATTGGAATTTGAATTTACCGTTCTTTCTTTTTCAATTTTTTTGAGTATTTCTTCGAGTTGTTTTTGATAATTGATTTTCTGGTTAGTCATAAAAATACCCCACATTCAGTGGGGCTTTTTTTTACATTAAATCTTCAAGGTCAATTTCGCCGGCAACACAAGGAACTGAAATCTGCCAGTTTTCAAGAACCTGCGGATTAACTTCACCGAAGATTCCGACCTGTTTGCCGTTTACGATAACTGCAGCCTGACGGCCTGTGATAAAACGCGGGTCATTTGCTTCTTTGACTTCGTATTTGTGGTCGAGGTAGTAGAGTACGGTACTTACTTCTGATGCCAAGTCATTGAAGTTTGCGTTGTTAGCAGCTGTCATGAAGCCTAGCGACTGAATTGTTTTTGTACCGGTATTTTCGCTTTCATCGAGGAATGCAACTTTACCGATTTCGAAAATTTTGTGTGGGAAGATTGCGTTTGCAGCGGCACTTTCGGCACGAAGTAATGATGCAATTATTGAGGGGCGCACAAACTGATAATTTTCACTCATTGGGTTTGAAATTTCAATTACACCATCTGCTTTGATATTCATGCGGTCGATATAGTCGCGCTTACTTCCAAGGTAGTTGAAAATCATTTCCTGATAGCCAAGACCAACCATGATTTCTTTTGCTTTGCGGCTGAAAAGTGTTACATCAGAAAGTTTTCCGACTGTGAAATCGTTTGGCCGCTGTGGTTTGAAGAAGTCTAAGCCAAGTCCAATCATAACATCTTCGATAACGTCAACTTCATGAAGGAAGTCGTTGCGGTATGGAGGCGGCTGAAGAGTGAATTCGACATCGCTTTTGTTTGCTTTACAGTATTTTTCAGTTTTTTCTGTGGTTGGAATATCCTTAGCTTCTACATCGTTATCCATGCGGGTGAGCGCATCAAGAACCTGTTCTTTTGTAAGGTCGCAGCCGAGTTTTTTGTTGATTGCAGCCAAAGTAGCTTTTGTTGATTTCTGGAAATAGAAAGGAACGGTTATTTCTTTACCAAAGCCTGTTTCATATGGATGAACAACTTTGACAGGCAGGATTTCATATCCTGCGTCATGGAAGTCACAGGCAACGATGTTTGCTGCAAGGATGAGGTTTTCCATGTTGTCGCCTGTAAGTTCGACCATTAAATCTTTGTCTCCAACCTGAACGGCGCCCAGAGTTGCTGAATTGATGATTGGTGCCATTGAAAGCACTTCGTTTTTATCATCAGTGAGAAGCGGGAATTTTTTAAGCCCTTCGAGAATCCAGCCGAAATCCTTTCCTTTTGGATGGTCTGTAAGAATCTGGCGGCAGGTCATAGGAGCATCGCAGGCAAGCGGAACAAATGAAGTTTTATCCGGATCAACTGCCTTGTAGTGACACGGCCATTTGATTTCGCTCATGCGGTAAACGCCCATTGAAATTGACTTTCGTTTGCGGCCAAAGTTCCAGCAGAGTTTTTCCTGAGTCTGGATTATGTCTTTGAGCATCGGATCGTCAATAGGTTTGCCTGAAATAACAAAACTTACCATGAAAGGGCGTACATCTTTGAGTTCTTTTTCGACAGTGATTGTTCGGTTTGCAGTATCAAGAATTTTACCTGCTTTTGAAATGAATTTTGAATAATCAGAACGTTTTGCTCCTTCGTGAAGCCGGAGCTGACGTGCTACACCACCACAAGACCACAAATCCGGGCGGTTTGTATCGTTTAATTCGATTTTGATGACACGTTCTGCTTCGCTGGCACTCATATCCGGTTTTTCATCAAGTTCAGCCTTTCCGCAGACAAGTTTTCGTTCAAGCGTGTCATAGTCGTATTTTTTTCCAAGAAGATTAAAAAACAGTTTTTCGTTTACTTCAATTTTTGGCATAGTTTCCTCGTTTTTTAAAGATGCTGAATTATATTCAGCATGACAATGTTTTATTATATAGAAAAAAGCAGATATTCTCAACAGTTGTTTTTTAACGGCAGAAAAATTATAATAACTTTTATGGAAATTAATGCAAAACAGAGAAAATTTTTGGAGAAAAACGCCCAGCCTTTGAACGCTCTGGTTCAGATTGGTGGTGCTGGCGTCACAGAAAATCAAATTTTACAAATTTCAAGGCTTCTTGATGAGCATGAGCTTATTAAAATTAAGTTCAATGAATTTAAAGAAGAAAAACGGGATTTAAGTAAAGAAATTGCTGAGAAAGCAGAAGCCGTATTTGTTCGCCTTATAGGAAATATTCTTATTCTATACCGGCCTGCAAAAGAAATTGAAAAAAGACAGTTCGAAAAAGAATTAAATAAGCTCGAAAAATAAAAAAAACCTGCACTAATTAGAAGTGCAGGGAAATAAAATCAGTTCTTTTAGTTTTTAACTTTTGTAAGTTCAATATCAAATGCCAGATAAGCACCTCCTGGAATAACACCAGGAATGCCGTTTTCGCCATAAGCCTGACTTGGTGGAAGTACAATTGTTCGTTTTTCACCAAGTTTCATATCCTGTACCATTATATCAAAACCTGGAATCATCTGACCGCCTGCTGTTGTAAATTCCAAAGGACCACGGCCTTTTGACTGATCGAATACCTGTCCATTTACAAAATATCCTTTGTATTCAACAGCAACAGCTCGTTTTCCACCGATTTTGTTTCCAGAACCGGCTTTTTTTGTTTTATAATAAATTCCGTTTGAATCTTTTTCGAAGCCAGGGAATTTTTCTTCAACTTCTTTTATTTTTGCTGCTGCTGCAAGTTTTGCACGTTCTGCAGCTTTTTCTTTTGTCTGTGATGCGTGTTTGTCAAAATCAGCCTGTGTTGCAGTAAAGTTTTTAGCATCATCACCCTGACGCACAATAGTAAGTTTTACGATTTTGTCACCCTGCTGAACAGCATTTACTACTTTCTGGCTTTCTTCATTAACAACCTGACCAAAAATTGTATGTTTTTGATTGAGCCATTCTGTTGGAACATGTGTGATAAAGAACTGGCTGCCATTTGTGCCAGGACCGGCATTTGCCATTGCAAGATAACCTGGTTTATCGAAATTAAGGCTTGGATCAAATTCGTCAGCAAAGCGATATCCTGGACCGCCACGGCCTGTACCTTCAGGATCACCACCCTGAATCATAAAATCAGCTATTACGCGATGGAATGTAAGTCCATCATAAAAATGTTTACCTTTAGCAGCATCAAGAGTGCCTTCTGCAAGGCCAACAAAGTTAGTAACAGTAAGTGGTGTCTGTTTGTAAAAAAGTTCAAGAACAATGGAACCTTTGCTTGTTTCCATAATAGCAAAAAGTCCGTCTTTGCCTTTGATTGCGTTTAATTCTTTATCCATTGATTTACATCCTCCAAAAGATATTGCCAGCGATGCGAAGATTGCTGCAAAAAAAAGTTTTTTCATATAACTCCTCACTTTTGATAAAATATACCGAATATATGAAAAAGTTTCTATATAAAAGACTTATGATTATTTTTCCATTTGAGAAACAAACCATTTGTAAATGGAATCGACACGGGCATTAAAAGAATCAATCATTTTATTTTCAAGTAGAGAAATATTCGGATAATAAGCCTGAACAATCAAATAAACCAGAAAATATTCGTCTTCATCTTTAATTACGAGATTAATTTTAATATTGTGTGATTTTGCAGCTGTAATGATGCCGAATTTCAGAGGTTCGAAGTTGTCAAAGCAAACACTGACCTCATCTGATCGTTCATGATATTCAAGCGAGTAATAACATTTTCCAAAAGAATTGTCATCCTGCATGCAGTAAAGAATTTTACCTTCGGAACTACCGTTCGTTTGGTCTTCGATTTTAGTTTTGTCTTCCGGTGATTTAATTAAGTAGGCTTCATGATAAAGAGTTTCCCATTTTTTATGTCGGTGTGAATAATATTGTGTTCCTTTCATGGTTGATATTGAACGGATTACTTTTGAAACTTTTTCGATTGATGGTAAACTACCGAGAGTTTGTTTATTAAGATAAAAAAGCTTTTCAGTTGTAAGTCTTGGTTTTTCTGAATTATTCCAGTGAGTTATGGCAAGCGAAGAAAGTTCAGTATTTGGAACTAACGTTAGTTTTATTTCTTCATTATTTAAGAAAACATTTTGTAATTCACCGGTAGTTTTAACTTTTTCTAGAAGTTCTGGTGATATTGATTCTGAGAAAATGGTTTTGCAAATAATAAGAAAAACTGCAAAAAATGAAATATATTTTTTCATTATATTATCCTCTATTTATTCATTTTGAAAAAAATGATAAGGTATTTTAGTTACATATGCCAGTCCTTTCTGTTTCGTTTGTAAACTATCGTAATCTCGAAAGCAAAACAATTGACCTTCTTTCAAAGGAGGTTTATTTTGTCGGCGAAAACGGTCAGGGAAAGAGCAATCTTCTTGAATCTATTTATTTTTCTGCATACGGAAATTCTTTCAGGACCCGCTCTGATGCAGAAATACTAAAAGAAGGTGAAAAGGTTTTCAGTGTAAAAACATTGTATCGTGAAGAAAATGGAAATACAGCCAGCCTTTTTTTTACATACGAAAATCAGAAAAAGAGAATCGAAAAAAACGGCAAAACAATTAAAGACCGTAAAGAATTGATAAATACTATGCCCTGTGTGCTTTTTTGTCATGATGATTTGGATTATGCCACGGGCGAACCTGAAAAAAAGCGCTTTTTTATTGATCAGTGTCTTTCGATGTATGATGTTCTTTATATTGATTTGAACCGCCGTTATAAAAAAATTCTTAAAAGCCGTAATCTTTCACTTAAAGAAAAAAATTATGACATGCTTGATATTTTTGATCAGCAGATTGCTCAGGATGGAATTGAAATCCAAAAAAAGCGTAGTGACACTATTTTTAAGTTTAACCAGATTTTTGGAAAGCTTTATGAACAGATTACAGGAATAGACGGTGTTTCCATTAAATATGTTCCAAGCTGGAAAACTGAAGAAAATGAAGCAGTTACTGTACAAAAAGCTCTTTTAATTTTGCAGCAAAAACGTGAGATGGACAAAGTAATTCAGACGACGATGAGCGGCCCTCATAGAGATAGAATTGTTTTTGTACGTGGCGGAAAAAATTTTGTTCCAAACGCCTCAACCGGGCAAAGGCGTCTTCTTGCGATTTTGCTTCGAATAGCACAGGCAATTTATTATACAAATGTCACTGAAAAAAAGCCCGTTCTTTTAATGGACGATGTAATGCTGGAACTGGATCCTGACAAAAGACAGAGTGTTACTGCACTGCTTCCTGAATATGATCAGCTTTTCTGTACATTCCTGCCGGGTGAACCGTACGAACGTTACAAAAAAAGTACAACTAAAATCTACGAAATTGAAAAGGGAACCTGGAAACTGCATGAATAATGAAAATA
>NZ_JAZOUG010000147.1:0-5572 GCF_045657965.1 Treponema sp. | reverse complement strand
CTTGGATTATGCATGACTTTTATGTCTGCAAATATTTTCCCTCTTGAAATCAGACATTTATGGCCGATTATGGTACTGTTCAGTGGAATCTGCCTTGTTTTAACCTGTTTTTTTAAGCACAGAAAAATTCGCGGTGTTTATTTTTTTCCGGCAATTTTAATAGAATTGTTAGGCGGTGTTTTTCTTCTTTTTTCGCTTAATGTCGTAAAAACTTCACTTTCACATTTTGCTGCCAAATGGGGCCCGCTTGTTCTTATTCTTGCGGGGGTAGTGCTTGTTGCTGTTTTTTTCTGGCAGAGAAATTTTAACGATTTTTTTCCGTATGATAAAGATGAGTTATCAGATTTAACAGATGAAGATGAGCATAAAATTTACGGAGAATAATCAGCATTGAAAAATAAACGGCGGAAACTTTCTGCTTTTTTCTGTATTTTTTTTATTTTTCTCAATTCACTTTCGTTTGCTCAGGAAGTCACGGGAACTAAGATTGCTTTGCCTCAAAGGCGTGTAACAGAATATTTTTCTGATATCGATAAAGATATTTTACTTTTAGTTGAAAAAGGTTCTCCTGAAAGCCTGAAAAATGCTGTCACTTATTTAAAAAGAAATCGTGATGCAATGAAAGAAAATGAAAAAATTCTTCACTACATTGCAGTATCTATAATGCAGATGTGCTGGAAGTCACAGGGGTTTTCTGAAGTTACTTTTGAGCAGGGGATCAGAAATTCATACACTGAAGCGATTTTATCTTCAAAAAACGGAATTTATGACGGTTTTTCATCTCCCCAGATTTTTCTTGATTATGTTTTGCCTGCCATGGTTCTTGCCGTTTCAGATACAAGAAATGATTATTATGAGCAGGCAGAAATTAATTTAAAAAAAGCTCTCGAATTAAATAAAGATTCCGTTTTTGCAAATTATCTTCTTGGTCTTCTTTATGTAAGACTTGGTGAATATAAACTGGCAAACGATTATTTTTCTATCGCTTATATTCTCTGTTCTGACTGTTTTGAAGTATCTTTTGCTTATGCAGAAAGTTTTATTCATCTTTCACAGCCTGAGAAGTCTTTTGAATTTGCACAGAAACTTCTTTCCCTGTATCCGCAGAATAAAAATTTGTTAAAGCTCTGTGCAGAAGCCTCATTTGCTGCAAATGATATGCAGAATGCAGAAATATATGTAAGCCGGGTTTTACAGATTGAACCTGAAAATTCATATTTTCTTTTGTTTCGTGCAAGAATACTTGTTAAAAACGGTGAATATATCAGGGCTGCTTCTCTGCTTGATGCCTATGCCAGAAAAGATTCTCTTTCAAGGGATTATTTGATTTTACGGTATTCAGTACAGAAAAACTGGAACAAAAATATTTCTGCAGCTACAGCTACGATAGAAAATGCAATAAAACTTTATCCTGATGATATGGAAATTGTACTTGCCGCAGCTTCTCTTGCCTGTGAAACCGGTGTAAAAATTGATGATAAAGATAGTGAGCAGCTGGCCGATATTATTCTTCAAAATGAAAGTGATAATCTTGAAGCTCTGCAGATAAAAATTTCAGCAATGGTTTCCGGTAAAAAATGGACTCAGGCTTACAAAGCAAGTTCTGAGTTTATAAAAAGGCAGGATGTTTCCCGTGCTGCCTTGTTTACACATATAAAAATTTGTCTTTCATCAGGCAGAAAAAGTGAAGCGTATGAAATGGCTTCAAAATTGTATTCTGAAAGTCCTTCGGATGAAGAAGTTTTACAGTCTTATATTGATGTACTTGTATCTACGGGAAGAACAGGGGAAGCTTCAAAACTAATAAATCAGCTTATTCAAAGTTCATCGTCAAAAATGAAAAGTTTCCTCTACTATGAAAGAAGTTTTCTTGCCTCCGGTGAAAGTGCTGTTCTTGCTGATCTGCGTTCAAGCCTTACAGCAAATCCAAGAAATAAGGATTCTCTTTTCAGACTTTATCAGATTTATTTTAATAAAAAAGAATACAGAAAGGCTCAGTATTATTTAAAACAGGTTGTAGCTCTTTCCCCGAATGATGAGTCTTTGCGCGTGTTAAATCAAAATCTGGACAATTTATTGAAAAATTAGGCGTTTTTTTTAGATGTTTTGTATGTTGATTTCAGTTCTTTTTTATGATAGACTTTTTTTCACTATTTTAAACCAGGAAGGAAGTTAAAATGTTTTTTGTTCCATTACTTGATGCTGCAGGCACTCAGGCTTCTTCAAGCCAGACATTAATGTCTGTCGTACCGTTTATCCTCATCATTGCAATTTTCTATTTCTTTATTATTCGTCCTCAGAATAAAAAGCAGAAAGAAACACAGAAAATGATTGATGCCCTTAAAAAAGGTGACAAAGTCGTTACAATCGGCGGAATTCATGGAATCGTTTCTCAGACAAAAGAAAAGACTGTCATTGTTAAAGTCGATGAAAGCACAAAAATCGAATTCAATCGTTCTGCTATTGCCGGTGTTGTAAATGATGCACCTGCAAAGTCAGAAAAAAATGAAAAATCAGAAAAAACAGAATCAATCGAAAAAAAAGCCGCTGAATCTTTTGATTCAGAAAAGGCAGAATAAATAAAAATACCGGAGTTAAAAAATGAACAAACGAAGTCGTTTTATCATTGTTCTGGTAGTTCTTGCTGTGTGTTTTGCATTTCTCTGGCCATCAATCAGCTGGTATGCACGCACTCCGAAAGATCAGCAGAGCCTTGCTTTAGGATCTCTCGAAAAAATAAAGGACTACACAATCGTAAAAGCCAAGGAAGAGGTTGATAATCTTATTTCAATGGCAAAAGCAAATCCTGAAGCTGTTCTTGATTCTTCTTATGATTATCTTGTAAAAGCTGCAAAAAAGAATTACAAAGAAACTGCAAAGGCTTACAAATCTGCCGGCATGGAAGTTCCTGAAACTCCTGCTGTTATGACTGTAAGTGCAATTCTCAGTTCTTTCAAAGGTACAAATGCCCGTGCAGAACTTTCTTCTGTAATCGAAGGCAAATACCGTGACGAAATTCTTGCTGCAAAAAAACGCTATAATTCATCTGTAAAACTCGGTCTTGATTTAAGCGGCGGTATGAACATCATCGTACGTGCAAATCTTGATGAAGCCCTTGCTGCTAAAAAAGCAGAAGGCAACGAAATCACTGATGAAGCTCAGTGGAAAAAAGATGCAATGGCTCAGACTATCGAAACTTTAACAAGTTCAATCGATAAATTCGGTCTTACTTCTCCGGTTATCCGCCAGCAGGGTGAGGACCGTATCTATATCGAAATTCCTGGAGCTGCTGACCGTGAAAGCGTAAATACAATCATCATGGGTAAAGGTATTCTTAACTTCCGCCTTGTTGATGAAGATGCTACAAATGCTTTCAATATTTACTACAATCAGAATCCTGCCACAACTTTCAATTCAGACGGTAAACTTATTGATTCATCAGTAATTCCTGCTGATACAGAAGTTATGGGCTACTACATTAAAGACGATTATGGTCTTGACGAGCGAACCGGTTTCATCGTTGTTAAAAAAGAAATTGCTCTTGACGGTGAACACGTAAAATCAGCAATCGTTTCTGCAGACCAGACTACAAACCAGCCTGAAGTTAACTTCGTTCTTGATTCAGAAGGTGCTGTAATTTTCGGTGATTTTACAGCTGCAAATGTCGGAAAACGTCTTGCAATTGTAAGCGACAACAAAGTTAAATCAGCTGCTACAATCCGTCAGGCAATTAACGGCGGTCAGGTATCTCTTTCAGGCGGCTTCAGCGTCGAAGAAGCTCAGAATATTCAGAAAGTGCTTCAGACTGCTTCGCTTAGTGTTCCTCTCGAAGTAGAAAGCCAGCAGGTAGTTGGTGCTTCTCTTGGTGAACAGGCTATCAGACAGGGCTTGAATGCACTTACATGGGGCTTAGCAGCAGTTCTCGTATTCATGATTTTGTATTACATGGGTGCTGGTTTCAACGCTGTTGTAGCTCAGATTTTGAATATGTACATCATGTTCTCTGTTTTGAGTGCTTTCAACCTTACACTTACACTTTCTTCTGTTGCCGGTATGATTCTTACGGTTGGTATGTCAGTTGACGCTAACGTAATTATCTTCGAACGCATTAAAGAAGAGCTCAAAAACGGTAAGAGCCGTGCCGCAGCTGTTGCAGCCGGTTTTGACAACGCTTTCTGGGCAATTATGGACTCTAACATTACAACATTCATCGCTGCAGCATTCCTTTCAAAACTCGGAACAGGTTCAATTCAGGGCTTCGCAGTTTCACTTGCAATCGGTGTATGTTCATCAGTATTTACAGCTCTCGTAGTTTCTCGTCTCATGTTCGACTTTAACACAGAAGTTATGAACCGAAAGACAATGAGCATCGGCTGGGGAGTAAAATAATGAAAAAGATTATTCAGTTTAGCAAATTTTTCCCTTGTGCAGTTGTTTTGAGCGTACTTGTCATTATTGCAGGTATTGTTTCTGTAGCAACACGCGGAATCAACTTCGGTCTTGATTTCAAGCCGGGTATGATTGAAGAAATTAAAATTGCTGATACAGCTCTTGAAGTTACTTATAATGGTACTGCAACAGTTTCTCTCGACGTTTCAGAAAATGGAGTTGATATCGTAGTAAGCGGTATTGGAGAAGAAAACCGTACAGAATCAATTCCTTTTGCAAGTGTAACAACTGTTTCTGAACTTGCTGAAAAAATCAACACTGTAAACGGTATTTCAGCACAAGTTAAAAAGGAAGTGAACATTTCTGAAAGCGGCGTTTTTGTTACTTCAGGTGCTTCAAAGAATCTTGGTGAAAATCCATTGCGCCTTTTTGTTGCAGATGAATCTTCTACAGTTACAGCTGATGATGTCCGGGATTCTCTCAAGGATTTCGCAAACGTAGATGTAAAAGAAATTGGTGATGGTTCAGAACGTGCTTTCCAGATCCGCATGGGTGTTACAGGTGAAGAAAGCAAGAATGTTCAGGCTGATGCAAACAAAGCTCTTACAGATAAGTTCGGTGTAGAAAAAATTGTAATCACAAAATCTGACTTCATTGGAGCTCAGTTCTCTCAAACCCTTATTCGTGATTCAATTATTCTTGTTCTTGCAACTCTGGTTTTGATTTTCATTTATTCTGCAATCCGCTTTCACTGGGATTTCGCTCTTGCAGCTGTAATTGCTATCATTCATGACTCTTTGGTAATGATTTCTTTCATCTCATTCATTCAGATGGAATTCAGCACAACAACTTTAGCAGCAATCCTTACAATTATCGGTTATTCAATCAACGCAACTGTGGTTATTCTTGACCGTGTACGAAGTGATATTAAAGTTGTTGAAGCAAAAACTTTCAAAGAAATCTTGAACTCAGCTCTTACTTCAACATTGAGCCGGTCAATTATTACAACAGTAACAACACTGTTTGCAGTTCTTGCATTGTTCTTCTTCACAACCGGAACAATCCATGACTTCTCACTGGCTTTGACTATCGGTTTGATTTCAGGATGTTATTCTTCTATCTTTATTGCAGGCGCATTTATTCTTGCAGTTAGAAAAAATCAGAAGTTCCAGGCAGTTTCAGC
>NZ_JAZOUG010000146.1:0-2690 GCF_045657965.1 Treponema sp. | reverse complement strand
AGGAATCAGTCCTTAAAATCAGCCTAGTTAAAGTGTCCAATAATTGGGGTGCACTTCATTTTCTGACGGTGCTTTTTTATTTATTTTAGAATTTTGCTTTTCTAAGACGGACTTCTTCAATGTTCTCGCTGAACAGTTCACGTAAATCGTTCAAACCGAGTGCCATTAAAGCCATTCGGTCAATTCCGATACCCCAGGCAGCAACAGGAACATCAACACCCATCGCTTTTGTAACTTCAGGACGGAAAATTCCTGAACCTCCAAGTTCGAACCAGCCTAAAACCGGATGTTTGATATGAACTTCGACAGATGGTTCTGTGAACGGGAAGTAACCAGGTACATATTTAACTTCAGTTGCACCAGCTACTTCCTTTGCAAACATTTCAAGGAAGCCGAGCAAAGTACGTAAGTTTACATCTTCACCCAAAACAATTCCTTCAGTCTGATAGAAATCGCTCAAATGTGTTGCATCAACTTTGTCATAACGGAAACATCGTGCAATACCAAAGTATTTTCCAGGGATTTCAGCATTATGAAGCTGATGAGCCGAAAGAACTGTACCCTGTGAACGCAAAACAAGTCGTCGTGTGAATTCATGATCAAAAGTATAATTCCAGCCGCGGCTTCCTGAATTTCCGCCGGTCTGGTGTTCAGCAGCTACATTTGAAAGCCATGGTTCTTCAATTGATTTTGCATGAGTAGGATTTTTGATTCGATATACATCGTGTATATCACGTGCAGCATGGAACTGCGGCATAAAAAGTGCGTCACCATTCCAGAATTCTGTTTCTACAAGCGGACCATCAAATTCTTTAAAACCTAAGCTGCAGAGCTTATCTTTAACATGTTCCAGGAACTGAACATACGGATTAGTACGTCCTGGAATGATTCGTGCCGGCGGAAGTTCGATATTGTATCCACGGAAAGTACCGTTTTTCCATTCACCACTTGAAAGCATTTGAGGAGTAACAGCACCAAGCTCTTCACCGGTAATTCCTGCCTTTTTGAGGGCAGCAACAACATCAGCAGCTTCTTTATTTAATTTGTAAACAATTGTCTCACGCTCGATGATTTTAAAAGGAGAATCAGCAGCTCCGCGTTTTTTTGCATAAGCAGAAATTGCAGTCTGTTCATCTTTGTTCAAAGAAGCGTTATCAAGAAGACCATTTTCAGTTTTTACAGCACGCTCAAACAAATCAACTGCCGTTTTAATATTCTGAGGAATTTCTGAACCAGTATATTCCGCTTTTTTTTCGGCATTCATTTTAAGAACACCGGCCTTTGAAAGACCTCCAAATGCAGAACCTACATCCTTCTGCTCCAGAGAAGTTCCTGCAGCTATTTCAGGAAGAGTTTTTGCTCCATTTGCTTTTACATAATTTATGATGCGCAGTTCCGGAATTCCGTCTTTTGCATATGCTTTTCCTAAATCAGTGATTTCATAAAAAGTATGAGGTGTGCGGCTTACAACTGAAAGAAGCTCTTTACCGCCAAGCCATGAAAACGCCTGATTACAATGACCTTCTTTGTAATTTAATTCTTTTTGAAGTTTTTCTGAAGTGAGTTCATCTTTTGATGTATAATTAAGAAGAACTTTGATTTCAAGCGGATGAAGATTTTTAACGATGTTCTGAATGTCCATTTTTTTTGTAATCCTGATTTATATAAAAAGTTGAGCCAGCTCTTATGAACTGGCTCATTGCATTTAGCTTTTTGAGCGGTTATCGTGTAAATTTTACATAAGAATGATAAGTAGCCCATTTCATGTTTTTATCATCCTTGAAATATTTTACAGAATCTTTACGAAGGTATTTGTAACCGTAGTACTGATTTTCTTTCTGGAAATCCTGCAGACATGCAAGAACAGTGTTCATTGCTTCACCCTGATCGTAAGAAACTGCAATACATGTATAATAAACATGAGCCTCATCAGTAAGCGGAGTATAATCAATCTGAACTTTAGCAGTTTTATTTGTTGTATGCTGATCTTCAGGAACAATTGTTCGTGTGACCATTAACTCTGCCTGTTTGTCTTTTGTTAATTCATCTAATTCTTCTGCAAAAGAAATACCTGTAAAACAAAAAAGTGCTGCAACAATAGCAATAAGTTTCTTCATAATACTCCTCCTTGGTTCGTTACAGAAGTAACGGCTTCAAGTGTTAATATACAATAAAAAGTTAAGACTAAATAAAAGGTTACAGTTCTTCACTTTTTAAAAAGTCTTATATTTTATTATTCTATCAGTTTGCATAAAAAAATCAAGCGTAACTTTATAGCGACCGGCATCTACGCCAATTTTCGGCGGCTCATACATAAAGACTTTACCCGTAATTTCTTTTGGCTTTGATTTTATCCATTTCCGTTCATAATTTCTTACAGCCATTTTTAATGCTTCACCACAGGCTTTTTGGATTCCTTCAAAACCTTCTTCAAGAGGGGCATATCCTTCTCCCTTTATTTTCGGATACATGATTGACCGCCAGCCCCGGAAAATCTGTATCTGAGCATCTGAACGCCGGAATTCAACCCAGCAGTTCAAAACAGAATCTTTAATCCATGGTTTTGCATAATTTATTGATTTTTTTTCATCATCAGAAAGTTCCTGCAATGGCTCAAATTCAAAAATCTCAGTTACACCACGGGCTTTATCATAAGGCACATACTCAAATTTCCAGCCATACACCATTCC
>NZ_JAZOUG010000145.1:0-7775 GCF_045657965.1 Treponema sp. | reverse complement strand
TATTTGACAACATGGCATTCGGTCTTAAAATCCGTAAAGAACCAAAAATCGAAATTCAGCGCAAAGTTGAAGAAGCAGCAAAAATGCTTGACCTTACTCAGTATCTCGACCGTAAGCCAAAGGCACTTTCTGGTGGTCAGCGTCAGCGTGTTGCTGTAGGTCGTGCTATTGTACGCTCACCAAAAGTATTCTTGTTCGACGAACCTCTTTCAAACCTTGACGCTAAACTTCGTGTTACAATGCGTGGTGAAATTTCTTCTCTCCATCACCGTTTGCAGGCTACAATGATTTACGTTACTCACGACCAGGTTGAAGCTATGACAATGGGTACAAAAATCGTTGTTATGTCAGAAAAACGAATCCAGCAGATTGGTGAACCGCTTTATCTTTACAATCACCCGATTAACAAATTCGTTGCAGGCTTCATCGGTACACCTCCAATGAACTTCTTCAAACTCAAGATTGAAGAAAAAGACGGCAAAGTCGTTGCTAACGAAGGTTCATTTACTCTTATCCCAACAGAAGATCAGCAGAAACACCTCAAAGCTTATGTTGGAAAAGAAGTAACATTTGGTGTTCGCCCGGAAGATCTTCACTATCAGGCAAGCCCGGCTGCAGAAAACAATATGCAGGTTAAAGTTACAAACAAAGAACCACTTGGTGCTGAAACACATGTATTTGTTCAGGTTAAGGATGCAAACATCGTAGCAAAAGTTGCTCCGGAAGTTGTAGTTCAGCTTGGCGATACCATCAACTTTACACCAGATATGGCTCGTGCTAAATTCTTCGATCTTGAAACAGAAATCAACATCTGTGAACCAGAGATTGAGAAAAAGTGGTAATTCTATTGCCTTAGTTTGCTAATATTCACCCCGTAACCTCTGTTTGCGGGGTGTTTTTTTGTCTTTTAATCTGTGCCATCTGCGTAATCTGTGGTTATTTTCCTTTTTTTCTGCTAAAATTATCTTTATGAAAAAAAACTCTGTTGTAATCTATAAAAATCTCCCGGCTCTTGTTGGAGAGCAGGATGGCGATAAATTTCTTGTTAACTGGTGTGTTAGCCGTGCAACAGCCACAGGTAAAAAGGCTGTGTATGCAAGTCAGAAAGTGCGCGAAAAGGATGTAGTGCTTTTGTGTGAGGCTGAAGCTTCTTCAATAGATGCCCTGCTTGATTTTGCAGAAACTGCTCTGGCAGAAAATTCTGAAGTAAAAAATCAGATTGCAGAAATCCAAGAACTTTTGTTAAGTGATGAAGAAACAGCCTGTGCAGAACAGAGTTTTTTAGATATGGCATCTCTTATCCGTGGAGAGTTTAAAGCTAATGAATGTTGGGGTGTATACAGTGTCCTTAAATCTTCTTTTGAATTTGAAGAAATTATTCGTGACGGAAGCATTTTTTTTGTTCCCCGTTCAGTCGAAAAAATTACAGAACTTAAAAACAAGGCTTATGAAAAAGAACATGCCGATGAAATCCGAGCTGCATTTATTGAACGTCTGAAAACAAAAAATCTTCTTCCTGAAGATGCAAAAATGATGGGTGATGTTGAAGCTCTTGCTTTAGGCACAACCGATAAAAGCCGCACAATGAAGGAAGCAGGTTTTAAAGAAACCCCGGAAAAAGCTCACAAACTGCTTCTCGATACAAAAATCTGGAATATTACACGAAATCCTTATCCGGTTCGCCTTGGTTTAAGCGCAAAAAGTGCTACAGTTTCTCTTGGAACGCCTCCGGAAGAAGAGCGCTTTCGTGTTCCGGGTGTTTCTTATGCAATTGACAGTGCTTTTTCAACCGATCCTGACGATGCAATTGCCTTTGACGGAGAGTTTTTGTGGGTTCATATTGCTGACCCTGCCTCATTTGTAGCACCTGATTCAGAAATTGATAAAACTGCAAGGGCAAGGGGAGCAACCCTTTATCTTCCGGAAGGAGCTGCCCGCATGCTTTCAGAGGATTGCCTTGAAGATTATGCTCTTGGACTTCGTGAAGAAAGCCGGGCATTAAGTTTTAAAATTAAGCTTGGTCCGAACGGCGAGCTTGAAGACTGTGAAGTTTTACGTACGATTGTTGATGTAAAGCGTCTTACTTACGAGAAGGCAGAAGAGCAGAAAGAAACTCCTGAATTAAAGCCTCTTTTTGAAATCGCGCGCCGCAATTTTGAGAGACGGTGTAAAGCAGGGGCTGTGAATATCAGTATTCCTGAAGTACACATTACTGTAAATCCAGAAACAAAAGAAGTAAGTTTTGAAACTCTTTCTCACCCTGAAAGCACGGAAGTTGTGCGCGAAGCAATGGTTCTTGCGGGTGAGGGGGCTGCAAGATTTGCTTTTAAAAATAACATTCCGTTCCCTTTTATCTCTCAGGATGTCCCTGAAATTCCAAAAGATATTCCTGAAGGACTTGCCGGTCAGTTCCGCCTCAGAAAGTGCATGAGAAAGCGAAATGTAAATGTTACGCCATCAAGCCATGCAGGTCTTGGAGTAGGCATGTACTCTCAGGTTACTTCTCCTCTGCGCCGTTACGGAGACCTTCTCGGTCATGAGCAGCTCCGCTCATTTTTAAAAGGCGAAAAATTAATGGATAAAGATACGATGCTTATGCGCATGAGTGAAGGCGATGCTGCAATGCAGGCTTCTAAAAAAGCCGAGCGCAACAGCCGCACTCACTGGACTCTGGTTTATCTTTTACAGCATCCGGACTGGAGTGGACAGGCTGTCTGTGTAGATAAGCAGGCTGGACGGGCTCTTTATTTTATCGAACAGTTCGGCATGGAAACCACTATTGGCGGTGAAGCTCCGGTCGATTTGAATGGCAAGGTAACGCTTAAAGCCGGTAAAATAGATTTACCGAATCTTGAAGTAACTTTTTCAATTATTACGTCTTAATTTTTCTGCAAGTTCTAAAGACTGTGGCGCAACGGTCTTTCCACGCTCTGTAAGATATTCGATATTCTCTTCAAGAACTGCAAGTACGATACCATGACATGATTTTGCAAAAAGGTTTGCACGATATTCGTCTGTAGATTGAGGACGGCCCGGTTCAATTTTGTCTGCAACAAAGAGCAGGAGCGCAAAATCACAGGAATCTGCAGAACCAAAAGTGTGGTTTGCTATTGCATCGATAATTTCTGAATCAGTTACACCGAATTTTTCCTGAATTAAAACTGCAGCTGCTCTTCCGTGTAAAAGTGAAGGGTTATTCTGTTCGATTGTAGAAATTGGCTTACCGTCTTTTTTTACAAGTGCAAAAAGTTCTTCGTCGGAACATTTTTTACACATATCGTGGGCAATGCCGGCTACCCGGCCTTTTTCTTCGTCTAAGCCATAATTTTTACATAGCTTTGCAAGAGTGTCGGCGGTGCGCATTGAGTGTGCGTAACGTTTTTCTGAAACAACGCTTTGAGTATATTTCCGGATTTGTTCAAATAAAACAGTATAATCAGATGTTTCAAAATTGCTTTGCATATAAATTCCTCTTTTTAATATACTCAAAAACTTTTTCACTCACAAGATAACGCCAGGAACCATTTTCAGCAATTTTCTGGCGGATTTCTGAAGAAGAAATTTCTAAGCTTGGATTTTCGACAATCTTATGCGGATATGGAAAATTCTCTCTTGTAACATTATGTATAGGATTTTTGCCATATTCCCCTGTAGGAACATTTTTAAATTCTGCCTTAAGACCTGTATCCCGCGGACGGCAGGCAAGAATTAAATCTGCTTTTTTTGCAAGTTCTGAAGCACGGTTCCATTTATCGTAATCAGAAATTAAATCTTCTCCAAAAATAAGACCGATTTTTCCTGTAAGAACAGATTTGTATTTTTCTTCCAGATAACAGACTGTATCCCAGGTGTAGGAAACCCCTCCACGACGAAGCTCGCAGTCTTCAGCTTCAAAACGCTCATCGTCTTCTACTGCAAGACGTACCATTTCAAAGCGGTCACCGGAATCAAGAGTGCAGGACATTTCTTTATGAGGCGGGCAGTATGTTGGAACAAAAAGAACTTTATCGTATCCAAAAGTTGTACACACACTGTCAGCCAGGATGAGATGTCCTATATGAATCGGATTAAAGCTTCCGCCAAGCATTGCGATTTTCAATCTTACTTCTCCGAATTATCCTGGCCAGGAAACTGTTCTTCCATAAACTCATCCACAGAACGGCTTGCAAGAAAATCTGCATTCAGGCTTGTTCCTTTCTTTTTTGAAGAAAGAAAACTTCCGTCAGAGATGCGTTTTCCATCAGAAGTAAAACCGCCTTCACCGCTCATTTTTGTAACGAGCTCAAGAATTGCAATGCGTACATCATTCATGCCTTTATGAGCGGCAACTGAAACCGGAATTACTTTTGTTTCAGGCTCAGTTTTTTTAATTTCGTCTGCAATTTTAGAAGAGTTTTCTAAAGCGCCTTCAATGTCGATTTTATTACAAAGAACAATGTGAGGTTTATTTATTAAATCTTTTGAAAAACCTTCAAGTTCTGAGCAGAGTGTTTTATATGCCGAAAGACAGTTTTCGTCCGAGCAGTCAATCATAAAAAGAAGGCCTGCAGTTCGAGAAATATGTTTAAGGAAGCGGATTCCCAAGCCTGCACCTTCACTTGCACCTTCAATGATTCCAGGAATATCAGCAATGATTACATCACGCTCACTGTCAGCACGAAGAACACCGAGATTCGGAATTTTTGTTGTAAAAGGATAAGGTGCAATTTTCGGACGGGCATTCGTAAATGCATCGAGGAGAGAAGATTTTCCTGCATTCGGAAAGCCTACAAGACCAATATCTGCCATAATAGAAAGTTCCAGCAAAAGCTTACGGTATTCACCTGGCTGACCTTTATTTGCAGTTCTCGGAGCCTGATTTGTCGAAGACTTAAAGTGAACGTTTCCCCAGCCGCCGTTCCCGCCTTTTAGCAAAACGAACTGCTCATCTTCACTTTCTGTGGTAAATTCTTTTATAAGCTCTTTTGTTTCAGCATCGCGGATTGCAGTTCCCGGAGGAACAGCTATTACGATATCTTCTCCGTCTTTACCGTATTTATTCCAGCCCTGACCATCCCCGCCGTTCTTTGCCTTAAAAAAACGCTTAAAGCGGATATTTGCAAGAGTTTTAACATTTCGTTTTACACAGAAGATAACATCTCCACCCTTTCCGCCGTCACCACCGTTAGGGCCACCCATCGGAACATACTTTTCACGGCGGAATGACACACAGCCGTTACCGCCTTTACCAGATGTAACTTCAATTATCGCTTCATCAGCAAATTGTTTCATAATTTTTCCTATAAAAAAACCCGGAAACAGCGAACTGAATCCGGGCTTCATCGAACAAACTAAAAACTAAGCCTCAACCGGTACGATTGATGCATATTTTCGGTTATTGCGCTCGTGGAATTTTACTGCGCCGTCTGCTGTTGCAAACAAGCTGTCATCACCTGCCAATTTTACATTGTCGCCAGGGAAGATTTTTGTTCCACGCTGCTTTAAGATGATAGAGCCGGCTGTTACAACCTGTCCACCGTATACTTTAACGCCCAAGCTTTTTGGGTTTGAATCACGGCCGTTTTTTGCGCCGCTACCGCCTTTACTTCGTCCCATTTTATTCCTCCGAAAGAAGAGTTAATTTTACATTCTCAGGAAATTCTTTTGAAAGAGCCGAAAAACCAGTTCTCAAAAAATCTCCGATACATGAAAGCTGAGTTTCCGTTTCTGGATTCTCAGATTTTGCTTCAACCGAAAAAGAAAGCCTTCCCCGCTTAGAAGCATCAGTTATCAATAAAACATCTTCGTTATGTGAAAGAACCTGCATTGCCGTTCGAATCAGAATTGTAACTGCCGAACAGACAATATCACTTCCTTTCTTAGAAAAATCTGCGTGCCCGTTAGCTTGACAATTTTTAATCACGCCGTTTTTGCCATAAGAAAGTGTTACGACAGTCATCTATTAGAGAGTGATGTCCTTAACACGGATGTTTGTGTATTCCTGTCTGTGACCGATTAAACGGTGATAGTCTTTCTTGCTCTTGTATTTGAAAACAAGAACTTTTTTGTCGCGGATGCTGTTTTCAACAACTGCGCTGATTTTTGCGCCTTTAACGTATGGTGCGCCAACAGAAATCTTGTCACCATCGCTAACCAAAAGAACTGAGTCGATGTCTACTTTTGCGCCATCTTCAGCATCGATTTTGTCGACCTGGATGAGGGCGTCTTTCTCAGCCTTGTACTGTTTGCCTTTGTATTCAAAAAGTGCGTACATGTAAAACCTCTTAATCGCCGCAAAGTGTAACGGAACTCTTACGACTAAAAATTAAAATATAAGTGTGAAATTATATCAAAAAAACAATGATATGGTCAATAATAAAAAACTCAGTCATAAATAATACGACTGAGTTTTTATATTTTATTAGTTTAATTTATATTTTCCTGTAGAAATTGTGTGACCGTCATTGTATACATCGAACCAGATTTCCTTATTACGGTTCGTATCAAGTGCTTCGTAGAATTCTTTAAGATTAGAAATCTTTTTATCGTTTACTGCGGTAATTACATCTCCGCTCTGGATTCTAAGGGCTGCTGCAGGAGATTTTTCAAGAACATTTGATACTGCAACACCCTGAATCTTATCATCCAGTTTGAGAGTTTCCCTCAGTTTTTTGTTAAGAGGAGAAGCAATAAAACCTGGCCAGAGTTTTGCATTATCATTTGAAACTTCATCTGTACGTTCTTCAATCTTAACCTTAAGGGTAACTTTGTTTCCTGAACGCATTACAACAAATTCTGCTATTTTTCCAGCTGGTAAATATCCGACTTCACGGACAAGTTCATTCTGAGAATTTACTTTTTTGCCGTTAAGTTCGATGATAAAGTCACCTGCCTGCATACCGCCTTTTGCAGCCGGTGAATTCAGGAATACCTGTGAAGCAAATGCGCCTTTCTGACCTTTTACGCCTAATTCTTTTTTATATTCATCGGTTACATCTACAAGTGAAACACCAAGCCATCCATAAGTAATTTTTCCGTTTGAAATAAAGTCATCAATTGCCTTTTTAACTGAGTTGATAGGAAGGGCAAATCCTAAACCTACGCTTCCGCCTGAACCAGACGCAATCCATGTGTTAATTCCGATTACTTCTCCATAAATGTTTACAAGAGGACCTCCGGAGTTTCCCTGATTAATTGCAGCATCAGTCTGAATAAAATCGTTCATATTGCCAATCTGATCGCCGCTTCGGCCTGTCGCACTGACAATCCCCTGAGTTACTGACTGTCTGTAGCCCAAAGGAGCGCCCATTGCAAGACAGATATCACCGGTCTGAACATTATCGCTGTCTCCAAGTGTTGCAACTACGATATTTTCTGCATCTTTAGCATCGAAAGAAACAAGAGCTATATCCTGACGTTCATCAGCACCAACAAGTTTTCCTTCGAATTCCTGACCGTCGTTAAGTTTTACAGTGATATTGGTTGCTTTTCCAGCGACATGATTGTTTGTAAGAACGTAAACTGTATCGTCTGTTCTACGCACAATTACACCAGAACCAAGTCCTTTCTGTTCGTATTCACGTTTTTTGTTCTTTGAATCAGAATCTGCGTTTGGATTTCCAAAGAAGAGGTCAAAAGGCCAGCCTTCAAAAGGATTCATTGTCTGTACTTCTTTTTTTTCTGTTACATCGATTTCTACAACAGATGGAAGTACACCTGATGAAATTGAACGGAAGGAATTCTGTAAAGCTTCGATAACTTTAAGTGATTCGGAAGAAATTTGTACAGCAGGTTTT
>NZ_JAZOUG010000144.1:0-3074 GCF_045657965.1 Treponema sp. | reverse complement strand
CGGATATTTAATCCCCAGCGGGTATAGCGGTAATAGGCCCAGAGAATAAAAGCGAAAATCAGCGAAATATAAACATAAATTCCCTGTTCAAAAAGCATTTTTCCGAAGACAGGAATTTTCGAAAGAAGCGGAATTGAAATTACAGAAAAAGCCGATTTAAAATCTGCACTTAAAGGAGAAGCTGCAAGATATTTTCCCATAAAACTTGCAACACCGGTTCCAAAAGTTGTTAATACCAGGCCTGTTACAACCTGATTTCCACGCAGCGTAATCGTAATGAAAGCATAAATCAAAGCCCCGGCACTTCCTGCAAGACCTGCACAGATAACTGCAAGGAAAGGATTTCCAATTGCGCTTCCCGCAAGATAGCCGAAAGCAGCTCCTAAAAGCATCATTCCTTCGGTTCCAAGATTTGTCTGACCGGATTTTTCGAAGAGAATTCCTCCTAAAATTCCGTAGAGAATATGTGTTCCTGTCTGAACTGCGACCTGTAAAAACAAAGCAAAAGCTAAAATCATGATTTCACCGCCTTTTTCTCAAAGACAAACCTGTATCTTACAAAAAATTCACTTCCTAAAACGAAGAAAATGATAATCGTCTGAATAATGCTTCCCATGCTTGCAGGAACACCCATTGATGTCTGTAGATAGCTTCCGCCCTGCAAAAGTACACTGAATACAAATGAAACTGCAAGTGAAATAAGAGGATCAAGCTGACTGAGCCAGGTTGTAATGACGGCAGTAAAGCCCATTCCGTTTGACATGTTATCAGTAAGTGATTTTTCGATTGCGCTTGCCTGAATCATTCCGGCCAGAGCGCAAAGACCGCCTGAAAGAACGACGGCAATTATAATCGTGCGGCTTACATTGATTCCTGCATATCGTGCAGTATCAAAACTTTCGCCGATTACAGAAACTTCGTAACCAAACTTTGTTTTTTTGAGAAGAAAATACATTGCAAAAACAAGCACAAGCGCAATTATCCAGCCGGCATGAATTCCAAATATATTCGGCAAAACTGCATTTTCACTGAAGTTTACGATTTTTGGAGAACCGCCTCCGTGAGGGTCGCGCCAAGGAAGATAGCTGTATTTAAGATAGCTGACCCATTTCTGAGCAACATAATTAAGCATGAGAGTAACTAAAGTTTCGCTTGTTCCCCATTTTATTTTGAGGGCAGCCGGAATAAGAGCAAAAATACCGCCTGCAACAAGGGCAAAAAGAGCCATAACAGGAAGAAGAACACCGCTTGGAAGATTCGGAAAAAGCATAAAGGCCCAGGTGGCAGCAAAAGCACCCATATAAAACTGACCTTCAGCTCCAATATTCCAGAACTTCATTTTAAAAGCCACACAGCATCCGAGTGAAAGAATTGTAAGCGGAACAGCCTTGTAAACAACCTGCTTAAAGCGATAAAAAGTCCCAAAACAGCCTGAAAAAATATTAGCATAAACTCTAAAAGGATTTAATCCCATAAATGCAAGCACAAGCATTGAACACAAAACTGCCGAAAAGACAGCAGCTGTACGGACAAAAATTTTCTGTTTTTGGGTTAAGTTTTTCTGCATTGCAATTCTAATCATATTTTCTTCCCCATCATCATAAGACCGATATCTTCACGTGTTGCATTTTCTGGATTTACGATTCCCTTAACGCTTCCGTCATGAATAACCATAAGGCGGTCACATAAAGCACAAAGCTGGTCTATGTCTTCGCCGACAAGAAGGATTGCAACTCCCTTTTTTTTCTGTTCGTTAATCATATTGATGATATTGTTAGTAGCACCGACATCAAGCCCGCGGAAAGGATAAGCTACAATTAAAAATTTAGGATGCATTTCAAGTTCACGGCCTAAAAGAACCTTCTGAATATTACCGCCTGAAAGCTGACGTACTGGATTATGAATTGAAGGAGTTGAAATTGCATAACGGTCAACAATTTCATTTGCCATTTCACTGCCTTTTTTACGGTCCAAAAAGAATTTGGATTCTTCTGAATAAGAGCGCATCATTACGTTTTCTGCAATATCAAGACCGGCAGCAAGCCCCATTCCAAGTCTGTCTTCAGGAACGAAATTCATGCGCACTCCGAGTTTTTTGATTGCAATTGGTGAAAGCTTTAAAAGGTTCTGATTTTCAAAAAGTGCTTCACCGCTGTCAGATTTTAAAAGACCTGTAAGACATTCACAGAGCTCTTTCTGACCGGAACCTACAATGCCTGCAACACCAAGAATTTCCCCGCCATAAAGATTAAATGAAATATTGTCGAGTGATTTTTTTCCGTAAGCGTTTTTGCTTGAAAGATTATTTACAACCAGAACCGGATTCTGGCTTCGTCCGGCAGCAACGCGGGTTACTTTATATTCAAATTTGCCGCCAAGCATAAGGCGTGCAAGAGATTTTTCTGTACAGGAAGAAGTTTCGACCATGCCGGCGAATTCTCCTTTTCGCATAACAGCTACACGGTCAGAAATTTCCATAACCTCGTTAAGTTTGTGAGTAATGATTATGATTGAACAGCCGTTTTCCTTCATGCGGCGAAGGACTGCAAAAAGTTTTTCTGTTTCCTGAGGTGTTAAAACTGCGGTAGGCTCGTCAAGAATTAAAATCCGCGCCCCCTGATAAAGAATTTTTATGATTTCAACTGTCTGCTTTTCTGAGACAGACATTGAATAAAGTTTCTGATTTAAATCTATTGAAAACCCGAATTTCTTTTGAATTTCGTTGATTTTTTCGAAAAGTCTGGATTTTTTTACAAAAAAGCCGTCTTTTTTTTCGCCAAGAGTAATATTTTCAAGGGCACTCATAACATCAACAAGTTTAAAATGCTGATGAACCATGCCGACGCCGCACTCAATTGCATCCTGGGGGGATTTAAAATTTACCTTTTTACCGTCGATTATAATTTCACCTGATTCAGGAGCATAAATACCTGCAAGCTGATTTACAAAAGTTGATTTTCCACTGCCGTTTTCACCAAGCAGTGCCAGAATCTCGCCATGACGGACTTCAAGAGAGATATCACGGTTTGCATAAACCGAACCAAATGTTTTTGAAAGATGTTTTACTTCTAATG
>NZ_JAZOUG010000143.1:0-1072 GCF_045657965.1 Treponema sp. | reverse complement strand
TATTAAATCACCTGCCTTTATCTGCTGGCCTGTAACAAGTCGGCCGTTGCTGTATTCGAGATCAATTATCTGTTCTTCATTTTCAGGATAATTCATTTTTCTAAGATCATATATCCGAGGGCAGCCAGGCTGATATTTCCACTCTTCAATTAAAGCGCCGTCGTTAATGTCATATTTTGCAATCGCTTCTTCGATCGTTCTTGCGCTGCCCCTCGTCAAAAGTCCGGTATTAAATAATGTAATAACCCATAGTGAGCCGATTTTTCTAAGATGCAGCGCAACGCCTTTATACTGAAAGCCCCTGCCATCTACTGCCTGAGACACTTTACGGCCAGCTATCATTGACGGTATTGTTATTGTGTTTAGCATGCAATCACCTCTTTCATAAATTGTAACCATTTGTAAATCGTTTGCGGCTTCAGATCGCACTGCACGTATTTTGAAACATCAATGTCAATGCTTTTGTTTGGCCCGGATATTCTGACCTTCTGCCCGATTGGATGCATCCCCGGTGTATTGGATGCAAACTGTCTGATCTTGCCTACTGCTTCAAACTTTTCATAATCTGTCATTTGTTGTAACCCATCCTTTCTATATAATCATTTAACTTGCCGGCTATATGCACAATGTTTTTACCTGTAAAGCAATAGCACAGCTCTTTTACAAGTTCGTCTGCCCAGTGCTCTTCATGTATCGGCGCACAGTGCATAAGCTTATGATCTAACAGGATGCTGAGATCAAGCTTAAATTTATTAAACTTCTGTTTGTCGCTTTCATACTTCCATATGTAGTTATCCATTCAAACTCCTTCCGACAATTAAGGACTTGTCGTGACCTGATATTTACAGCCATATTTCCGAGCTGATCTGATCAGCTGACCGGATGCTGCGTACCTATTGCCTACATAAATAGTATACCGCACCATTTGTAATTTTACAATTGGTAATTGCTGACAAAGTTTTTGTCTGATCTGGCCAGATTTTTGTGCAGTCTGCTATGTTTCACAATGTTTCACGCTCGTTTTGTGCAAGTTGCACAAAAAATGTCACGACTTTTTGTGCATTTTTCTATA
>NZ_JAZOUG010000142.1:0-2440 GCF_045657965.1 Treponema sp. | reverse complement strand
ACGCTTTCACCGCCCGAAGCCTGAGTTTCAGAAACTTCTTTTTCTTCGCCGCTTACAATTAAATAAAGTGTATTTGATCCGGCAAGATGCTCATCAACATAAGTAATGTCCTGGCGGAATTTTGAATCCGGCGGGAAGTAGTTTACAAGGGCTGTATCAACAACAAGCAGTTTAAAGCCTACGATTGCTGCTACAACAAGAACTGCCGTTGAAACAATCAGACGGGGCTTTGTGCCTGAGAAGAAGTGATATATTGAATAAAGTGTAGAAGATGTTGCTTCTTCAGAAGACTGACCGCCGCGGCGTTTCAGCTGTTTTTCAAGCTTCATCTTGATTTTTGTAGAAATTCTGTCTTTGTTGTGCCAGTGCTTTCCGACAACATTGATTGGAGTTACATACAAAAGACAAGGAATTAAAGTCATTGAAAGCATAAGGGAGAATACAACACCAGCTGCCGCAAATACAGAGAAAGATTTAAGAGGCATAATCGGGCTTGTAATATTTGAAATAAAGCCTGCAACAGTTGTAACGCCTGCAAGAACAACAGCAACCCATACATCCTTTAAGCCGTATTCGATTGCATCTGCGTGCTTTTCTTTTGTAATTTCACCTTCGATTTTATCAAGGGCAATGTAATAGTGAGTAAGAACATGAATACCGTAAGCAGAACCACAGGCAACAAGACAGACCGGAATAACACTTCCGATGATTGTGAATGTGATGTGAAGCATACACATAATGCCTACAGACCAGATTGTAGCCATAAGAACTGTAATTAACGGAAGAAGTGTGCCGCTCCAGGTATGGAATGAGAAATAAAGTGAAAGAAGAACAACAAGTGCAACAAACGGAATAAGGATAAGAAGGTCTGAAATCATGAATTTGTAGCCGTCGTCACTCAAAACCGGATCACCGAAGTAACGTACTTCAAGATCACTTCCTGCAACTGCTTCTTCACAGATTTTCTGAATTTCATGAAGAGAAGCCATCTGACGTTTTGAATTAAGCATATCGCCGTTTTCATCTTTTGGTTCAAGTGTAATCATCATCTGAGTAGTTTTTCCGTCATCAGTAATGATTACGCGGTTGTACATTTCCTGCCAGTCAACAAGTTTCCGTTTGATTGCTTCCATTTCTTCAGGACTGCCGGTATAATCATCGCCGCCAATCAGACTTGAAGCCTTTAAGCCGCCGTCTTCGCCTTCAACAAAATCAATATTTGAAAGCGAGTCGATATTTTCGACATATGGAACACTGCCAATCTGTTCGGTAATTGTCTGTACGATTTTGATGTACTCAGGTGTTACGATTGACTCGCCTTGAGTTTCCAGAGAAATACCTAAAACCATCATGCTTCCGAAATCTTCTTCGGCCTTTAACATTCGCTGATAAGATTCAGAACTCTGCGGCATGTACATACGAACCGTGTTTTCGATTGCGATTGTACGAAGCTGCCAGCCAAAAAACGCAGTAATTACAAGGCTTAATGCAATAATAAGCCATGAACTTTTAAGCATTTTTTTAATCATAAAGGAAAACCTCCTAAAAAAATTACTTGATTAAAGAAAACAAATCGTTTATAATTCGTTCAAATAATTAAACCGATAAACCAAATATAACGACAGCAAAAAAAACTGTCAAGTGATTTTTTAAAATATTCTAACACATTTAAGTTTTTTTTAAGGAGGAAGACAAAAAAATGACAGATACAGAAAAATTAAAACAGGCTCAGGAAGAATTTAAAACATGTGTTCCGATTTTTACTGCTTTAGGCGACACCACAAGGCAGAAAATCTGTCTGGATCTTGCAGGAAGCGGCTTTGAAGGCTTAAATGTTGCAGATTTAGCCGGAAAGTCAATTCTTTCACGCCCTGCAATTTCCCACCACCTTAAAGTTTTAAAAGATGCAGGAATAGTTGAACCGCTCAAAAAAGGCACACAGATTTTCTACCGGCTCAGGCTCAAGGACGCCATGATTCCTATGAAAGCGTTAATCTGCACAGTCGAAGAAATACTTTCTGAAGAAGGCGAAATAAATTAATTAAAATTTCAATTATCTCCAAAACACAGCTTTTCTTTGACATTTTTTTAAATTTTGTCATAAAAAATCTAAAAATAAAGTTGAAATCTGATAAAAGCTGTGTTATATTAGAAAAATCTAATTATAAATAAGGAGTTTATATGAAAATTACAAAGACAATTGCTGCTGCCCTTACAGCACTCGCACTTGGAACTTCAGCTTTTGCAGATGAAGCAGCTGATATCATCAAAAAACAGTCTACACTTACCCGCCCTCAGACTTCACAGGCTATCATGCTTCTTCAGAACATCGAAAAAAACGGTTCAATCGAGCACCGTCAGATGAATCAGTACGGCCGCACGGAAAAAGGTCTTGTACAGACAGTTTTTGATATCCGAAGCCCTGCAAACGTAAAAGATA
>NZ_JAZOUG010000141.1:0-1501 GCF_045657965.1 Treponema sp. | reverse complement strand
GATTTTAAAGCCCATCGGAGCATTTTTGAACCAGACGGCATACATAAGCACGCTTGCAAGCGCTACCGGGCCCATTACGCGGCGAATCCACGGCAAAAACTTGCCTTTTGGCGTTACCGGGCTTCTGTCGCAAATCTGTCCCATAAGAACGTCGGTAAACGCATCAAAAAATTTCGCCGCCATCATCATAAGACCGACGATTGCTGCAGAAACGCCCATTACGTCTGTGTAGAATTTCATTAAGAACATTGCGCACAAAATGAACGTAAAGTCATTGCCGCAGTCGCCGAACATGTAGCCGATTTTGTCTTTAAGACCGAATGGTTTTACATCTTTTTCAATAGCCATAAATAGCCCCCTTTCATGTTCATAGTGTAAGGGCTTAAATATGGTCATGCATGGATAATTTTTGTGAAATTTAGCACTGTTTTTGTGCAATTTGAAAGTTTTTTGGATTTACCAGTACAATTCTGCTTCAAAAGAAGTGCCTTCTTCTGTTTTACCGACAATCGTAAGGCGTTTTTCTGTTTCGTTTACCTTTCCAAAAATTTCTAGTTTTTGGCCTAATTTAGCTTCTTTTGCATAGTTTAAGCGGAAGTCAGTAAATACGAAATTCCGCATATTTTCAGGGATAGAATCAGCTACAAAAGCACCATAGCGCGCATTGTTTACATGATTATTTCCGTCAATTTCTGAATATTTAATGGTACGCTCATCCCACAATTCCAGGTCTTCAGGAATCTGAATTTTGCCGTATTTCATGCAATCATGTTCTTTTTGATTTTCAGGAAAAGGCCGCATCTCAAATTTTTTTGTAGGAATGATTCTGTGAGCCTTAGGGTCAACTAAAAGCCAGGAACTTAAACCTGTAATCAAAGGCTTTCCTTCAGGAGTTCTGAATTCGTATGCACGGACAAGCTGAAGCGGTTCGGATTTTTCTTCGTATGTAGTAAAGACATAATTTTCGTTTTCGGCAGGCATTCTGTGAAAACGGAAGGCAACACGGGAAACAAGACAGGCATAACCGTTAGCTGTTAGAGTGTCTCTGTCCATACCGCGCTGAGCATAATCTTCAACAGCCATGTCACTGGTAACTTTGAGCAGCTCGTAAAAGCTCATTTTTTTGTTAGAATCACTCTGACTGAACTGAACTTTATGCTCAGAGTTAAAAGTAATTCCGTCTTCATCGTACCATTGTTTTTGTGTAATCATAATGACCCCAATGCGATTCGAACGCACGACCTTCCGCTTAGGAGGCGGATGCTCTATCCAGCTGAGCTACGGGATCGAAAGTTTTATGAGGGAATTATAGCAAAATCCCGGTAAGATTGCAAACATCCTCCGCCCCGCTCACAAGGACTCCGCCCATTCCAAGCTCTACCGCAAGAGCAAGATCAATATCGTAGCGGTCTCCGATTGAAACACAGTCAGAATATGAAACTTTTGCACCCAAAGCAGATTCAGCACACTCAAGTGCCTTATCAAGTATTTTTCTGGAAGG
>NZ_JAZOUG010000140.1:0-7860 GCF_045657965.1 Treponema sp. | reverse complement strand
TGAAATGCTGGAATCTCTGATAAGAACGACTGTTTTTCCGGAAGGAACTGAAAAGCCCCCGCTTCCAACCGATAAAGTACTTGTAACATAAACTTCAAGCGTTCCTCCGTCAGAAAGGTTTGCTATTTTTGTATTCAAATCAGAAAGACTTGACACGATTTCTACAATCTCTCCGGAAGAACTTATTCTGTATGATGTATTACTCAATGTAAATTTTGTGTAACTTGAAGAAGTGCTTCCTGTAAGCACGCTTTTTCCAACAGTGTAATCATTCGTGGTCAAAAGAATCTTTGATGAACTTGAAATCTCGCTCGTTATGTTTACTGAAATACTGGTTGCAAGGTAGATGTCATTTTTGCCAACACTGCCGCCAGTTGGAATTGAAACGGATGAACCTACAGAGGGGCTTACAGCTGCATATATTGCTCCGCCCGTGCTGTTTGCCGTTGTATTTGAGCTGATTGTGCCTCCTGTGAAAGTACAGGCTTTATTAGCATAAATTCCGCCTCCACCGTAACCGATGCTCGCTGTTGTTGCAGTACATGAATTAGAGCTGATTGTGCCGCCGGACATAGTCATGGTTGGACTGTTGTAGCTTCCTAAATAAATTGCACCACCAGCCTTTGTTGCTGTGTTATAGCTGATAGTTCCGCCTGTTATGTTAAGGGTACCTGCAGTAAGGTAGATTCCAGCTCCTTCACCGGCAGTGTTTGCTTCTGAGGCTGAAGTTCCTCCGATTGTTCCGCCGGAAATGGTAAGTGTATTTGAGGCACCGTTAAAGCAGATTCCACCACCTGCGTTTGCTCCGGCACTGTTTTTCTGAATGGTTCCGCCGCTGATTTTAAGGTTTGAAGATACTGCCATGATACCGGCACCGCCTTCACCTGCAGTGTTTGAACTAATCGTGCCGCCTTTAATCTCAATCTTGTCTGTGTTTCCTAATGAACTGACATAGATTCCGCCTCCAGCTGCTGAAGCAGAGTTTCCGCTGATTGTTCCGTCTTCTATTGTTATAGCAGCAGATGATTCTCCGTATACTCCGCCGCCTTTTTCAGCTTCATTGTGAGAAATTAATCCGCCCTGCATTGTGAAAATTGCTGAACTGCCGTAATTTCCAACTCCACCGCCAAGTGCTGCAGAGCCGCTGGCTTTATTGGCATTGCTGGCAGTGCTTCCGCCGATTGTGCCGCCTGTCATGGTGAAGGTTTTAGTGTTGTACACACCACCACCTGCAGAAGAAGCTCCTGTCACTTCATTAGCACTGATTGTGCCGCCAGAGAGTGTGAGAGTTCCCTTATTATAGATTCCGCCTCCGTCACCAGATGCTGAATTACCTGTAATCAGACTTCCTTCACCGAGTGTTACATCTGCTCCGGCTGCGATGTTCAATCCGCCGCCGTTTTCTGAAATTCCGCCTGTGATTTTCAATTTTCTGATTGTGACAGGAACTGTTGTGCTTACTGTAAGAACTGTTCCTGCGCTGTTTCCGTTTAAAATATCCGTGCTGTTTCCGGTTAAACCTGAAACTGTAATTGATTGTGCCTTTCCGTTTACAGAAGAAGAAATTTCGTTTATGCCCGTAAGTGTTCCGTTTACAAAAATTCTGTAGTCATTTGAAGGAGAGCCGGTTACGGCAATTGCAGAAAGTGCCTGATTAAGACTTTCAAACGGCTCGTAAGGACTTCCATTTCCGCTTGAAGATGCTGTTCCCACAGAAGTGTTTCCAATATAGAAAGTTGAGCGGGCAAAAGAAGTTATGAGTGCCTGCGTGAGTTCAAGTTTTCCGTTTGAAATAAGCGAAGCAGAAGATGAAGCTGAATTTTTCCAGTAATTGGTTTCCATGCCGGAAAGAACTGAGATATTCTGAACAGTTGAATATAAAAGAATGTCTAATGAACTGTAAAAATTTAGCGTAACTTCGTAAGTTCCGGAAGGAACAGAACTGCCTGTAATGTAAGTCTGTGATGTTCTAATATTGTTTGTCCAGCCTGAATCTGCACAGGAAGAAGTTACCTTTGTAACAGTGTCAGAAACATTCATGGATAAAGAGACAGAGCCTGTTCCGCCGGAAGAAGCCTGTAATACAAAGGTGTGAAGAATAACCGGATCATCTTCTGTGAGTGCAACAGAATAACTGTCGTTTAAAATGACAGTATCGCTTGAATTTTTAATTCCGATTTCTACATTCCATGTTTTTCCGGAAGCAAGCGGGAGTGCAAAAGTGCCTTCCGTTACAGTAAAGGTTCCGCTTTTAGAATCGCCTGAAACTGTATCACCGGAATCTGGAGTTGCAAGAAGATAATAATATGCACCGTCCGGGACAGAAGGAATTGCAGCCCTGCTTTCAGTTTCTGCAGAAGATTCAAGGCTGTCAATAACTGCCTGAGGAAAAGCTCCCTGTGCAGAAACTGTTCCGTTTAAAATAACAGTTGTTCCGGTTTTTGAAGAAGATTCTGAAGTAAAGGCGGCTGATGAAGAATCAGTAAGATTTTCGCAAGAAGCAAAAATAAAGAGCTGCAAAAGAAAAGCAAATGCGATTTTAATAATTTTTCCATACTTTTTCATATTTTTCTTCCCCCTTATTCACTCACTGCCGTAAAATTCCATTCTGCATCGTGGCTTAAACCAAGATATTCTGCACAGACTTTGAGCGTGTAGGTTTCTTCAAAGCTTAAAGCCGGAACTGTAATGCTTATTCCGGTTTCTGTTTTTGTTACGGAGCAGTCACAGACCTTTGTTCCGCTGCAGTAAAGAGATGAAGTCCAGGTAATGTTACTGCTGATTTCTGAATAAGATACTGTTTCACTGTTTCTTGTAACTGCCGGAGTTAAAGTAAATGCAGAAGCTGCACCGGTATTAACAGTGAAATTACTTGTTCTATTCTGTGAATCATTAAGGGTAAAGCTGAAACTGTAATCCTGCGGTGTGTAGAGAGTGCCTGAACTTACAGCAAAGGCTGCTTCTCCGGAACCGTCTGTGGTAACTGCAAATTCAGTTTCAGTTATAAAGACTGCTCCCGGCTTAGCTTCCGTTCCAGAAGAACTGAAGCCTTCTGTAAATGTAACTGCTCTTCCTGAAGAAGGCTTTGTGCTGTCAGTAAACGGCATGTAAATACCGATTTTGCTTCCTTCAAGACTTTGTGTGACAGAAAGTGTCTTTCCTTCCGGAAGGTAAACATTTCTTGCAGTACCGTCTGAAAGAGTGTTTTTTGTAATTATGTTTGTTCCTTTGATGTTTATTGTACCGCCGCTTCCCATTGTAACGGCACCAAGCTCAGATGTATTTCCGGTTACAGTGCAGTTTTTAAGCGTGAGAGGATTGTTTACAGCCTTTATGATGTAGCCTTCTGTTCCACTTGACGTGTTTGAAGTTATGGTAACATTTTCCATTGTGAATGGACTTAATGCAACATAGACGATTCCCTTACGGTCTGCAGTTGAAGTACAGTCCGAAATTGTCCCGCCTTTCATTACTGTATTTCCGTTTACATAGACAGCACTTGCATTGAGATCTGAACTGTTTTCGATAAGGCCGCCTTTAAGGCTGATGTTTTCAAGTGTAAGAGTTGCCGGATTCGACAGACTTACAATCATAACGCTGCCTTTTTGCTGCGCGTCGATTGTTCTTGTTCCGCCATAACCAATAATACTTATTGAGTTTGAAATAGCAGGAATGTTTACGAATGTACCGCTATTGCTTGAAAAGTTATAGTCAGACGGCGGAGTTAAATCGCTCATAACATAAACAGTGCAGCTTGAGTCGCTTTCATACTGACTGTATGTAATTCCGTCTGTGAACATATCTATTGCATAGTTTATTGTTCTGTAGCTTTCAGTTTTTGAACCTGAGTAGTCTGAACGGTCTGTACCGCTTTCACTTACATAGAAAACTGCAGGCTGTTTAACAGAAACGCCTGTTACAGAAACACTTTCACCAGAAATATAGTAATTTTTACTTGATGTGGCAGTAATTTTATATTTTCCTTTAGGAACGCTTATGTCAGCGGTATTTAATGAATTTCCTGTCAAAGATGAAGAAGAACCGCCGTTAAATACATTATTGCCGTTTACCTCTTCAACAGTGTAATTGATTGTAACATTTCCGCCGCTAAAAGTTTCGTCCGTACACATTCCGTCATGGCTTATGTGGAGTGTATAGCGGAATGAATCTTCATCAGCATCATAAGCCGTGTCTGCTGTTTCACGGATTTCAGCAGATTTAAGCTGACTGGCGTTGTTTGAAATGACCATTGTACTTGTAAGGCCGTCATCATCTTCAATTGTGATTGTGCAGGTTTTTGTATCTGTTGTAACCGGCCAGCCTGTGTCGTAGTAAAGGGCAGTGTATCCGGAAGGACATTTTGATGCATTAAAACTGAATGCAGATGATTCTTCAGAAAGAGGATACATTGAAGAAACAGAAGTTGAAAAATCAGGATCAGAATCTGAAATTACCCAGTTTCCGTCTTCGTCTTTAGAAGCTGAAGTGTAAATCTGACCGTCTTTTGTGTATTTTTTTACGCCGTTTATGTAAACAGTGTGGGTGTCTTCTTTGTGAAGTGCCATTACAGAACTGCCTGTATCCGGCATATAAAAACATACGATGTAAGTTGCTCCGTCACTTTCTGAAGAACGCTGGAAACAGACTCCCTGAACTGAAGGAGGCGCTGAATTTGCATGAAATGAAACAGGGTATGAAGCAAAACTTCTGCCGCTTTTTGGCTCTGTGATTGTAATATAGCCGGAAATATCTTTTTTGCCGGCGTTGCTTTCATCAATTGAATATAAAAAGTCTTTGGAAAAATTTAATTTTCCTGAATAAGTGTCAGTGCTTTGAGTAAATGTGTATACAGTGTATCCGGCTGCTGTAAGTTCCTGAGCTTTTGCACTGACTTCCGGACTGTTGAATTCATAGGCGAAATTTAATTTGTACTGCTGTGGATTTCTGAGTATGAAAGTGACTTCTGCATTTCCTGAAGAGGATACGCAGAGAATCCCTGCAGGTGTTTCTGTTCCCTGTGGAAGAGTTTCCTGTTCAATAGCTGCAGAGTTTGTGTATTCTTCAAAAAAGTGTTTTACAGGTTCATCAAATGTAGGCGAAAAAAGTTCCCCACAGGAAGAAAAAAGCATGGAAGCAAGTGATATTGTGATGAAGACTTTCAACCGGTTAAAAAAAATCATCATAGCCCACCTCGTTAGAACTGCCAGCCTGCACCAAGTGAAGGCTGAAGTGTTCCCATTGTTATGTCTTTGTTCAGTGTATAGATATAATCTGCACTGACTTCCGTATATAAGCGTTTATTAATATAGATTTGAGCAGCAAGTCCCCCGATTAAAGACGTGCTCAGTGTGTTGAGCGCAAGTGAATCAATGTTGTTCGGGAAGTGGAACATAAAGTTGTTAAAATATGTTACACCAGGACCGCCATGAAGTTCAAGAATAACTCGGCGCCTTAAGACAGGTTTCTGATAAATTAAAAGAGCATGAGCCTGAATAATGTTTCCGTCGATTGAGTAGGTGCCGAAATCAGCTGATGCATGAGAATAAGTTCCCCGTAATCCAAGACCCACATATCCCCAGTGATATTTAAACGGCATTACAGAAAGCTTTCCCTGTGCACTTAAAGGAAATTTATTGGTTTCAAGATAATATTTGATTGTGTTGTCGTGAAGAATTACCGGGAAGGTGTAGCCGCCTTCAATGTCTATATCAAGCCATTTTTTAAATTTTACAGTGAACTTAGATGAATTGTTTTCTTCTGAATGTAAGCCGGAAGCATCTGTTGCAATAAGAAAATATTCGCCTACAGGAAGAGTTTTCATGTCGAACTGGAAAGTAATTTTCCTGTTGTTTTCTGAGTGTGAAAGAATTTTATCTGCTTTTACGCTTCGCCTGCCGTTTTTAAGTGCATAGTCGGTAAATGTAAGGCTTTTTCCTGTTTCATCCGGCATAAAAAGATTGCGGCCGTCAACTTCGATGATTCCGTTGTTGTCTAAGTCATCAAGATAAATCGTGCTTCTCATGTAAAGCGGATAGCTTACACTGCGCACTTCCGGGCGGTAAGCACGCCTGACAATAAATTCGTCCTGACTTGTAAAATCTTCTTCGAGCAGACCGAGAATATTGTACACTTTGATTGTAGAACGGTACTCTCCCGGCGGAAGAATCGGATTAATATAGATAAGGCAGGCTTCGCTTTCTTCTTCTGTTGTTTCATGGAAATAATAGGGGAGAAAGTCATTTGTTTTTTCATCAAATCTGTCTATTATGATTTCGTATTTTAAAACATCTCCCGCACTGCTCCAGCTGAACGGCTGTTTAAGTTCGTTTGTTTCTTCAGTTTCTTCCTGAACGGGAGACTCTGCTGTTTCCTGTGAAAAAACTGTAAACATTACAAAAAAAGCAGATACAAAGGCAAAATATTTTTTACTGACCATACAATGCCCCTGTATTTTTACGTTTTCCGCCGTTTGCGTTTAAAGTGTAGTCAATCGTGAACATTCCTTCGGCCGGATTTCCGTCAATCAGAACTTCTTTTTTGTCATCGGTCATGCGTACGGCACGGAGTTTCCATGCAAAATCACCTTTTAAAAGCTTCTGAAGATCTTCAAATTTAAATTTTGTTATATTCACATCAGAAATAACCTGCCTGTGTATTACTTTTCCTTTCTTAAATATTTCAAGAATATAGCTGTCTGCTCTGTTAACTTTTTCCCAGTAAAAGACAATGTAAGGCGTTTTTTTAAGATAATCTGCATTGAAAAGACTGCCGCCTTCAGTGCGGGCGTTTTTTGGAGCTGCAAACGGAGGAATTTCTTCAACTTTGAAAGTAAAGCTTTGAGTAGCAGAAATATCAAGTTCATCTTCAGTAAAGGCTTTTACAGTCCATTCATAATCGCCTGAAGAAAGCTGCTGAAAAACCTGTTTGTATGAATTCTGGTCAAAAATTTTTTCGCCTGGTTCAATTCCATTTTTTTTGGTGAGAATAAGTTGTGCACTTGAACAATTTTCTGATGAAGCCCACTGTAATTCTGTCGGATTTTCAATTGCTTCCCAGCCGCCGTAAACTTTTCCATTTTGTGGTGAAATAAGAGTTACGGGGCGGATTTTTCGAAGTGTAAAATTTGCTCTGGAAAGAAGAGAACTTCTGCGCGAAGAAAGGGCGGTTTCATAAGCATAGGACTGAATTTCCCAGCGGTAATTTCCCTCAGGGAATTTTTCCACATCAATGTCGACGCTTGTTCCGTTTATGAAATTTTCATCGTACAATGGTGTTTCACCGTCCTGTCTGTAAAGCTTTACACGGTAATAGTCTGCGCCTTCTTCTTCTTTCCATGCAAAGGTACACGGTTCGGTCGGACGGACTACGGCTTTTCTTGAGTTTGCCGGATATTCGATTTTCGGAAAATCAAGTTCTCCAACGACACAAAGTTTTTTTGCCGGTGTTGCGCGCTTGAAGTTCTCCTCCTTAGTTGTAATACGCCAATAATACTCTCCAATATCAAGGCCTGCTCCGGAAAATGATGTTCCGTTTGTTTCAGAGTCAAAAATGATTTGATTAAAATCCCTGTCTGCTGCAATCTGAAGATACTGCATGAACGAAAGATTTGTTTTCCATGTAAATCGGGTGTCGCTTAAAAGCGGCAGCCATACTTCGTAATTATCCGGCGGAAAGACCGTTCTCTGCTCAATTTCACCGTTAATTGCATAAAACCGGCGGGTTACTGCCTTTGCAGATTCGTTTCCTTCGCTGTCAGTTTGCGTAACCGACCAGAAATATTCACCGTCGTTAAGTTTTTTGAGTTCGGAAGAAGAAAGACTGATGAAATTTTCGTTTGTTTCGTGAGAAATAACCGGCTTA
>NZ_JAZOUG010000139.1:0-2423 GCF_045657965.1 Treponema sp. | reverse complement strand
CATAATGCAGGAGATACGGTCTTAATTGCATTGGCGGATATTTTGAAAAGCTGTTGTAAAGAAGGCGATTACGCTTGTCGGTACGGCGGTGAAGAATTTGCATTGATTCTGAGTGAAAAAACGTTGGTAGAATCTGAAACGATATTGGGGTCTGTTTTAAGTTGTTTTTCCAAGTTGCATTTTTCATTCACAAAGAAAAGTATGACGTTTTCTTGTGGAATTGCCAAGCTTTCTAAAGATGATACCAAAGATACGGTTTTCAAAAGAGCTGACCAACATTTATATGCTTCCAAGAACAATGGAAAAAACCAGATCACGCTGGATGGCGAATTGTAAAATTTGAATGTGTTATCATGTGAATGAGGAAATCCTATGGAACAAAATCAATTTCTTTTATTAAAAGCGTATATTGATGATCATTTTGTAGATTCATATGTCTGTTGCTCTGCAAAAAGTGATTCTGTACCAGAGGTGTTTTCTACTCCCTTACCGTGCATGAGCGTGGAGATGGAGAGAAATATATCCGCAGAAAATCTGCAAAGAATGTTGGAACAGTCTTTGGATGAAAGTTTTACCGAGATGCTTCTTCGGAAAATTGATGAAAAAGGAATGAGCGACAGTGAATGTTACAAAAAGGCAAACATTGACCGAAAACTCTTTTCCAAGATAAGAAGTGACCGTTTTTACAGACCGAGTAAATCAACAGTGCTTGCTTTTGCCATTGCATTGGAGCTATCTTTGGAAGAAACCGAGAGTATGCTTAAGAAAGCTGGATTTGCTTTTTCCAACAGCAGTAAATTTGATTTGATTATTGAATTTTTTATTCAAAACAGCAATTATAATGTTTTTGAAATTAATGAAGCCTTGTACGCATTTGACCAGAATTTACTCGGTGCATAATTATTGAATGATACGTGTTTTTTCTTCAAAAATAATATCCAATTTTGCATTTTTCGAGGAAATAAAAAAAAATTAAAAAAATTTTAAAAAATATATTGACAAATTGAAAGTTATGTATTATAATATCATTCGTTGGTTGGCTGCCGTAGCTCAGTAGGTAGAGCGCATCCTTGGTAAGGATGAGGTCATGGGTTCAACTCCCATCGGGAGCTCCAAGAAAAAAGACATCCTTTGGGTGTCTTTTTTCTGTTCATATGCATCACAGAGAAAATGTTCTTTGTAAAGAGGGGAATGTACAATGCTGGGAAGACGAAAAAAAAGAAATAAACTTCCGGGACGGTTGCTCGTAGTAGCAGTTTTGGTAATTTGTCTGGTGGTAATTTGTGTTCGTTATTCAAATATGAAAAAAGAGAAAGAATTGGCTGTTACCACTGCAATCAATAGTGCAAATGAACTGAGTCAAGGGTATTTCTATGAAGAAGCCCTGCAGGTCCTTGCTGATTCCGGTTATGAAGCTGAAGAAAAAATTCTTGCTGTGCAGCAGGAAATTGAAACTCAGCAAGCTACTTTAACAGAATATGACGGTGAGTTTTATCATGTTTTCTTTCACAGTCTTGTGGTGTATCCTGAGCTCGCATTTGACGGCGACTATAAGGCAGAGGGTTATGATATGTGGATGACTACTGTGTCTGAATTTCAGGCGATGCTTCCCCAGCTTTATGAAAGAGATTTTATTTTGTATCCAATGAATCTGATTCAGAAAGATCAGCCTGTGATGTTGCCGGCCGGTAAGAAACCGCTGATTATTTCCATTGACGACGTAAATTATTATGACTATATGGAAGGTGACGGTTTTGCTGAACGGTTGGTTGTGGATGAAAACGGTGAAATTGTTTGTGAAGTAGTTACACCGGAAGGAAAGGCAGAACTTTCTTACAATGGCGATGTAATGCCGATTTTGGATCAGTTTGTCAAAGAACATCCCGATTTTTCTTTTCGTGGAGCAAAAGGGGTTGTAGCTGTTACCGGCTATGAAGGTGCATTTGGCTATAACTTTATTAAAGCGGAAGGAGAAGAAAAGCAAAAACTGATGGATGAAGCTACCAAGGTAGCAACCGCTTTAAAGAATACCGGATGGTTGATTGCCTGTCACAGTTATACACACAATGACTATTTTAAAGACGGTACTGTATCCAATGAAAATCTTCATTATGATACCAATCGTTTTAAAGAACGGATTTATGAAGTTGTTCTGCAACCGGATATTTACATCAGTCCCTTTGGTTATCATCTGCATGAAGGTGACGAACGACTGATGTATTTGAAAAATATGGGTTATGACTATTTCTGCCCGGTAAGTACTGCGATGCGAACCCTTTATACTAAAGAAGGGGTTGTGATTTCGGAACGTTTCAATCTGGATAGATACAATATGAGAAATCAAAAAAAATTCATTAACGAAACCTTCTTTGATGTAGACAGTGTATATTATAAGAATTAATACAAAAATCCTGTTAATCTAT
>NZ_JAZOUG010000138.1:0-12797 GCF_045657965.1 Treponema sp. | reverse complement strand
TACACCTTCGAGGAAAGTTTTTTTTGCTATAAGCTTTTGCCCACCACCCGCATAGCAGGTGGTTTATTGTGAAAACATTCCGCTTCGCTACATGTTTTCACCGGCTCATGCGCCGGAAAAAAAAAGGAACATCTGAGCAGATGTTCCCGATTTGTGAGCTATGATGGATTCGAACCATCGACAGCCGCCTTAAAAGGGCGGTGCTCTACCTACTGAGCTAATAGCCCAACTCCAACACATGAAACTTTAATGAGCTATGATGGATTCGAACCATCGACAGCCGCCTTAAAAGGGCGGTGCTCTACCTACTGAGCTAATAGCCCATGTGTTCATTGCTGAATGAAAAGAATAATATACATTATTTTTATTTTAGTCAAGGGTAGAAAAAGCATTTTTTTAGAAATTCATTCACTGATTTTATTTTTTGCTGTTACTAACTTAAGAAGTGCAGAACACCCTCTTGTAACATCACTCCAGGTTTCTTCAAAATTGCCGGTGTACCATGGATCTGCTACATCGCGGTTTTCACCAGTGTATTCCAAAAGATAGTGGACTTTATCTTCAGTATCCTCGCCTACCCTTCTTTTTAAATGACGCTCGTTTTCGCTGTCCATGATAATCAGAAGGTCGAACTCGTTATAGTCGTCGGGAGTAACAAGGCGGGCGCGGTGGTCAGTGAACGGAATGTTATTCTGAGTAAGAATCTGTCGGGTTCCCCTGTGCATTCCGTTTCCGATTTCGTCGTAGTCTGTAGCGGCAGAATCAATGTAAAAATCTTTTTCAAGCCCGGCTTTTTTTACATAATGTTTCATCACCATTTCGGCCATTGGCGAACGGCAGATATTTCCGTGACAGATAAATAATATTCGTTTCATTAGAACGGTGCCTCATCAGGATTCCGGTTCTGGCGGATTTCAAGACCGGTAAGATTTGCAATTAAAATGCAGTCAGATTCTTCCAGCTCAAAGTCAAATACTTCAGCATTTTCAATGATTCGCTCTTCGTGAACGCTTTTTGGAAGCGGAAGACATCCCTGCTGTAAACTCCAGCGGATGCAGATTTGAGCGATAGAACGGCCATATTTTTTAGAAAGATTCTGCATCTGCTCACTTGAAAAAATCTTTCCAGTTCCAAGAGGGCTGTAACCTTCGACAAGCATTCCAAGCGAGCGTGAATATTCACACAGTTCTTTCTGGCTCTGTCCAGGACAGACCATAATCTGATTTACCATCGGCTTGACTTTCGCTGTTTTTAGAAGAGCTTCAATATGGTGCTGCCGGAAATTTGAAAGGCCAAGCGCACGTAGTTTTCCTGCCTCATAAGCTTCTTCCATTGCCTGCCAGCTTCCTGCATTAGTTTCCTGCCAGCAGTTTCGGAATTTGAGCGGATTTGGCCAGTGAATAAGATACAAATCAAGATAATCAAGATTCATTTTTTTTAGTGAAGTTTCGATTGCTTTTCTGGTTGATTCATATCCGTGGTCATTATTCCAGAGCTTTGTGGTAATAAAAAGCTCTTCACGTTTTACGCCGCTGGAAGCCAAAAAATCATTGATTGCCTTTCCTACACTTTCTTCATTTTCGTAAGCGGCCGCTGTATCAATATGACGGTAACCGTTTTTAAGGGCAGAAAAAACAGCATTGTAAGCTTCATCGCCGTCCGCACTCTGCCAGGTTCCGAATCCTATGCACGGGATTTTATTTCCGTTTAATAATGTGAATGTTGATGTAAGTGAGTTTAATTCCATAACTCAAGTTTAGCACAGAAAGTTAAAAGAAACCATAAAAGAAGCACTGTAAATTATTCAATATTCTTGCATAATTTTCTAAAATCTGCTAAATTTTTCCAACACGAGATTGAATCTTGGGATTTCTGATTCCAAGCCTCATGCGCTTTTTTACAATTTTCCAGTTCGTAAATGCGTAGTTTAACAATCTTGCTGATAATTTTTCGGCATTGGAGGTTAAATTATGCCAAAGTCTTTATTTCAGGAAATCATTTTTACAGTTTTAATGGTTTTTTTTATGGTCTATGCGCTCATCTGCTATAATATGAGTCTTGCCATTAGTGATTTATCAAACATGGTCTTTTTGGGTGCATTCAAAGAACTTTTGATTATGGGGCCGATTGCCTTTGTACTCGACATGGTTATTGCAGGTCCATTGGCAAAAAAATTTACTTTTAAGATTTTTAATCCTGCTGAGACAAAACCGATTTTTATTATTCTTGCTATTTCGGTTCTCTCAGTAATGTTTATGTGCCCGATGATGAGCCTTGCAGCAACAATTTTATTCAAAGGCGGGCTGTTGCAAAGCGAAGTGGTCTCAATCTGGATTAAGACCACAGTTTTGAACTTTCCGATGGCATTTTTCTGGCAGTTATGCTTTGCAGGTCCTGTCGTCAGACGGATTTTCTCGCTTTTAGTTCGGAATTAATTTCTTCAATTTTGGCGTCAGTAAGAATAAAATGTTTTTTAAAAATTACAAGACCGCCTAAAAGAACAATAACCGGAACTACTGTCATTACCATTCGCAGTCCCATTTTCGAGGCAGCAGAAACACCGATTGAAAAATCAATATTTGCAAATCCGGCAGCACCGTCTGTATACTGCTTTAACTTGAGAACTGAAAGTGCAATTGAAGCAATAAATGCCGAAACGCCGGAAGCAAGTTTTACAACAAAAGTCTGCATAGAAAAAATAACGCTTTCATCACGGCGTCCGTTTTTAAGGTCGCCGTAATCAACTGTATTTGCAAGGAAAACAGTGATAATTACATTGTTAACACCTGCGCTCGCCATTACAAGAACACCTGGAATCAAAAAAGGAACAACATTATTTACACCAAGTGTTGCCATTGCAAAAAGTGCAATATAGCCGATTATACTCATTGAAATGCTTACATAAAAAATCTTTATGTTGTTCAGCTTGAGAAGATTTCTTAAAAACGGATACAAAATCATCATTGCGAGGATTTGAGTTCCGCCTCCGACCATGTTAAAGAGCGCGTAACTGTCATTCCATGAAGTTCCCCCCAAATCATACTTAAAGAAATAAATTACAAGATTTGAAGTAATGTAAAGTGCAATGTTTATTACAACGATTGTAAGAACTACACACATAGCCTGATCGTTTTGAAGAAGCGCACGGAACATTTCACTGATTTTAGCAGTTTTCATGTCTACAGATGATTTTTCTTTTATTGTAAGACACATAACAAGAGTAAATATTACGAAAAGAACGGAAACTCCAAGAGTAAAAAACTTAAATCCGTTAAGTTCTGCCCACTGCGAACTTGGATAGCGGTGAATTAAATCAGCTGGAGCTGTGCTGCCAAACATTTTTCCAAGAAGAGGAACTACAATCATTGTTGCGATTGAAATTATTGCAGAGCCGACTCCGGCACAGCTTCGGGCAAGCGTCGTAAGTCCTTCGCGTTCCTTTCCGCCTGAAGTAAAGGCCGGAATCATTGACCAGTAAGGAATATCCATCATGGTGTAAGTAACACCCCAGAGAATGTAAGTTACTGCAGCATAGGCAACAAGACCTGCGGCATCAAGGCGGGGAGGAGCTGCAAACATAAGGAAAAGAACTACTGCATTAGTAAGAGTTCCGATTAAAAGCCAGGGCCTGAATTTTCCCCATCGGGTCTTAGTTTTTGCAACAACAACGCCCATAATAGGGTCATTAAATGCGTCGAACACACGCGCAGCAAGCAGAATAACGCCCATAGCGGCCGCACTTACCCCAAGAATGTCCTGAAAATAATACAGAATGTAACTGGCAGAAAGCATGTAAACCATGTCCTTTCCGACCGCCCCAAGACCGTATGACAGTTTTTCTTTTAAGCCAAGCATATTTTTCTCCTTTTTTTTAATTTTTCAGCGCAACAAGAATTATATTTATCAGAATCTCAATCTGTTTGCGGCTTTCGACCATGGTATCCATGTTCAAAAGGTCGCCTGAAATTGAGAGTTTCTGTGCAAGACAGAAAAGTGAATGCAGCATTGTAGTGAACATTTCCTGAACACTGGCTTTTGCAAGCACTTCATTTTTACTTCCACTGAGCGAAATAGAACCGTCTGCAATTCCCTTTTCGAGGGCATGAATAACGATTGCATTCGTCTCAGAAATTGTTTTTTCGTATTGAGCAAGCCGGTCAGAAGAAACCTTTTCTTTTTTGATAAACGAATCAAAATAGTAAATAAATCCGAAAAAGCTTCTCTGACTTACGATTGCATCACTGAAAATTTCAAGAAGTTCTTTAAGCTGATTGAACCCGCTTAAATTTTTGTATTCTTCACTCGTAAAAACTTCGGTAAAAATGGTCTGCTCAATCTGCCAGGCATAGGTTGCAACTTCAATGGCAAGCTCTTCTTTTGTAGTAAAATACCGGTACAAAGAAGCAACTCCTATTTTACTTGCGGAAGCAATATCGTTCATTGAAATATTGTCGATTCCGCTTTCAGAAAAAAGCCCGAAAGCACACTCAATAATAAACTGAATCCGTGAATTCTTTTTTTCTTCTCTAAGCTTAGATTCACCTGCCTGCCCATTCATATTTACTTTCCTCAATGCCGGCTGCTTTTTCTACAGCGTGATAAGCGCCATTGTAAATACCGGCTTTTTTGTTAGACATGATAGCATGATTCATTTTTTCGAGTAAGTCAGGAGTTTTTATGAACTGGCAAAGCATCGAGCATGCCCATTCAAGATTCGGGCATTCCGGAGTTCCGTCTCCGACTTCTGCCGCCCGGATTGCACCCCAGCATTCGTGTCCACCTACATGCTGAATCATCAGCTTCGGAACAGGATAAAAAGCAAGTTCACTCGGCTTTGTAATAAGAACGTCACTTGAGCGGATCAAAAGATTTGTCGCATAAACAGCGGCAAAAATGTCTTTATGGCAGAAAACATGGATTCCGTGCGATTCTTCTTTCGTACAGTCACCGTCGTTCAGGGCGTTTTCTGCAAAATTTTTCGTGAAGTTCCAGTCATTAAAGTGAGTTTTTGAAAGTTTCTCGATTCCGCTGATTTTAGATTTAAAGAAATCCCAGACATTTTCGTAATCGCCGATGTTAAGATAAAGGGCTGCTTTATTTTCTTTTATGTACGGAATGAGAGTTTTGATAAGAGATGCAAAATAATCTCCCTGAGCTCCTGCCCCGCCGATTGTCAGAAGGAAGCGGAGCGGCTTTTTGCCGTTAATCCGCTCAAGGCGTTTTTTGCAGTCAGATTCAATATTTGACACCATTTCATCGTCCATATAGTGACCTGCATAAAGAATATCGTTTTCGCTCATTGGATTTAAGATTTTCTCTCCTGCAAAGCCTTTGAGGGTCCGGTAAGAAAGATACGAAGAAGGAGTCTGAACAAGATGAAGGGAGCCCTCACTCAAATGCAGTCCCATCGCCCAGTTGTCAGGAATTGCGTTAACGACATGCGAAAATCCTGCGTGAACGGCAGCCTGACTTGGCCAGACGTGAGTTGCAATATACGGAGTTTCTTTCGGAAGGTCGTTTAAAACAGGAGTCATAAGCTCGGCCGTTTTCTGGTCTCCTGCGTTGTAAGTAAGGCGCTTAAAGCCTTCCGTGTTGAGCGGATCCCAGACAAGCTTATTGAAAAGCTTTGATTTCTGGGAAAGACGGCTTGCCATAGAATAAAGTTTATTCTGATATGCAATGATTTTTGTGCAGGTAGTTTCCGGGAAAGAATTCAAATCGAGCCAGAGCGGTGTGTAGCCTAAAGCGTGGGCTGCACTTGCCATTGCCATTGAAATGCGGTAGTGGCCGAATCCCATGCGGATATTTCCGATTATGACAGATTTTTCGGGCAGTTTTCCAAGAGGTTCTTTTGAAAGCACAAGCACTTTTGCACCGAAAGCAGGAGTGAGAACTTCGTTATCCATAGCCGCCAGATGATAAGGCGTATTTCTGTCATCACCGAATTTTTTTAAGAATTTTTTCTGCTGTGCCGCAGCTTTGCGCAGGGTCTTTTTGTCGATTATATTTCCAAAGATAACTGATGATTTATCCATAATTATTTCACCTCATAAATTGAAATCGAATGTGGCTCAAAGATAAAGCCTTCATTCGTTCTCTCTGCGTATTCCACAACTGTTTCAAGATTTTCAGGGCGTTCCTTGAATCTTGAAACCAGTTCGCATCTTTCTATATAGACAGGCTTTTCTGAAAGGTTGATAAAGCCTGCGTATTTTTCATTTTTAGAAAAAATGAAGTAAGTGACGGAATCTCTGTTTTCAACTCCGAAATCTTCATTTTCAAAAGTCTTGTAAAGCGAAGTGATTTTATCTGTAAAACCGCCTTCTTTTTCGTTGTTAAAGTGCACAGGGTCATCTGAATGCATAATCTGGCTTGCAAAAAGATAATTTACAAGCGCAACTAAAGTCTTTTCCTTATCAGAAAGCGAAATATTTTCGTAACGAAGGAAAACTACATCAGGGTCGTTGATAAAAACGCCGTTGTCCCAGAATGCGTGTCCGAGTGTGCTCTGCATGTTTACAAAAGCACTCGTTCTTGAAGGGAAATTTGCCTCTTTCATCCAGGCAACATCCCAGTCTTCTTTTGTGTCAGAGCCGATTCTTGAAAGCGGGAAAGCATTAAAACTCACCTCAAACGGTAAGCCGCAGCCAAGATAAGCAACTTTTTCGCCCTTATTGTTTTGTGTACGTTTTGTAAGGACTTTTACAGCCCTGTCGTACCATTCGTAAGCAGCCCCGCCGTTTTTAAATTCGCCTTTAATCATTCCGGCAAAAAGAAAATCCAGTTTTAGATAGCGAAATTCCCATTCATTTACGGCAGTGTCAATTAAGCCGTCAAGATAATTTACAACTTCATCAATACTCAAATCAAAACAGAAATATGACCACGGAAGAGACGGCTGGTCGCCTCCAAAAGTATCTCCCCACAAAGGATTTAAGCCTGCGGCAATCGGTTTTCCCTTTTTGTCGCGTAAAATCCAGTCGCGGTGAGCCTTTGCAACTTCACTTCTCCAGTCAATGATGAACGGAGCAAGCCAGAGCCCCGGAATATAGCCTTTTTCTGAAATTGATTTTGCAAGATTTTTCATGCCGCCCGGAAAACGGGTTCTTCTGGCATCCCAGTCACCAAGCGAGATTTCCCAGCCGTCATCAACCTGAAATACGCAGGGCTTTTTTGAATCTAAGACATACTTTTTGATAAGATTTTCTGTGTGAGAAAGGCTTTCAAGGTCAGCTTTGATAAGTTCTTGGTTTATGCCGGCATAATGGTTATACCAGGATTCCCAGCCTGCAACAGTTATTTTTGATTTTTCCGGTGTAATATTCAGAAAATCAAGTGTTCCAAAGCGTGATTTTTTGTCCGAAGCAAAAAGATTCTGGGTCTTTTCACTGAGAGTAAAAAAATTTTTTGCAGTAAAAAATGCAAGCTCAGCTATTTTATCGCCTTCACTCCAGGTCTTTCCGTCTGCACAGACAGTACACTTAATCGAACGCTTTTTCCGGTCAACGTAAAAGTTCACCGGAGGAAGCGCAGATTGATTTTTAGAACTATGTATATTTCCGGCAGAACATAAAGCAAAGTAAAAATTTTTGCCGTTTATGTTCCATCTCAAATACATGAAAAATGATGCAACAAGCAGCTTTTTTGATTTTAAGGATTTTGGGAGAGTTCCCGGAACAGTAAAATAATGTTTCCACTGAGGAACAACTGGAAGATATCTTTTCTGATATTTTCCCGCATCAATTTCACCACCGAAACCCCAGGACTGCCAGCCGGAACCATAAAACGCAAAATCATTTTCTTTTGCAAAATCGATAAACTCTTTTTTTTCGATGTCAGCTTCTTTCAGACAGGTTTCAAGGAGTGAATCAATGGAAAGAGTCGCAAAAATTCTGTTTTCAGTGTCAGTTGTCTGCTCACCGCTGTAAAAAAATTCTTTTCTTTCCATAAATCACTCCTTTGTTTTATTAGAAGAATAATTCTACACCAATCGGCATGTAGAATTTTTTGCTTGAAGATTTGTAGCTCAAATCTACAACACTGTTTACTGTACCTTCCATGCTCTGAATTGTGAAGTCACCTGCAAGTCCGGCAAACATAAAGTTGTTTGAAGCAAATGTTTTCTTTACGTAGATTTCAGCAGAGAATTTATGCTGGCGAAGTTCAAGGTCTTCGATAGAAAGTGAGTTTCCGCCGTAAGTAAACCCTCCTTCAGCACTTGCAGAAGTGATATTGTAGTTTCCTGAAAGACCAAGGAATACATCCTGCTTTCCGAACGGGTTCATACAGATTTCTGTAAGGAAGTCTACACCAGCCATAAAGATATCAGCACCGTCACCTTTGTCCATTGTTATAAGGTCGTAAGAATACTGTTCAAGGTTAGAAACGCCCTGTCCGCCCCAAAGGTGTGCTTTGTACAGGATAAAGCCTTTCTGAATTACGCCCATTGTACCAAGACAAGAGTACCAGTTGTAGAATTTTTCAGGGTCATAGTCGCGAAGGTCTTCATCTGTAACAATAGGAACCTTAAAGCCAAGCTCAATAAGATTTGCGTTTGGTGTTTTTTCGAGGTCAAGGTTTGGATCAAGGAAGCTTGTAGCGCCACCCATAAAGCCGAGGAAGTCAATACCAAATTCCATGCGGCCGTAATAATCGTTCATGCCAAAGCCTTCATCTCGTGCAGTTTTATATGTGCTTGTTGCGTAGCGGTAGTTTGAGGTGTCGATTGAGTCCCCCCAGTACTGAGCTTTAATCTGAGCAAGGCCTGGAATTGTGTAGCCGATACCGCCCTGGAAGTTGCGTACAGCCTTGTAAAGCGGAATTGACTTTGAGCTGTCAGTGTCAGTTGCACTGTCAGAAGAAGAAACAAGATTTCCATCTTCGTCTGTTGTAATTCCGATAAGACCTGCAGGGTCGATTGAAGCATTTGCATAGAAGCCGTTCAATACTGAATCCTGATTACCTGTTACAGAAGCAAACAGGCCTGTTGCTGTCCAAATTTCCTGGAAAATATCATCTTCTGATTTAACTTCGCTTGATTCTCTCTGACCAAAGTCACCGATAGTACCACGGAGAACCTGTTCTCTCATTCGACCAAATGCTACTTTTGTCTGGAAAAGCGGGTTATCGAACAATCCCCAGATTTTTGCCTGGTCACCGATTGCAACAGCATATTTACCGTCTTCGTTGTAGTTTGTATCAGCTGTGGTTTCTGTTGAATCCCACAGTTTATGTACAAACAGTGCGCGGCCGTCTGCATCGAGGTTAAAGTCAAAGCCGAATTTCTGATCCGGTGTGCGGCCGATAATCCAGAAACCGATTCGGTTACCGTAACTCCAGTCCGGATTCAATGCAGCATAGTTTGAAGAATCAGATGTGTCTGATTCGAGGCCTTTCATGGTTGTGACGAGAGCATAAGCTGTCATTGCATCACCTACAGCAGCACCAGTTGCAGTTCCATCGCCTCCGGCACTTGCAGCAACAACACCAGCATAAGTTGCAACAGCAGTAGCATACTCTGTATAGTTAGAGTTATCTGCTGCAAGCTCTACTGATGTAACACCATAAGCACTCATCGAGCTTACAGTACCGTTAGCCTTAGCTGTTTCATAAGCTGTCATAGCATCTGTTGCAGCGGTTATAGCAGCTTCACCTGTCGCGGTTGTATCTGCTGTAATTTTTGTTGAATCACTACGGTGTCCGAACTCAAATGTTGAACGCCCCCATGCACCAAATGAGATGTCTCCAACGCTCGTCTGCAGGGTGTGTGCCTTGAGAGTTTCGTGTGTTTCTGCAAAAGCTAGACCTGCTGTGAGAGCCAGAGCCGAAGCGGCAGCAATAAGTTTTTTCATATTTCCCCCTTTTTTTTATAACCTTATGGAAAATCAATTGTTAAATTGATAGTACCTCTATCAATTTTCTTTTCAAAAATTATGATAGTACCGCTATCACTTTCTGTCAACAATAAAATTCTAAATTTGCAAAAAAAATCCGCCGTCTTTCTTTAAGCCAGCGGATTTAAAAGTAAGATGAATGTCGAGTTTCATCAACTGAACAAAAAAATGCGTACACTTCCAGAAAAGTGCGTCTGTCTTCACGCGGATGAGGGTAATAGGAATTCCACGACCGTTTCTCGGGATTTCATATGCATCTTCGACTGAGAGTGTAATTCAAAATTAAGTTATGAAACAATGTTTTTGAATTAGCGCAGTGATTTTAAAAATCGAAGTTTAACCTAGTATTTTATCTGTTCTATTCCATAAAATAAGTTTTTATCGGAGGAAAGCCGTTGAATTCAACGCTTGCATAAGTGCTTGTGTACGCACCGGTTGTAAGCCAGTAAAGTTTATCGCCGGCTTTAAGTGAAAGCGGAAGCTTGTACTTAAAATCTTCGTACATGATATCAGCACTGTCACAGGTAGGACCAGCCAGAATTACTTCACCTTCTTTTTCGCCCGGTTTATCTTTTGAAGAAATTACCGGATACTTCATTGCCTCGTCCAAAGTTTCGATAAGGCCGTTGAATTTGCCTGAATCCTGATAAACCCACCTTTGTAAAGCAGTATTGTTTTTGCGGCTTACAAGGATTACTTCGCTTGTTAAAATTCCGCAGTCGCCAACTAAAGAACGGCCCGGCTCTAAAATAATCATAGGAATTTCATCGCCAAAGTCATCATGAAGATAGCGTGTAATTTCTGAAGCGTATGTTGCAAGATCGTTTGCAGGCTGAATGTAATGAGCCGGGAAGCCGCCTCCCATGTTAATCATAGAAAGACGGATACCTTCTTCTTCTTCGAGGGAAGAGAACAGATAAGAAGCCTTTGCAATTGCATCGTTCCAGGCACCAATATCGCGCTGCTGGCTTCCTACATGGAAAGAAACTCCATATGGAGTAAGACCGAGATTTCTTGCCATTACAAGAAGGTCGTAAGCCATATCTGGGTGACAGCCGAATTTTCGGGAAAGAGGCCAGTCAGCACTCTGAGTATTTTCCATTAACATACGCACATAAATACGGCTACCGGGAGCGTTTTCTGCAATTTGCTTGAGGTCGTCCTTTGAGTCGGTTGCGAACATGCGCACACCTTTATCATAAAAGTACTTAATGTCTTTTGCTTTTTTGATTGTATTTCCGTAAGAAAGTCTGTCTCCGGTAACGCCAAGAGACATAATTTTATCCAGCTCATAGCGGGAAGCAATGTCAAAATTCGAACCAAGTTCGGCGAGCATTTTTAAAACCGGCTCTCCTGGATTCGACTTCATCGCATAGTAAATATGCGCATACGGGAAAGAATCCCGGAGCTTGATGAAATTGTACTTAATCTGCTTGAGATTAATCACAACATTCGGAGTTTCTAAATCTTTTGAAAACTCCAGAAATTTTTTCCATTCTGAATCAGAAATGTAGTCCTCACGATTGAACATGAAATACCACCTGAAAAATGTGATTCCAGCAGGTCTTTGAAAGCAAGCTTTCTGCAACCGCCTTATATATAAAAAGATGTAAGTGAGAATATAAATGAAAATAGAGATATGGTCTATAATTTTTAGATTTTTTTTATAAATTTTACGATTTTTTTTACAGTCGAATTTCACAAAATAAAAGTATTCATATATAATGGCAGAATATGCGTATTTTTCGCTTATTGTTTGCTTCACTTCTATTATTACTCACTCCATTTTTTTTATTTTCCGAGGAAGATGAAACTCTCTCAGAAGCAGAAATTGAAACTCAGGAAGAAGAAACAAGAGCCAGATACAAAGCAATTTTTTTCTTTAAGGATCTATTAGACGACAGATATCCGTTCAGAATTGATTTTGGAGCAGAGCCTCACAGACACGGAAGCATGATATTTGGTGCTGCTTATTATGACTGGAGCGACACATTTTCACAAAGCATCCGGGGTGAATACGATCATTATACAACTTCAGTAAATTCCAGGGACAATCTTACAAGCGACGAAACCCGCTCAGTCACAGTCATTACATTTCCTGTAGTTCTTTCTTTTGGTAACGAAAGTGTATATTCACGGTCTCTTTTCAACCAGATTAATATCGGTTTCTATTACAAATACAATTTATTAAAAGCAAATCAAAACGGCTTTATTTATAATAACGACACTTTCGGCTCATGTTTAATGACAAGTAACGGAACCCAAAGCTATCACCTGTTTGGTCCTGCCGCAAGTTATATTTTAAATCTTCCTCTTCATAAATACATTTCCTTAACCTGCGAAACCTTCTTCGTTCCGGCATATTTTATGACACTCTCTACAGATTACAATATCAATTACTACACTGGCAGCGATACCTACACAGATTCTTACAAAATTGATTCTAATTCTTTTTCATACCCGTTTATAAAACAGACTGTTGCATTGGATTTTTTCAGATATATCAGAATAAAGGCCCAGCTTTCCTATCAGCACATCAATCTTAGAACCACCCTTTCCTCTGATATTTCAAACACAAGATATTCCATGCATACCCTGACTCTGCGTTACGGCGGTGAAATCTTAAATCCTTCAAAAACCCGAAAGAAATCCTCACATTTATGGGGCGGTCTGTATTACGAAATGACCTGGGAAAACCAGTACTATAAAGAATTAGTCGACAGAGATTACACAGGCAAATTCGTAATCTGTTTTGGCACTTAATTATTGTCCATCACAATTCAATTCATTATAATTTTTCAAGTCTGGGGTGCAGTGCTGATTCTTAAATAATCGCACTGCTGAGATTATACCCGCAGAACTTCGTATGAAGTTCCAACCTGATCCGGATAATACCGGCGGAGG
>NZ_JAZOUG010000137.1:0-8565 GCF_045657965.1 Treponema sp. | reverse complement strand
GGAAAATAAACAGTTGTCAGCCATGAAATCATAGCCTTGTCCATGCCAATTTCATCTGTTTTATTCATGTTTATATAATACTTATGAGTCAAAATATGATTATAAATTACATCGTATTGACCTGGAACAGAGAAATCCAGTGACCAGAAATCAGTAACATCTCCGAAACCTGTTTCTCCGTAAAAAACACGCTTTTCGTAATTAATTACCTGTTTAGTCATTTTTTTAAGAGAGTCACCGGGTTTTAATTTAATTTCACTTTGAAGAGAAACAATTTCTGCATCAATAAATTCAATTCCTTTAGCTTTTGCAACTGAAACCCTGTGATTACCGTCACGCACAAAATAAAGACCGCCAAGTTCATAAAGTGAAATCGGGGGCAGGGGAATATCATTAATATGAGCCATGTCAATATGTTCCCAGCGGGTTTTTAAATGCATGCTTTTCGGAAAAAATCTGCTGTCAAAATCTTTATAACGGCCTTCACTGCCTACAATTAATTTGACTGGAACAATCTGCATTCCTTTATAAACTTCATTTTCAGGTTTTAAGAGTTTTTTTATATCAGAAAATGAAATTAATGTTGCTTCATCCGGGTTTAAAAAATGCTGTACCTCATTAAAAAGAGCTTTATGCCGTGCTTTTGAAAAATCGTCGTCTGTTTCTGTTGTTGTCTGTAAAAAATCGTTCATTATTCATTCTCCAGTTCTAAAATTGTATGGCTATAGGCATTTACCACGGTAGTGTTTCCAACTTTTGTTTTTCTTGGGGAATTTATATCATAAAGATGTATGTGTCCGTGAACCAGAAAAGTCGGCTGAAAATGTTTTATAAACCAGTTAAAACATTCAAAACCTTTGTGGCATGGATCTTCTTTATCATGAATATGACGTGGGGATGCATGTGTTAAAAAAATATCCAGATATTTACCATATAAAATTTTGTTCAATAAAAGTTTTGGTGTAAGTGATAATAATTTAAAAAACATCTGCCGGTTTGTATATTGATTTAATCCTTTATTATATTCGATAGAACCTGAAACTCCTGCAATTAAAAGCGGACGCTTTTTCCCATTTTGCATTGAAATTTTCAGCGTTTTATCTTTTAAGGTTTTAAATCCGGCATAAATTGCACCAAAACTCCCGCCCATGTCCAGTTCATTATGTTCTTCCTGCCAGGTCGGATGGGGGCCTGTATGTTTTTTTTGTTTGTGATAATAACTGAATTCAGATAAATTATGGTTTCCGAATATAAAATAGGTCTGCTTATTAAGTGTAGATACAATAAAATCTATATAGTCTGAAGGTAAATCTCCAGCACACAAAACTAAATCTATGTCTTTAAAACGCTCTTTTGCCTGAGTGCTGTATACAAGCGGGTCAATCTGATCTGAGACGCATAAAATTTTCATAGAAAAATATTAAATTCCTGCTTTTGATAGTATGTCTTCGAGTTTTTCTTTTCCGACCAGCTCTATAGGACGGTTTTCTGCAAAACGAACTGCTGTTGTCGTGAATTCTGAAGATGTACATGCAATTACTTTGGCACAGTTCTTCGTTTTTGCAAATTCCAAAACACGCCGGATTTCTGAATCTTCGATTGGTTCTGTATCGCGATAAAAAATAATCAGGAAAATCTGTTTTCGCATATTCATCCAGTCGTCTTTTTTCTGTTCTGTTGCTAAAAGCTGTGCACCACGCTTTGTTTCCTCTGCAGTCTGCGTAGCCATGTTAAACCCTGTAAGGGCAGCTTTTTTACAGATTTCAATGAATTCAGCATTTGAACTTGTCAGAAATTCTTTCAGACTGTCGTTTGACTGTAAGTCCTTGTATTCTGACAATTTTGACGGAACATCCTTAAAGTTATGGTTGATTTTTGAGATAATCTGCCATTGTTCGATTGCTTTGTCAATTTTTCTTGTTTTTTCATAGCACGCTGCAAGAAAATAGCGGGCATATAAAGATTCCTGTGATTTTTCATCTTTGGATGCTTTAACGGCTTTTTCAAATTCAAGCTGTGCATTATCAATTGCTCCTGCAAGCATATAGCATGAGCCGCGTTCAATCATGGCTTTCTGTTTGAATTCCGGATCACGGCATGCTTTTTCAAAAGCCTTTACAGCTGCAGGATAATCTTTACCTTCTTTTAAAATTTTGCCAAGGAAGTAGTATGTAGAAAATGTTTCAGGACTTAGTCGGATTGCATAATCAATTGCTTTTTTTGCTTCTCCAAACTGTTTTGCGCGAAACAGAATCATGCCCATTTCAGACCAGGCTTTTACATGCTTTTTATTGAATTTGATTGCTTTCTGAAAAAATCCCAAGGCACTTTCTGCATTATTCTGCTGCTGATAAATTTTACCGCACTGATAAAAATTTTCTGCATTTGTCGGTTCAAGTTTTGTAAGAAGAAGAAATTCTTTTAATGCTTCCTCAAGCTGATTGAATTTTAGATATAACTGGGAAAGCTGGCGTCGGAAGTCTGCTTCTGGAATTCTTGCATCAAAAATTGCATTTTGTGCAACAGTTTTATATTCCATGAGTGCAAGTTCATTTTTATGATCTGCCAGATATGCTTTTCCAAGGTAATAGTGTGCATGATAATCGCGTGAATCTTTTGCAATGAGTGTTTTTGCCAGTTTTTGTGCTGCGGAATATTTCTGCTGTTTAATAAGTTTGTTGATTGAATCAATTTTTTTTGGTGTTGCCAATGATTTTATTACGAATACGCCGAGAAATCCTATAAGAACTACAAGAATCAAAATTACTGCAACAACTATCATAAACTAAAAAACTCCAGTTTGAATATAGTTTTAAAAACAGTTAAATTATATAATAAAATTAAGTAATTATCAATTAGAATTTAATTGCTGGTTTCCGGCGTTTGTGCCGAAAATATTTGAGTAGTTTTATGAAATTTTATTCTGGAAAAATTCTTTTTTTTATTGTCTGTATGTCTCTTTTGTGCAGTTCTGCCTTTTGTCAAAAAAAAATTAAAAAGACTGATTTTGAATCAGGTGAAGAATTATTTCAGCTTAATAAGCCTGAAGAGGCGATAGTTTATTTTGAAAAAGCACTTGAACTGCCTGATGTTAATCCGAATGTATATATTTATCTTGGGGTATGTTATTATCAGATTGAACAGTATGATAAATCCCTTGCAATTTGTGTACGCGGAATGGCTCAGACTGGCACAGATAAAAAAATTCTTGCTTATAATGCCGGTAATTCCTGTTATGCAATGGGAAATTATATGCGTGCTGAAGCAAGTTATGCAATTGCAATTAAAGAGGATGAAAATTATTCTCCTGCAGTTTTGAATATTGCAAATGCTCAGCTGAAACTTGATCATCTTGAAGATTCCCGTGAAAATTACATACGTTACCTTGAATTAGAAACTGATTCACCGCAAAAAGAAAGAATTGAAACAATAATTCAGCTGCTTGAAGGAGAAATTAACAGGCGTGCAAATGAAAAACCTGAACTTATTAATCCGGATTCATTTATTGAAAATGAACAGATGGAAGTACCTGAGAATCCTGAAAAGGTAGTTGAAGAGCTTCCTGCCGAAGAAGAAAAATCAGTTGTTCCTTCAGAGCTTGTAAAAGAAGAAGCGTTTGCTCCTAAAATTGCTGAAATGCCTAAAAAAGAAATAGAGCGGGAAAAAGTTAATCATGAAACTGAAGAAGAGGAAGAAATAAATATTGTTCCTGTTCCTCCTGAATTTGTCGGTTCTGATGCTTTTGCTCCTGAAATTCCTCCTGATCAGCTTCGGCTTGAAGTAAAAATTACTGAAAAAACTGAACCTGTCGGAGAAATCCAAAAAAATGCACCTGTTGAAAAATCTTTAGCTGTAGAAAAAGTTGGAATTGAAGATGAAATCAGGAGATTTGAAGAAGAACGGAAACAGTTTGAAGCTGAAAAAGCAAGATTAGAAATGCAGAAAAAACTCGAAGAAGCAGAAAAACTGCGCCTTGAAGAAGAAAATAAGCGTAAGGCTGTTGAAGCAGAAGCTGCAAGAGTTGCAGAAGAAGCAAGAAAAAAAGCCGAAATGGAAGAAAAAATTGCTGCAGAAAAACGTGCACTTGAAGAAGAAAGACGTAATTTCGAAAAAGCAAAGCTTGATGCTGAAATTGAAGCTCAGAGACGTGCTCTTGAAGAAGAAAAACGCAAAATAGAAGATGCCAAAAAAGCAATGGAAGAAGAAAGAAGAATTCGTGAAGAAGCAGAGAAAAAGAAAGCAGAAGAAAATGCACGAATTGAAGCAGAAAGACGTGCGGCTGAAGAAGCTGAAAAACAGAAAGCTGAAGAAGAAGCACGTAATGCTGAACTTGCTTCATGGCCTTATCCTAAAACTGTTTTAAATATTGAAGGTGCTTATAATTTTACCCCGGATGGGGACGGACAGAATGATATAATTATTTTTTCTCCGAGTGTGGAATATTTAGAAAAACAGCCTGAGTCATGGATTCTTACAGTTTTAGATCCACAGGGAAATATATTTAAAACTTTTAAGGGTAGAGGCGTTTTACCTAAAAAAATTGACTGGGATGGAAAAAGTGATAAAGGTGAGACTGTATTATCTAAAAATACATATACAGCAAAATTGACAGTCAAACCTGGTGAAAAGGACAGAGAGCGGCTTGGAGATATAAATATTGAAACAGCCGCACAAATTCAGACGGGGCTTCTTTTGCAGGTAATAGTTCCTGGAAAAGAATGGAAAATGGTCGTTAACTCAATTAATTTTGTACCAAATGCAGCTTTGGATTCCAATAAACTTTCAGCTGAACAGAATTCCTGGAACAGTGAAACTTTAGATGAAATTGCAGAAGAAATAAAAGGTCATCCTGGGGCAAGTGTTGTAATTATTGAAGGATATGCAAATAATATCAGTGGAACTGACAAAGAAAACCGGGAAGAACTTGTTCCATTGAGTCAATTAAGAGCAGATGCAATTGTTGACGAACTTGTAAAACGCGGAGTAAGTCGTGAACTACTCCAGTCAAAAGGAATGGGCGGAGCAAATGCCCTTGCAGATAAAACTGACCGGGCAAACTGGTACAAAAACAGAAGAGTTGAATTCAGAATAAAAAAATAAATAATCACCAGAAATTATTTTGAGAGTGTTATCTGGTCCGCCTTACACGGTCAAAAAGCTCTTCCTTTGTAAGAGTTGTCCAGACCGGCCGGCCGTGAGGGCAGTGCGGGTCTTTTAATAAAAGTGCTTCTTTTGCCAGGTTTTCAGCAGCTTCAGGTCCTAAAATTGTGCCGTCTTTTACAGCGGCTTTACAGGCTGTCATGGCTGCAATCTGATAAATTATTTCTTCTGGACTTACATGTTTTTCAAAAATTGCCTGTTTTAAATCTTCCTGATTTCCTTTCCAGCGGGCAGGTAGTGAAGAAAAAAGCCATTTTCCGTCTTCTTTTCTGCACTTAAAGCCTGCTGTAGAAAGTGTTGACTGAATTGAAGACATGTATTCATCGTCTTCTTTTGAATCAGTCTGAATTTCAAGTGGTACTAAAAGTTCCTGAGTTTCGCTTCCACCGCTCATAAGTCTGTTGAATAAAATACGTTCATGGGCTGCATGCTGGTCAATCAGATAAAAAACTCCGTTTTTCTGAACCATTAAGAAAGTTCCGAAAATTGTTCCGTAGTAAATAAAATCTGCTTCTTTACGGCTTGAAACAGAACTTCCCGGAATTGAAAAACGCATTTCTTCCATGCTTACATTTTGTTTAAAGCGGATGTTTGTTGATTCATTAAGTCGGCTTTTGTCACCAGCTTGTGACAGTGCATAATCGGCAAGTCGTGAAGAATACGACGGTTTTGAGTGATTGATTTGATAGTTTGCGTTTGTACTTTGGGAGACAGCTTTTTCTTCGCGTTCAAATTCTTTTTCGATTATTGCGTTGAAAAGGGTATTCTGTCTGCTGCGTTCGATTTCTTCCTGAAGCTCTTTTTCGCGTTCAAAGCTGTTTTTAATTCCATAACTTGTAAAATATTCCCGCGTTGCTGAACTTACACCGTGATGAACAGATGAAATGTCTTTAAAGCGAACTTCTTTTTTTGCAGGATGAATGTTAAAGTCAACAAATTTTGGATTTACCTGTAAAAAAAGAGCTGCAACCGGATGAGTCCCGTTCGGGAAAAATCCCTGACAGCCGTACTCGATCGCCTGGAGCAGAGAATATTCCTGAACACGACGGCCGTTTACGAATATAAAAATCTGTTTACGGTCATTTCTGAAAATGCCTGGTTCTCCAATTACAAGAGAAAAGCTCCATTCAGATTTTCCATCAGATTCTAACCCTTTTGATTTTATTTCTGAAAAGAGATTTGTATTTTCTTTTAATTCTAGTGCTCTTGCAAATCTTTCTGAAAGAGTTACACCGCCCGGTAAATCGTGCCTTATTTGTCCGTCAACTTTAAGGCGAAAAGAAATGTCCGGACGTGGAAGAGATTTTTCGATAAAGACTTCACGGCACATCATCGTTTCTGAAGCAGGCCTTTTTAAGAAATTTCTTCGTGCCGGAAAATTTTCAAATAAGCCTTCGCTCATTACGATTGTGCCTTTTCCGTCCTGAACACTTGGAATGTTTTCAATTAAATGGTCTTCTGTAATGCTGGCTTTCATGCGGTAATTTCCGCTTGAAATTGAAAGTCTTGAGACTGCTGCAATTGAAGCTAGAGCTTCTCCGCGAAAACCAAGAGTTGTAAGGTTTAAAAGGTCTTCTGATTCTGAAATTTTACTTGTACAGTGGGGGCGGGCGCAGTTTTTTAAGTCGTCAAGGCTCATTCCCCAGCCATTGTCTGAAATACGGATTTTTTCGATTCCACCGCCTTCGATTTCTACGGAGATTGAGTCTGCCCCGGAATCTACGGCATTATCCAAAAGCTCGCGCACAATTGCTGAGGGTCTGTCAATTACTTCTCCGGCTGCAATTTTTCGTGCAACATCAACTGAAAGAGCGCGTACAGGTTTTCTTTCTGACATTATTGTCTCAATCCTTCTGCTGGAGCGCCTGCGCTTCCCGTTATTGAATCTGCTCCTGAAAATAAATCAAGCTGTGGTTCTATATTGATTTGTGCAGCAGAAGATTCTGGATTTGCTTTTACAGGCTGATTCATAAGAATCTGAATCTTTCCTTCGATTTTTTCGATATCTTTTTCAAGAGTTTTTGCAAGTTTTATGCCTTCTTCGAAACTGGCAAGCGCATCTTCGAGGGAAATATCGCTTTTCCTGATGTTTGCTGTAAGTTCTTCCAGTCTGGAAAGGTTTTCTTCAAATGATTTCATGTTTATATCCTATCAAAAAACGAATAATAAAACCACACAGTTTTCTGCTTTTAATTAACAGTGGCGTAAATTTTACCTTGAGCTGGAGTGATTTCAAGTTTGGTTCCGCTTGCAGCATCAAAGGAATTCCGGACAATTTTCCCGTCTGATGTTCTGACCATCGAATATCCTCTGTTTAAAATTGTCTGAGGACTTGCTTCCTGTAGAACTGTTACGCACTGTGCGATTTGTGTTTTTGTGTCTTTAATTTTTGAATTTATACCGTCAATTAAAGATTCTTTTGCATTTTCGAATCTGTTTAAAAGCGGCTGTTCAATCGAGCGGAACCGGATTTCCATATTGTCTGCATCAAAAGATTTTATCATAAGTTTCAGGCGTTCAACTTTGCCTGAAATCTGATTATAAAATTCTTCTTTGTAGGCGGCTAATCCCTGCAGAATATCGCTTTGTTTTGGAACAACAAGTTCTGCTGCAGCCGAAGGGGTTGGAGCGCGCATGTCTGCTGCATAATCACTTAATGCCCAGTCAATCTCATGACCAACAGCACTTACAACAGGAATTCTGGATTCTGCAATTGCGCGTACAACAATTTCTTCGCTGAATGGCAGAAGGTCTTCAAGCGAACCTCCGCCGCGGCCTACAATTAAGCAGTCGCACATATTAAAATCGTTTGCTGTTTTTATCATGTTTGCAATTGTCTGTGCTGCTCCTTCGCCCTGAACTAAAGCCGGTAAGATTACAACATCAACTCCAGGATTACGTCTTTTCGTTATCTGAAGAATATCACGGAGAGCAGCTCCTGTTGGACTTGTAACAATTCCAATTCTCTTTGAAAATCGTGGAATCGGTTTTTTAAGTTCTGCATTAAAAAGTCCTTCTTCAGCAAGACGTCTTTTTCTTTCTTCCAGAATCTGAAGAATGTTTCCGGCTCCTGCAATTTCCATTTTCGAAATAATAATCTGATAGTTTCCTCTTGGTGCATAAACTGAAACTGAGCCTGTACATTTTACTTTCATGCCGTCTTTTGGGATAAAATTCAGGTTCATTGCTTTTCCGCGGAACATTACTGCACTTATTTGTGCGCCTTCGTCTTTGAGCGTAAAATACATATGTCCGCTTGAATTTGGCCTGTAATTTGAAATTTCTCCTTCAAGCGTAATATTTGAAAACGTTCCTTCAAGTAAATCGCGGATTAATGAGGTTAAATTTGTTACAGAAAATACTGTATCAGGAGGAAAAAATTGCTGTGACATATTAAAAAGTATA
>NZ_JAZOUG010000136.1:0-2586 GCF_045657965.1 Treponema sp. | reverse complement strand
GGGCTTAACTGCATGAAAATCATTAAGGCCCCAGGTTTATCATGCTAAGATAGATAAGTCCATCAGGGCACAATATCCTAATTAATTCGACAGGGGGACCTTAATGAGATTCTATAAGAACCAACATCAATTTTACATTGGTATCGATCTGCATGCAAGGATGATGTATATCTGTGTCATCAACAATTTGGGAGAGACAGTCTTTCATAAAAACATGGAATGTTCGACAGACAACCTGGAACTTGTGACAAACACATTTGGGAAAGATATCGTAATCGGCGTTGAATGCATTTTCACCTGGTATTGGATTGCAGATTTCTGTGCAGAACGTGGAATCGATTTTGCTTTAGGACATGCCCTTTACATGAAAGCAATTCATGGCGGAAAAACAAAATCAGATAAAATCGATTCTGAGAAAATTGCAAATATGCTGCGCGGAGGAATGTTTCCAATTGCTTATGCATATCCGAAAGAAAAACGTGCTGTAAGAGATTTACTGAGACGAAGATTATATTTTGTAAGACAGCGTGCCGAACTTTCCGTTCATCTTCAAAACACAAATCATCAGTACAATATCAATGAACCTCTGACTTCCTCTAGGATGCGCAGTGAAGCCTATAGAAATACTATTCCACAAAAGTTTAGAGATTCTGCGGTATTAAAAATGGTAGATGCCGACCTTTTCATGTTTCAGTCGTATCACGATATAATCACAAAACTTGAATTTCAGATTGAGGATTGTATGGAAATCCAGGATCCGTATTCATTCAGCCTGCTCCGTTCAATTCCCGGACTTGGATTTATTCTTCCGCTTACAATTCTTTATGAAATTGATACGATAAACCGATTTTCTGATGTCGGAAAATTCATTTCATACTGCCGTCTTGTAAAATGTTCTCACGAATCAGCCGGCAAGAAAGAAAAAGGCGGTCACAATAAAATCGGTAACGTGCATCTCAAATGGGCATTTTCCGAAGCAGCAGTTCTTTTTCTTCGCAACAATGAGCGTGGACAAAAATGGCACGAAAGACTGGTTTCCCGCTACGGCAAGGCAAAAGCCATGAGCCTGATTGCCCAAAAGCTTGGACGCACGGTTTACTATATGCTCAAGCGGAAAGAGCCATTCGATCCGGATAAGTTTTACCAGGATTAACAGGACAGAACGGAGAGCCCATCGCATAACTGAAGCAATAAACGGCGAGTCGTATGAAAAATGTGAATTATATGCTGCCCGACAGCCTTACACTTTCTGACTACATGCCGTGACTTCCTGGCTGCATGAATAGACTTCGTTCTGGTCCTTTTTTTATATTTTGTTTTGATTTGAAATAACAAAGCAGACTGTCCCTGTTTTGACCTGCCTGTATAACTGTCGGAGCTTTAGCTACCACTTAATTCTTGCTTCAGGCTTAACAGGGTACCGATGAAATTCTTCTGCACCTTTTTTGGTGACTGACTATATGTGTTTGATTCAGGATGCTTTTCCTGCAATCCGCTTTGAATAACGATTCAGTTTTGTTTTTCTATTTTGATGATAAACTTTTTTGTTCTCAAAAAAAAGACTGTTTACTTTGAAAAACAGCCCTAAGTTGTATTTTTTTAGTTTAACTATTGACAACTTGGGGCCTTATATGTGTTATGCTATCAGTTGTAGCAAATCCCGCTGCTTCAAGAGAATCTTTTTTGATTTTTGCCGAACGAAATACGTAGCTGTAGTCCATTAAAGTTCGTGGTAATAAGGGCAGATGTTTTCAAAATGGCCGTCTTTCATACGGAAGCCGTTTGGAATTGTTCCGAGCTGGACGAAACCGAGCCGTTCATAGAGATGGCGGGCGTGAATATTGCTTTCAACAACGGCATTGAACTGAAGAACCCCATAACCGCACTTTTTAGCCTGAACAAGACAGTCTTTTACAAGCTGTTCTCCTATGTGTTTTCCACGCGATTTAGCAGAAACTGCATAGCTTGCATTGCAGATATGACCGCAGCGGCCAACATTGTTCGGATGAAGAATGTAAAGTCCATAAATTGTTCCGTTTTCTTCGGCAACGGCACTGTATGTCTGAGATGCAAAAAACTCAGCTCCACTTTCGGCTGTGAGCACCTCTTCCTGAGGAAATGCAATTCCATCTTCCACAACTTCATTCCAGATTGCAATCATTGTGGTTAAATCATTTTCGCTATACTTTCTGATGGTCATTTTTAGTTACTCCATGCTATTATAAAAGAAATTCGCAGTCAGGAGAACAGAATTGGATATTATTTTAATATCGAAAAGAGCTAAAGATGGAAAAATCACGGAACAGCGGAAAAGTCCTGATAATGTCAAAGCATTTTCGGAAGGCTGCGACATGGTTTTAAAGACAAGACTAATAAAAGGTTATTGTATAAAAAATGCAGTAACTCAAGAAATTCTTTATAAAAAAGGTGAGATCTAAATTTCTGTTCTTAAGTTTAAAATACCCACGGGGCTGTCCAAAAAGAAATGGGCAGCCCCAATTATTTTAAATTTACAAGTGAATTCAAATCTGCTAAAATTTAAATATGAGCAGAGGCGTAAGCGATAAAATCACATACAAACCATAT
>NZ_JAZOUG010000135.1:0-4754 GCF_045657965.1 Treponema sp. | reverse complement strand
ATAAAAAACACTTAATTAAAACAATAAAATCAAAGATACCAAATGCCAGAGACACAGAAAAACCACTTTCCGGATTAAAAATTGTTGTAGATGCAGGAAATGGAGCAGCAGGCTTTTTTGAGTCTATGCTTTCAGAACTTGGGGCTGATACGAAAGGCAGTCAGTTCTTAGAGCCGGACGGAATGTTTCCGAATCACATACCTAATCCAGAAAATAAAAAGGCGATGGAGTCTATTCAAAATGCCGTCCTGAAAAACAAAGCGGATCTGGGATTAATTTTTGATACTGATGTAGACCGGATGTCAGCTGTTTTTTCCGATGGAACTGAAGTAAACAGAGATGCAATAATCGCTTTGGCAGCAGCAATTTTAGCCCCGGAATATCCAAACACAACAATAATCACAGATTCTGTAACATCAGACCGACTGACAAGATTTCTGGAAAACACCCTGGGACTTCATCACCATTGTTTTAAGCGCGGATACAAAAATGTAATCAATGAATGTAAACGGCTTAATTCAGAAGGAAGGATTTCTCCTCTTGCAATGGAAACCAGCGGGCATGGAGCTCTAAAAGACAATTTCTATCTCGATGACGGAGCTTTTTTAGCTGTAAAGATTGTAATAGCACTGGCAAATGCAAAATCCGAGGGAAAAACTCTTGAAAGCCTTATTGAAAAACTCGAACCGTTAGTTGAAGCTGAAGAAATCAGATACAAAATCAATTGTGAAGATTTTTGCTCATACACAGATGAAGTTTTAGTTACATTCCGAAAAAGAGCTGAAGAAGCAGGCTTTATAATGAAAAAATCCTATGAAGGTATAAGAATTTCGTTTAATGATGATGACAAAAAAGGGTGGCTTTTACTCAGAAAATCTCTGCACGATCCTGTAATGCCTCTTAATATTGAAGGAGAAAGGAAAGGTGACTGCAAAAAAATTCTTGAAGAAGCTGAAAAATTACTGACAGGCTTCGATAAATTAAGCAGATAATAAAAAAGGTCAAAAAAAATCCCTTTCAGTAACTAACTGAAAGGGTAATTTTACGACCCCTGCTGGGCTTGAACCAGCGACACACGGATTAACAGTCCGTTGCTCTACCGACTGAGCTAAGGGATCAGCATGTTCTCGCGAACGAGTGTTATATTATATGAATCACAAAAAAGTGTCAATAGACTAAATAATTTTTTTTCAAATTTTTATCACAAAATTTACTGTATAAAACTGATTGTTCCAGTCAGTTATTTTTACACGACCTTCACCTTTCTTTCCGCAGGATTTTACATAAAATCCGGCCATACCGCCTTTAAGAGAAACTGCTTTTGGGCCAATCAGCTCAATACTTCCCTCCACCTCCAGCAAAACCGCTTCCTGGCAATACGGCTGCACGTTTCCGTTTTCGTCTGCGGCTTTCAGTGATACAAATGCGACGTCATAAGATTCTTCTTCGATAAGCGTAGTACGTTTAGATTCGAGTTTTAGAAAAGTTTGTTTTGCAGGAGTTTTTGTAAGGGTTTTTACCAGCTTTCCGTTTCTGTAAGAATCAAATCTGTATTTAACAGCCTGTCCACCCCAGTTTCCGATGTATTTTCCATAGAGGTCACGGAGCTTACCTGGATTGGTAACTCGTCTAATCCATAAACCAAGTCCCTTCAGAATATATTTGAAAGGCAGTTTATCTACGCCGTATTTTTGCAGGGCAAACAGCATAGCTTTCATTGGTACAGAATATTTTTCCTTAATTCCATCTTCATCAACAAGCCTGTGGCCAATGTAATCATCAATAAGAATTGGACCGTGTAAAAGATTTTTAAATGGAGACTGTTCAATACTGTATTCTTTAATGAAAATATCATTTACGTACATTTTAACACTGTCAGCATTTGTTATAATATAAACATCACCCCTGGCCCCTCCAGCATGTTCTCCAATATCCATACTCGAAGTAACTTCAAGAACATCGCCGGTAATATCCGCACACTGCTGACTCTGATAAACTTTTGCTGCCATTTTAGAATTTCTGAACATATCCAGAACACCGTGATAGCATATGTAATCACCTGAACCGAAATCTTTATGCGTATTGTAATCTGACATACACCATCCGCTCGAGCCGGAAATTTCTGAACGTGCAGCTACTGCATCAAGAACTTTTGCATGGCGCAAAGCATGCTCCGTTCTGTGTGCTTCACAGTCAAAAGTTTTAGTCGGAAACATATGGCCATTATATTCAGTAATCATGTAGCCTTTTTTTGTTTTAGTAACCTTTTTTTTGGGAAGACAGCCTTCGTTTTCTCCAAAAAAGCTGAAATCATTAAAAGTATAGACATCTTCAAGAAGACTGCTGTTTCTTAAAAAACGGACTCCGCCTGTAGGACGAGTTGAATCAAGCTCATGAGCATCCGCATTTGTGCGCGTATAAAATTCATCATCATCAAGACTTTCGTTAATTCTTACGCCCCAGATAAAGATGGAAGGATGATTACGCCACTGAATTATCATCTGACGCACATTTTCTACGGCAATATCTTTCCATTCAGCATTTCCTATATGCTGCCAGCCCGGAATTTCAGTAAAAACCAGAAGGCCTGTTTCGTCGCAGCGGTCAATAAAATAATGGCTCTGCGGATAGTGGGAAGTCCGCACTTCATTGAGCCCCAGCTCGTATTTTAAAATATCGGCATCATCCCGCTGCATATTTTTTGGCATTGCATATCCGGCATAAGGCCATGACTGATGACGGTTAAGACCACGAAGTTTAATTTTCTGCCCGTTAAGATAAAATCCTGATTCATCAAAAAGAATGTCACGGAAGCCAAAGCGAGTTTGCTTTGTATCCAGAAGATTTTTATCAGAATCGAAAAGTGAAGTTTCAAGAATATAAAGATAAGGTTCATCGACAGACCACAATCTTATCTGCTCGTCAGGATTTGTTGAAAGAGGAGCATTTTCTGCCTTCTTAAGGGTATTAATAATTCGGTATTTTTCGATTTCAGTCTGATTTATGCCCGCAATTTTTACATCAGCAGTATATTCAATTCCTTTTGTTTTTACAAAAACATTTTCTATATAGACAGGATTTTTAATTTCTATATAGACATCACGGTAAATTCCGCCGTAAGTCATGTAATCGATTACAAAGCCAAAAGGCGGCTGATTTAAGCTTTCACGGCTGTCCACACGAATTGCAAGAAGATTTTTGCTTCCTGAAGGTGCCAGATTTTCTGTTAAATCTACAGAAAATGCTGTGTAGCCGCATTTATGAACAGCAAGAGATTTACCATTTAAGAAAACTTCGCTTTCGTGAGCTGCACCTTCTAAGGTTAAAAGTATTTTTTTACCTTCCCAGCCGTTTTCCGTTATAAATGTGCGGCGGTAAAGTGCATTTTTCTGATAAGTATCGGTTGAAAATGAGTTAAACGGAGTTTCTGTAAAAGAATGCGGGATTCTGACTTTTTCAAAGTCTGCAGTTGAACCATTTTGTGTTAATTCTTGTGAAAATTCAGAAGAAAACTCCCAGTCATTATTCAAATAAATTCTTGGCATTGTTAAATTGTAAGTCACAAGCATAAAAAAGGAAAGAATTTTTTACCGTTGAGTTACGCAGCAGTTTTCACTATAATGTTACGCAAATTATTTTAAAAACGAGGAACTTATGCTTACTCTTAAATTTGGCGGCACATCAATGGGAAGTGCCAGAAGAATCCTTAATTCTGCAAAAATCATGGAAGGCCGCGCAAAAGAAGGCCGTATCAGTGTCATTGTTTCAGCAGTTGCCGGTGTTTCAAATGCACTTCAGGCTGCAATTGACGGCTGTGTCACCGGCGGAAGTGCAAAAACTTACGTTGAGAGCATAAGAAAAACCCATACAGAAATCGCTTCTCAAATCGAGGCTGAACTCAAGGGCTTTTCATCAAAAGAAGTCCTCAAAAAAATCGAACCAAATTTTGCTGAACTCGAAAAACTTCTTTCGGGCGTAGCTTCTTTCGGCGAATGTCCTACATCAATTCACTGCCGCATTATGGGAATGGGCGAACTTTGCTGCGTTCCAATCGTGAATGCAGTGCTTCTTGCAAAAGGAATTGACGTAATCGTTTTGGACAGCCGACGATTTATCTTTACCACAGGAAACCAGGCTGAAGGCGACGTTGATTTTGGCCGCACACAGCTTGCACTTGAGCCTTACCAGGATTCAGGAAAATCAAGCGGAAACCGTGTAATTTTAATGCCTGGCTTTGTCTGCTCATGGAGCGAGCACTTTGACGACGAACCAAAAATGGGCTTACTTGGCCGAAACGGCTCAGATTTTTCTGCTTCAATCATTGCAAGCTGCCTTAATTCAACAAAATGCGAATTCTGGACGGACGTTGACGGAATCTACACTGCTGACCCGCGCGTTGTAAGCGATGCAATTTTAGTTGAAGACATGACTTACGAAGAGGCAATGGAACTTTCTTTCTTCGGAAGCAAAGTCCTTCATCCAAAAACCCTCACTCCTCTTGCAGCAAAGAACATCGAAGCGTGGAGCTTAAACAGCCACAATCCGGAAGCAAGGGGAACTCGAATCGGACGCGGGCCTTTTGAATCAGAAAAGAACGCAGGTCCTGTCCGAGGCATTTCGTGCCTTAAAAACACAGCCCTCATTTCAGTTTCCGGAAGCGGCATGAAGGGAAAAACTGGCATTGCAAGCCGGATTTTTGCAGCCGTAAGCCGTGAAGGAATCAGCATGCTTTTGATTACTCAGTCTTCTTCTGA
>NZ_JAZOUG010000134.1:0-4105 GCF_045657965.1 Treponema sp. | reverse complement strand
AATCCGTCAGAATCAGATGTTCCTGAAGTTTTTATAGGTAAAGCGTCAACAGCAGATGCTGCAAGAGAATTTTTAACCTTCCATGACCAGTCATTTGAGTATTTAGAAATTACTCCGCGAAGTCCTACAAACGGAGTAAAGCCGATTCTTACGACAGGAATATTAATTGCTTTTGAAAGCTGAAGCTGACCATATAAAGTCTGAACATCGTAGTCTACATTTACCTCTGCATAACTGCTTGAAGCCCCGAAACTTCCTTTATTCATAGAATAACCGGCTCCAATAGAAAGTCCCGGGCAGATAAGACCGTCTTCAAGAATTGCATAGCGGGCATCAAAAGCAAGTGTAAAATATTCAGCAGAAAAATCTGCATCCATTGTGTTAAAATTACTGACGTCAAGAGTCATAAATGAAATACCGATATCGAAAGGAAGGAATACGCCTCCAATGCGGACATCTGCATTCAAAACAGGGAAATAGTAATTATCATTTACGCCGTCAATACCAAGTTTACCAGCAGCTTTTGCAAGACCAGATGTATTGAGGTGTGTAAAGCCGGTATTAAATCCGACAGCAAAATGTGGTGGAACAGCAGGGAAAAGTTTTCCGATAAAAGCATCGGCATAAACATTCTGCTGGACGGCAGCCTGAGGAACAGAAAAACCTAGCTGTTCGGCAAAATCTTCCATGCCGGAATTGATTTCACTCAGATAAGGAATATCTGAAGTTGTAACAGCTGACAAGTCTACCGCAAAAGAAGCAGATAATGCTCCGGCGAAAACCAGTGCAGAAACAATCAATTTTTTCAAAAGTTTCATAGAAAATCTCCTATCAAAAGTAATCAAATTATAACTTAAACCAATTAATTTTCAACAAATATTTTATGAGAGTTTTTCCAAGATTTTCTTACCTACTTTCCAGTTATCACCGGCTCCCATAGTCACGAACACATAACCGTCAGGGAAGTCTTTTCCAGAAGGTTCTGAAAGAAATTTTAATCCCATTTCTGAAGCCTCGTCAAATTCGCCCGCATAATAAATATCTTTGTGATATTTTTTTGCATGCTCAGAAAGTATTTCACCTGTCACGTTTGCCGCACCCGCATCTTCACGTGCACTTCCGTAAATCTTATTGATGATTACTTTGTCTGCTGAATCGAAGCTGGATGCAAATTCCTCAAGTAAGGCGGCTGTACGGGTATATGTATGACTCATAAAATCGACGATAATTTTGTGATTCTTATAAAATTCACGGAAACCTGCAAGAGTCGTTTTTATTGCAGTCGGATGATGGCCGTAATCGTCTATAAAAATTACATCCTGTCCGAGCGGAGTCTTTGCACGTCCGACAATTTCACTGCGGCGCTTTCCTCCGGCAAAGTTCTTAAGACCGCGTTTCAAGTCTTCAATAAAATCGAGAGGATTTTTCCCGTCACTTTTCAGAAGCTCTGCACAAAGAGCCAGGGCTGCTGTCGCATTACGGACATTATGATCTCCTGGAACGCAGATAGCACACTCATCAAGGGAAGAAACTGTAAAATAATGAACTCCGCCCTCAACTCGTCCGAAAGCAAGCCTGTAGTCGCCAAAAGCTTTTTCGCCGTAAGGAATTGCCTGAATGTCACTTCGTTTTGTCTTTGCAAGCTCCACTGCCTCGCATGCGCCTTTATCGTCAGCACAGTAAATGACCTGACCGCCTTCAGACAGTTTGCAGATGTAGTCAACGAAAGCATCCCGTATATCTTCATAAGTCGGATAATAGTCCTGATGATCGCTTTCTACGCTTGTAAGGATAATTTTTTTCGGATGGAAGGCCATAAAATGACGCTGATATTCACAGGTTTCAGCAACAAAATATTCATGACCTTTTGTCATTACGCATGAATCGCCGAATGATTTTATTATTGAGCCTGCAAGAACCTGAGACTCAAGAGGAAGTTCTTTTAAGAGAGTGCCGCAAAGACCAGTCGTGGTAGTTTTTCCGTGAACGCCGCAAACTCCGCACGAATAAGAAGCCGCACTTACAGCTCCTAGTGCCTCAGAATAAAGCATCATCGGAAGACCGCGTTTTTTTGCTTCGATAAGATCCGGATTTTTTTCGACCGAATATGCACTGGAATAAATTACAAACTGAACAGAATCAGTTATGTTTTTTTCAGAGAAAGAAAGCGCACAGATTCCCAGATGCTCAAGAATTTCGTCAGTGTAAAAACGTTCTGAAACATCGCTTCCTGTAATTACAGCTCCGCGCGCATGCAAAATTTCTACAAGGGCAACCATACCAGTTCCCTTGATTCCTACAAAATGAAAATGAACGCCTTCAAAACTTGAAGGCAAATTAATCTCTGACATTTTTACACCTGAAAATTATCAATCTGATTTCCAATCTGTTCGATAGATAATTTCATTTTATCAGAAATTGCATCCAGTGCGCTACCAGTTTCTTTAATTTTATTGGCACTAGAACTCATCAAAACAACGCTGTCTTTCATAACGCCGGTCGCATCTTTAAGACGGCGAACTTCTTCAAGAATCTGTTTATTACCTTCACTCATTTCTGCACTTGCAGTTTTTACTTCTGCTGTACTGTCACTCATATTGCGCAGTGCATCTACAATCTGTTTACTTCCTTCCTGCTGTTCTTCCATTGCACTCTTAATCTGACGCACAAGCTGGTCAGTTTCTTTTATTCCGTCTGAAACTGATGTGAATGTACGGCTTGATTCTTCGGAAGCAGAAACAACAGATTCAATGGAACCTTTGATTTTATTAAGCTGTTCACCGATTGTCTTTGACTGAGCAGCAGAAGTTTCAGAAAGTTTACGGATTTCATCAGCAACTACAGCAAAACCTTTTCCTGCTTCACCGGCATGTGCAGCTTCGATTGCCGCATTCATTGCAAGCAGATTAGTCTGTTCAGCGATTGCAGCAATTGCAATATTAGCTTCCTGAAGGCTGTTTGACTGGCTTTCAATTTCAAAAATACGCTCACTCATTTCCTGCTGCTTTTCATTACCCGTCTTTGCACGGCTTTCAAGCATTTCAAAAGAATTTGCCATTTTTGCAACAGACTGATTAACACTTGAAATATTTCCAATCATTTCTTCTACAGCAGTGGATGCCTCACTTACCTCCCGGGACTGCGTATCAATCATACGCTCAAGGGATTCAATATTTGAAGCAATTTCGTTTACAGCCCCTGCCGTTTCATTGACACTTTCTCCCTGATTTGCAATCTGATTTTGAACACTCTCGATATTTGAAAGAATATCTGAAACGGAAATTGTATTTTCTCCGATTCCAGCATGCAGTTCACCACCAGCAGAAAAGAGATCAGAACGGGAATGTTTTACATCTTTCATAATAAGCTGAAGCTTTTCAACAAATGTATTAAATGCATTCGTAACAGAACCAATATCATCATTTGAATGAACTTTAATCCGGTGAGTAAGATCTGCATTTCCAGATGCAATCTCGTTGAGGTTTTTATCAAGAATTCTTAAAGGACGTAAAACTCTGAAAACTGAAACTGCAGCAGAAAGAATTAAAATAAATGCAATTATAAGTGCCGAAACTGCAAAAATCGGTGTAAGGGAACTGCTTGTTTCATAAACCAGAGCTTCCGGTACATTCAGAGCCATACTCCACGGAGTTCCGGAAACAGGACCATAAACCATAAGTTCATTTCCTGAAGGTGAATGAACCCATCCATGACCGCTTTCACCGGCAACCATAGCTCTGGCAATTTCTGTAAGCCCGCCATATAAATCATTTTCAACTGTAAAATTTTCTTTCATTACAATATCATGATTTGGAAAAGCCATAATCGTACCGTCACCGGTAAGAAGAATCGCATAACCGGTTTCTCCGACTTTAACTGCATCAATTGCCTGTGCAAGACGTGCATGAGAGACAGCTCCCGCGATAAATCCAATTGCAGTTTTATTTATCGAAACAGATTTACAGACAAAGTAAGAAGCATCATCATTGTTTGAACCGATTGAATTACTGATATACTGCCCTTTTCCGCTGGATTTCATAAACTGGAAATACTCTGTAGAAGAAACATCAGAAACTAAGTCGGAGGCCAAGCGGTCTTAGGAAGA
>NZ_JAZOUG010000133.1:0-26130 GCF_045657965.1 Treponema sp. | reverse complement strand
TAGGGTCTTCTGATATTATTATAAATAACGGGTTAATGAGTCTGGGAACTCTTGTTAATAGTGGAGTTTTTGTAAATTATGGAACGGTTACATGTCATTATGGATTTACAAATTCAGGAACTATTATAAATTACGGCTCATTTACTATTGCAGGCGCTTCTACAAATAACGGAACTATTAATAATGAAAGCGGGGCTGTTTTTAGTTTTGCCAGCGGTGCTACTCTTACAAATTCAAATTTAGCAACAGTTATAAATTCTGGTTCAATAACAATAGGAAACAGCTATGCTAACTATATAACAAATTACGGAACAATTACAAATTCCGGCGCTATTGCCAGCAATATTACAAACTCCGGAACAGTTATAAATTCCGGTACACTTTCCGGAACTGTTTCAGGAACTGCGGCTGTTGAAGTAAAAGAAATTGCTTCGTATGGTTCAGAATTTATGTGGAACGATGAGAGCGAAAGTGGCGACTGGGACGATGGTGACAACTGGCTGCGTTCTGTAACATATACAGATGGAACAACCGGTTATGAAGAATCTGAGAGTTATCCGAATTCTTCTGATGCAATTGTCTATCTTCCTGCAACTGTATACGAAACAATTTATATCGATTCAGATATTACAGTCGGGAATATTTATTTTCACTACAGTGATAATGAAACGATTGATTTTGAATTTTCGAACGGTGCTGTATTAACCTGCGAAACCTGTACTTTTTGTTTTCCTGATTCCGGAACTACTGCTACAATAAATTTAATTGGTAATGGTATTCTTTCATGTTCAGAAATTACAAGAACAAGGCGTTACGCTGATGAAATGACTGTTACCATGGATATAAACAGCGGTGCTGCTTTTAGAATTACAGACTCTTTTATACAAAAAGAACGCGATGATTACATTGTAAGCTTTGAAGGCTCTGGCAAAATGTATATTCCCGGAGATGGTGTAATTCTTGATGATGTGGGAGATTATGATCCTTTATACTCCATAGCCGATACTTTGACCGTCCTTCCTTATAGTGATCCTGAATATTATTCTTTTGAAATTGATTATGATAATGCAACCATTACTTTTACTCGTTATCAGTCATCTGGAGAAGACATTTATTATCCCTTAACGGTTACAAAGCTTTCTACTGCCGGTGCTTTTTCTATTGATTCAGTTACTCTGGAGGCACTTACGACTTATAATGTAACAGTACCTTATGGAGATACTTCAGTTACTTACGACATAGGTGAAGAAACAGCTTTTACTTTAGGTGACAGCTTTACTGCAGATATCTATACTCCGGACGGCCGTTTTAAACTTGGAACCTTTTCTTATCCAAAAGTAGAAGTTTCTGATTTTCATACTTATTACTGGACTGGCGAAGGTGACGGCTCTACATGGACAGAAAGTGCAAACTGGGCTTTTGGGGGTACAAGCGGCTCTCAGACAGTGTATGTCTCTGTTGCAAGTTATGATGACGGAAATTACGACGGGCTTTATCCGGGATATAATGATGGAGATACGGCTGTTTTTGATGCAGGGGAAGGGGCAAGTAATCTTACACTTGATGAAGCAGATTATACTTTGACCATAAGAAGTCTAGTTTCTGGAGAAGGTAAATACACATCAACACGGGCTGCAATAAATGGAACTGGATTAAATGCTGATTCTGCAACAATAAATTCTGAAGGTACATGGCTTTTTGCTAACTGTAACTTTGGAACTCTGAATGCAAAGACAGGAACATTAAGAGCATGGGGCAGTGGTGTTAACGGAAATGGTTTACAGGTAAAAAATCTTGTAACAGAAAGTGATTTTATATTGTCTGCTTCTGGAAGTGAAGTTTCTGTGTATATTTCAGAAACTTTTACCAATTCTGGAACTGTCAGCAGTACAGTTGTGCTTACAGTTGGTGGCAGTACAGAAAATAATGGTACTATTGAATGCGGAGCAAATAAGGTTCTTTTTAATGGTGATTATTCAAGTACCGGAATTCTTTCGCTTACAGGTACCGGCTATTTCGAATTTGCTGGCTCGTCAAACACGGTAAACAATATAACGATAGACGGTAACGGCTCTGTAATAAACTCATCATCTGCACCTGTTCAGATTACAACGGCACTAATTTCTGCGTCTCCAGTCTTTAAAGGCGATTTTACTTTCGGCTCTTCTTCAAGTTTTGAAGCAGGGGCCTCAAATTATGTTTATTTTATTGACGGCAATGTTGATTTTTCTGCCTTTACGGTGTCTGATTCTACATTCAGTCTGAACAGTACCAGTTATATCTGTTTTTACAATTCTCTGACTGATGGCTCATACAAAACTTTTAAAACGCCTGCCTCTTCAAGCCTTACAGTTCCGAATTTTCTTTTTGGCGGAAATGTAGACATCATTCTTGGGAATACGCTTACCTGCACAAGTTTTTCAATGGTTTCAGCAGATTCTACTGTTTTTAATCTGTCTGATTCATATTTTGTAACAAACGGCTTTACTTCAAAATTAACGGCAGGCTCTTATTCTCTTATTGCTTCAAATACGGACATAGAGCGCTGTTCCACGGCTGACGGAGTGTTCGGAACTTTTGAGCTGGTTTCGGGAACTGCTCTTTTTACAAGTTTTTATACTCACAGCGGAACAAATGTTATTCTTGATTCAGGAACAACGGCATTAATTACAGGTTCATTCAGTGATACTTCAACTTCTGCCCTTCCAAACACAATTACTGTAAACGGGCTTTTAAATATTTCTGCTGTAACAGCTGCTCTCAGTGATAACACTACTTTAACAAACGCCGGCACGATAAACGCTTCTTCACTTTCTGCTGGAAAAATTGTTTCTACCGGCAAAGAACTTTTTATTGCCGGCGGCACAATCGGCTGTACAGATACTTCTTCTTATTTTGGAAATGTGACCGTTAATTCCGGGGTAACAACAACTTTATCAGCTGCTGTTTCAATTGCAGGAAGTCTTACCTGTAATGGAACTCTTTCTACAAATGGCTATACCCTTACTTTAAACGGCACTTCAGAAAGCCTTCTTTCAGTTACCGGCGAAGGAACACTTTTAGTAACAGGCGGGTATTCCTTAAAATACCTTTCTGTTGGAAAAGATATTAAAATTACAGCAGATTCTTCTGAGGTAGAAGCTGGTGCCTTTGCTGTTTCAGAAGATCCTGCCGTGAGTGTTCCTTCAGAAGGTACAACATCAGATGATTATTCAACAGTTTTTGATAACGGCTGGGATTTAGGATTTACATTCTCATATATCTGGAACGGTTCTAAATCTACTTCATGGAACAATAGAAATAACTGGGAAGGAAAAAGAATTCCCGGTCTTACACGATATAAATCAACCGGAGCCGGTGTTGAAATTCCTGACGGGCTTACTAATTATCCTGTCCTTGATGTGGCTGCTAAAATTAAATCTTTAACAGTCGGTTCTTCAGAAAATTCCATTCATGATGCTTCAATTGAACTGAATAGTTATGATTTAACATTAACTGTCGCTCTTACAAATTACGGAACAATCGAATATTCTGACTCAGCAAGAATTTTAGACTCAGCGGCAAATCCTTTAAATGACTGTCAGCACGACGGCACTGTTCTTTATTCAAATACAACGGCAAACACAATCACAGATTTTGGTGAAGTCGATTATGCAAATTTAAGCGTAAAAAATTCGGCCGCAGCGGCTTCTTCAGAAATTGCTGTCTGTGGTGATCTAAATCTTGAAACTGATTTTACATCAACTTCATACCTTCTGGCCTGTGATTATGATTCAGAAAACACTTCAGACAAAACCTGGACAGTTTCTGACGGTGCTGTTTTGACCTGCGACATTTACGCTGATTTTGCTTCTGCTTCAAAACTCACTTTGTCCGGAAACATGAATTTAACCGGCTGTTTGTATCTGTATTCAGGAATTTTTGATGCCGAAAGTTCTTCACTAAATATTTCCGGTGATTTTGCCTGCTTTGGTTCAAATTATTCTGCAGTTGACCGGCATTATTCTTCATCAAACACCCGCTTTGCATTTTACGGCTATTCTTCACTTGCTTATCAGAATACAGCCGGCTTTGGTGCGGAACTTTCTTCAAATGGAGCTGATTTTACAATCGGCGGAAATTTATATGTAAACGGAGCTGATTTATCATCGGTTTCTTTTGTAATCCCGGAAATTTCATCTTTAAGTTCACCGGTGTTTAATAATTCATCTGATGTTACAGACTCTCAATGGGGAGCTCCTTATGCAGTTGCATTAAATTCAGAAATTTCTGCCTGCTCTGTCACCTGTTCGGATTCTACAGTTCAAACTTATATTACTGCGGCAAGTGATTTACAGAATTGTGCTGATTTGAACGGAAATTCCGGCTTCCAGTTTGATTATCCGAAAATCGCAGAGGCATATACAGTTTCTGATAGTAAAATCTGTTTTTCATTTGATATGGATTTGGAAAACTCTGCCGGAGAAGTTGTTACAAATGCAGGTCTGATTTCTTACAGCAGCTCTTCTGTTTTGTTTGACGGAAATTTTTATCTTGATGAAGACTGTACAGAAAATTTAGCTGATTCTGCTTATGCTGCCGAAGATATTCCGGCCGGTACAAAGTTTTATCTAAAAAATCAGGGCGAAAGTTACAACTGGAATACAGATGCAACAGGTCTTTCTTATGGAACTGACGACAGCACAGACTTAAGCGGAGAACATCGTACAAAGTCAGTGGATTTGTGCTTCCTTGAAGGTGTTTTTTATGCTGCAGAAGGAAAAACAATGTGCCGCAATTACGGAAGCGGTTACTGGAAAGATGAAGAATCTGCTGAATATGAAGAATTGACTTTGGGTTACGAAACTTCTGATAAAGTTCAGCCGGTTTTCCTTGCTGTTTACACCGGGCAGGAAGCTCATACCGTGCCGGAAGGAAAAGCCATCGTTGCAGACTTTGCAGCGGATTCTCAAAAGCCTTATGACGCGCACAATTTCATTGAATTCAGATTTTCAGAGCCTGTAAACATCGGCGACCTTAGCGTAACTCCTGATGACGAAAATGAATTTTACAATGCTCTTGTTCAAAGTGACAGTGATTATTCTTCTGCAGAAAATTTCCATGGCGGAGCAATCATAAATCAGAGCGAAGGCATAAAAATCTCAGGCTTTGGAACAATTTCTTCAGGCTCAGTCAGCTGTGGTGTAAAACCTTCGTACAGCAGCATAAAATATCCTCATTCAATTTACAGAAAATTTGCCCTTTCTTACGGAGATGCAGTTCAAAAAAATCTCTGCCGTTTCAGAATTGCTGTTGCAGGTTATGTCGAAGGAACAGTTTCTCATGACGGCCTCACTTTCTATAACTGGGCCGGCTATATTGATTCATCGGCTTCAAATGTAACACCTTCCGGAACTTTTGAACTTTTAACAGCTGGAACTCTCTCTTCAATTACAGATGCTTCTGGAAACGAACTTGACCGGACTGTAAATACATCTGTGACTGTGAATGAGAATTCTGGTTCTGATTCCAATTCGCTTTACGGAGGTTGGGATTTAAAGCCGCCTGTTTTTGCCGTTTATGTTGGAACTGTTGACGATGAAGAACAGCTTTGGACAGACGGAGATGACACCAACAGAGTTTATGAAGTTGTCGGCACGGTTCAATCAGATACAAGTGCTTACATCGACCAGATTGAGCTGCATTTTTTTGACAATGCGCAAAATTATTCTGATTCAGATGAATATAAATGGGTTTCAGAAGACGGCTGGCGTTCTGGTTCAACAACAGTTTCCTATGCTCCGGAAACTTCAGGGGGAAGCCGTTCACTTGATTCTGCATTGTGTGCGGGAGGTATCCGCCGTTCAAGCCTGGACGGAGCTTCTTCTGCCTTCAGTTATACGGCCGATTCAATCAGCGGATACAGTTTTGGCTCAGAAATTTCTCAGAATGTCCACAGTTCGCTTTTCAGAAATTCGGATCAGTACACAGAAACCAATACTGAAAATGACGGACTTTATATTGCTCTTCCTCTGCAGGATGCTCAGTCAACCTTCCCGCTTACAACAAGTTTTGTGGTTTCATATAATCCGTCACAAGCTTATATAACTGATCTTGCAGGAAACCGGCTTATTCAGACGGATTCCGGTTCATCTGAAAAAATCTTAACTTCAATAAATTCGACTTCTCCATCATTCCTTTTAAATCTTGCTCCGCTCGGAACAAACAAGCTTTATGCAGTTTTTACAAAGCCGCTCGCCTATAACCGCACCCTGCTTCATAATCTTGATTCAGCAACATTGTCAGAGATTTTAGGAAAAATAAAAAATAATGTTGAGTTTGTATATTCTGATTCTGATAATGTGGATACAACCAGCGTTCCTTCAGGAGATGATGAACTTTCTGTTTCTTCTGTAGAACTTGCTTCAAAATCTGATTCTTACACAGCACTGCTTTTTACACTTAACAGAAATGTTTCTCTTGATGATGTCGAAAAAATCTGGCTTCGTATAAATGACGAAGGCGAAGAAACAGAAACTGCGCACGGCAATATAAAAGTTTCGTATATCCGCGACAGCGCCGGGAACGGAATTGATGTGCATACCTGCCATGCTTTGAGTGATTTTGCTCTAAATACAGTAAATGTTTTGTATGCTTACACGCTCGAAAATGAAGATGATAACTGGAGTGAAACAGAAATTTTCGGAAATTCTTTAAAAGACGGTTATGCTGTTTATGATTTTTCTGAAGATGCCGGCGTTTATGGAAAAGTGCTTTCCGGTCATGATGTTGTGTTCCAGGTACAGTTTGTCGGCGGTGACAAAGGCGACGGAAACGGATATTTTGCTCCGGCTCATGATGAATCATTCTCGCTTATAATGGACAAAAAATCTCACATAAATACTAACAGTATAAGCAAGCGATATAACCGCTTTACCGGAAGTGACTGGCGAATCTGGGTTGATTCAAATGTAAAGTCGATTGCATATTCTCATAATGATCCGGAGTTTGAATTATATCCTGATGATATTTCTCTTACTGATGTTGAAGATTCTGACATTTTAAAGACATTTACACTTCCTTCCGGCACATTTACTGCAAACGAGGAATATCAGTTTTTCTTTAAGATTCTGGATTCAAGTGAAAATCCAATCGAAATTAACCATGACGGAGATTCTACAACAGATAAAATTCCGCTTTATGCTTTTTCTATGCCGTTGAGCCGGATAAATGCAAACGATTTTTCTTTCATTGATTTGTGGTCAGTTTATGTGAGCGGAATTACAAAACAGCGCGGAGGAGTTTCAGTCCTCAACAATGTAATTAATCCGAATGAAGGTGAAAAAACAGCAATTGAAATCCAGATGAAAGAAAGCGGAAATATAAATATTTATGTTATGACCATTGACGGTAATATTATCCGCCGTCTTGAAAAGGGAAGTGTATCTTCCGGCACTCATTATTATTACTGGGACGGCAAAAATAATTCCGGAAAAACCGTAGCCAGAGGCCTGTATTTTGTGCGCGTTGCAGGAAACGGCATCGATGAAACCCGCAAAGTTATGGTAGTCAAGTAAGTGTTAAAGTGATAAACTGACTGCATGAAAAAACAACGGGCTTCAGAGCGTTTCGATGATTTTGCGCGTGTTGAATGCAGTGAACTTTGTATTGTAAGCGGTGCACTTACCGATATAAGCGACTCTGGCTTTAAGGCAGAATTCAATGCTCCCTGCGAAGTTGATTCTGAAAAAGAATATACTGTCAAACTCAGACTTTCCAGAATCACAGCTGAACCTCTTGAACTGACAGTCCGCCCGATGTGGGAAAAATTTAATGACGGCAAAACAAAAATAGGTTTTGCAATCCTTCATTCAAAAGATTCTGCCCGTTTTGAGCAGTATGTAAAAATGCTCGAAGCTGATAAAACTTCAGAAAATTCTAACGGAGTGATTTCTTTTGATACGGAATCGCTTTTTATTTAACAATGGTTTCTATCGAAAAACTTACGGGAATGGCATTTCTGGCCTTCCCAGGCATGAAAAATCTTCTCACTTCAGAACTTGCACAGCGTTTTAATTACGGTCAAATCGTAGAATCTGCCACAACAAGCGGCATGTCTTTTACGCCTTTCGGTTCATCTTCCTGGTTTGGTGATTTGATTTATTGTCAGGATTTTACAGAAGAGGTTTTTCCTGAATTAAAAAACGGTTCTCTTCCTTACTGGGCCCGTACTGTAATGATTGAGCCTTTTATCATTCATTTTAATTCCATTGGAGAAGCTGCTTCTGCTCTTAAAGAAATTCAGAGAAACTGGGCAGGCTATCAGTATCAGCTCCATCGCCGTGCTTCATTAATTCAGGAAAAACTTCCATACATTAATTTAAAAACGCGGAAATTTCCTGCAGAAATTCCTAATACACCCATGGGGCTGTTCACTCTGTTAGACGAAAAGACTCTCATTGCTTCGGCTGTAACTTCTTCGCCTCTTCCGGCAGGCTCTCTTGTTTTTGAAGAAGACCATGAAAACCCGCCGAGCAGGGCATATCTTAAAATTCAGGAATCACTCACTCTTTTTCATACATACTTTGGCGCAGATTTTCCAAAAGAAGGCGATAAATGTTTTGAAGCCGGAGCCTGTCCTGGAGGCTGGACATGGGTGCTTCGTCAGCTTGGAGCCGATGTTCTTGCAGTAGACAGGGCAGAATTAGATCCCGTTCTTATGGCAGATCCGCATGTAAAATTTATGGCTCACGATGCGTTTACCTTAAAGCCGGAAGAAGTCTGCAGCGAGCTTGAATGCGAAAAACTTGACTGGCTTTTAAGCGATGTAATCTGCTATCCTTCAAGGCTTTTGCAGTGGATTAATATGTGGCGAGATTCCGGCCGGGCTAAAAACATAATCTGCACAATTAAAATGCAGGGCGCAATTGACTGGCCGCTTATCGCTGAATTTGCAAAGATTCCGAATTCTAAAATCGTCCACTTAAATTACAACAAACATGAACTTACCATTCTGATTAAGAATTGCTCTTAAGCCAGTTTTTGGGGCTCATGCCTGTGTTCTTTTTAAAGACGTTTGAAAAATAGTTCTGGTTTTTAAAGCCAAGCTCCCGGGCAATTTCTGACAGCTCAAAGTTTTCCATTTTGAGCATGTTTTTTGCCTGTTCGACCTTTAATTTTTCGTGAAGCTGCTGAACGCTTAAGCCTGTCAGTTCCTTGCATTTTTTACTTAAGTAGCTCCGGCTTACCATAAAGTGTCCTGCAATTTTATCGATGTTTGTCATTTCACTTATGTGCTCGGTAAGATAGGCGGTGAGTTTTTCAACTTTAAGACGCTGGCGCACATTGCTTTCTTTTTTTTCTGAAGGTTCAGGCTTTATTATGTTTTCAATCTGAGTCTGTTCAAGTTCATAAGAAGAATATTTTACTTTTCCTTCTTTTTTGTAGATTGAATAAACTGCATTGCTTAAAAGCATCCGGACAACATCATAAGTAGCAAGATTAGGTGTCTTCATTTCAAAAAAAGCGTAGCCAAAATACTGGTCGGCGTGATGAAGTACTTCAAGCATTACTGAATAACGCCTGTTTTTGTCAAATAATTCCTTTGGAAAAAGCTGAGGCTCTCCAAGAGGTTTGTGCATAAAGGTCTTTAATTCTTCTGAAGGCTCAGGAATTATTAATTCAAGTGAAGGGACCGGGAACGAGTAACTCATTGTGTCACTCAAAGCAACCATTGCCCCCGGAATATCAAGTTCGCCCAGCTGATAGCGCAGGACTTCAAAAACCTGTTCCATATTCTGTGCAGAAAGAAAGTTTATTGCCTGCCCTGAAATATTATTGATTCTGTAAGGATTTTCACGGTCAGCAATCGCTTCATATTTCTGGAAAACCGAAACAAGTGAGCGCATCTGGTGAAAGATATTTTCTACCGCAAGGATTACGGACGGGCTTTCGGTTTTAAGGGCCGGAAGCAAAAGCGAGCGCAGTGAACTTACTGCATTCTGAAAAACGTCGGAGTCAAACTCGCGGCTTTTGCGCACATTCTGCATTACGTTCTGAAACCAGATTACCATGCGGCTTTCTTCGTTTGAATCATATACATCAGAAAAAAAGGAATCGAGCATTTTTGAAATGCTTTCATCGTTTTCAAAAGGAAAAACAGAGCGGAGGGAGGCTATAAGACGCGTGCGAAGTTCATCTTCGGATTCTTCGCTTTCTGGCGGCGGATTTTGAAGTCTGGCTTCGGTTACGGGGGCGGCTTCAATTCCGTGACCGGCGGCATTTGAAAAAGAAGCTGCATTTAATTTAGAACATGAAACGCTGTTTTCGAGACAGCCGCAGCTCTGGCGCACGATTAAATCTGTCGGAAAATACATTGTTTCAATTTTCTGCTCTGGCTGGAGAATCATATCGATTAAAAGTTCAACGGCAGCGTAACCGCGCTTAAAATAAACAAGGTCAATTGTAGTTAAAGGCGAGCGGGAAGTAATGCTTTCGTACCAGTTGTTAAAACCGATTACTGCAACATCATCAGGAACGCTGATTCCGCGCCGGGAAAGCTGTTCAATTCCTTCGGCGGCAATAATGTCTGAGGCGGTTACAATTGCTTCAATATCTTTTTTGCCTTTAAGGTCAAACCTGTCTGCAAGTGTATTAAAGGCTTCATCAATGTACTTCGCTTCCATTTTTTTGCTGAACATGACCTGTGCCCCTTCAATAAGAGGAATGCCGTGCATTTTAAGTTCGTGCTCAAAATGTAAAAGGCGGCGGTTCTGCGGTTCAGAAATATCTGTTCCTACAAAAGCAAATTTTTTGTAGTGATGAACTTCTATCAAGTGATTCATTATGGCGCGGATTGAAGAAGAGGCATCAATTTTAAGCATTGTCGCCCCGGGAATGTCCATGTGACCTATGTCTACCATTGGAAGCGGCTGAAGGGAAGCAAAAAGTTCTTTGATTGCACCCTGTTCCATAAACTCAGAAAGAGAAGCAGCCCAGGTTACTATTCCGTCGAGAAGAGGCGCCTTCATGAATTTAAAATTCTTTTTGTAATGGGAAAGAAAATTGATGTCGTCAAAAAGTGAATAACGGACAGCCCCGCCCATGTTTATAAAATTGATGTCGTAGTCAGCGGCCGCCTTCATCATGCCTTTAATGTATTCAAGACCGATAAAGTGGCGCAGGTCCGCAATGCCTGTAAAGCCGATTGTAACGCGGCGGCCTTCGTTTTTTCTTTCTGCCAAAAACTGTTTTCTCTGGGATAATTTTAATGCCATATAAAAAGTTTATCATATATTTTTAGAAAAAAGCATATTAAAATATAAAAAAATCTACTTAAAATATAAAATCAATTACATTGTTTCTGTGTATCTATTTTTAACAGTGTGATTAAAGATAAAATTATATAAAATAGATATAAAATTGTGTTTAGAATACGGATTTATGCAAGTTTAATTCTTTTTTATACTAAAAATTAAAAATATAGTGGCTTTCAGAAAACAATGGAGGTCCTATGAAAAAAACGTTTTCAATTATTGCTGTAAGTTCGCTGTTATTTGCTCAGATGTTCATTTCGTGCAGTGACAGTGCAGACAGTACACCACAGTCAAATTCTGAATCTGTGGTAAATCAAAATAATGTTTCTGCCGGAAGCTACACTTTTGAAACTCCCGACGAAACTTATACATTTTCTCTTACAGAAACTGCCCTCGAAGGAAAAAGCGTAACCTGGGCAACACAAAACCCATACATCGTAAACTTCCTTGACGACAACGGAACAATTGTTGCCCTTTCAGGCGGAAAGACAACTGTTACGGCCACAGCTGACGGTACAACACTTTCTTTTGACGTTGAAGTTTCTGAGCCGAACCGAGAAGCCACAAGTGACCCGTTTGATGCAAAAACTGTGAGCGGGGACATTGAAATTATTACCTGCGGCGACTCAATCATGCGCGACTACGGTGCTTCGGAAACCGACCAGTACGGACTTGGACAGGCATTTGCTCAGTTCTTTGACGAATCAAAAACAACAGTTACAACCAGCATTTCTAACGGTGGCCGTTCTTCCAGGCTTTTCCATAATGAATCAACCAGATGGCCAGTTGTTGTAGAAAAACTCAAGGAAAATCAGGCGGCAAACAAACCGACTTTTGTTTTCCTTTCGTTCGGTCACAATGACGAGCGCTATGTTTACGAAAAAAATGCAGACGGCGGATACCAGTTTACCTTTGCTGACTCAAACCAGAACGACACAGTTGCAGGAACTTTCTACGATTACATGGAACGCTACATTGTTGAAACCCGTGAACTTGGAGGAATTCCTGTTCTAATCAGCCCGCTTGCACGCGCTTACTTTAAGGGGACTGCCACAATCAACCAGGCAGGAAGGCACAATATTGAAACAGCATACGCCTCACGTACCTATGGAAGCGTAACTTATGATGCCGAAACAAAAGCACGCGGAAACTATACTGCCGCAATGCAGGCCGTTGCAGAAAAGCACAACGCAATTTATGTAGATTTAACAAACTTAAGCGCTGACTACTGCGAACAGTTCGGTGAAACAGTTACAATGTCTTATCTTTATGTAGACGGAGACCAGACTCATGAACGCACTCTTGGCGGCCTTCGTTTTGCAGAAATCGTTGTGAACAAACTCAAGGAAGCAGGCGTTCTTACAAATTACATTAAAACTCCTGACGCACGCGTAATGGTAAATAAAGGCTCACTCGCTTTCGGGCGCCTTTACCCTCAAGCCAGCAAGACACTTTCTTTCAAAGTAAGCTCATTCAATGCAACGAGCGGAACAGTTACAGTTACTGCTCCCGACGGCTACACAGTAAGTCTTGAAGAGGATGGGGATTTTACTTCATCTGTTGAAATCGACTTGGATTCTGATTTTGTTGGAACAGAAGTGTTTGTAAAGTTCTGTCCTTCAGAAGTTGCTGAATATAACGCAAACCTTACAGTAACACATACTTCAATCACACCTGATTTTGGAAATACGATTGCAGGAACAATTGACGGAAGTGCACTTCTGATTGCACTCACTGGTGCCGGAAAAGCACGTACAACAAGCGGAACATCCGTAACAGTTCTCTGGCCGATGATTGACTCAAGCAACAAGTACAATGCAGAACCAACTGTAAGCCCGGAAGGTGAAGTTGGAGCAGAAAACGTAAAATTGAGCGGGCTTGTTTCTACTTCAAGCGTAAAGCGCGGAACATCAAAAGACGGAGCATACATGGCTCGTGTAAACAGCACGGACGGTTCATGGCCTGTAAATGATTCCGGAACAAAGATCGATGACGTTTACATGCAGTTTGAAGTTCCTGTTACAGGCTGCACCTTTACCGTAAACAAAATCAGCATGACCTGCGGTTCAAGCGGAAGCGGCAACATGAAGTGGTCAATTTACTATTCAACAGATGCTGACTTTTCTAACCCGACTCCAATCGGAGACATTCCTGACGGCGTAACTTCAAACGGAGAATACAAGGATATTGATTCAGGCGATGAGTCTCTCGGACTTGATGTTGGAGACGGAGAAAGCCTTTACATCAGAATCTACCCTGCATTCAAGACAAATACGACCGTTGATGCCGGCGGCGGAAGATGTTTTATGATGGAAAATATCCAGGTTGAAGGATTAACGAACTAAAAAATCCAGAAAATTGCCTGAAAATATAAAAAATCGGGCAGTTTTTTATAAAATCAGCCAGTAAATCCGCAGTCTTTCTGAGAGTTTACTGGCATTTTACTTGAAATTATACATTTTTATATAATTTCAAATAAGAAAACCGTTTTTATGCAAAATTAATTCACTTTTGGATAAAAAACATGTTTTACATTTGCTTCATAAAACAAACTTGAAAATGGAGAAAATTATGAAAAAAAGTAAAACAATGAAAAACATTCTGACTTTTTTTGCAGTAACTCTTTCTGTTACAGCATTCATTACGGCATGTTCTGACGGAAACGAAAGCCCTGCTTCTAATCCGGCAGCCGAAAATCAGAATAAAGTCACTGAAGAAACTTACGACGATTCTGCTTTAACTGCTGCAACTCTCTGGGTCGTAGGCGATTCTACAGTCTGTGATTACACAAAAGAAGACGGAACTCTTACCGATGCAACATACTTTTACCCGCGCTACGGCTATGCAACTCAGCTTGAAAATTTCCTTTCTTCAAAAATCACTGTAAAAAATCTTGCCCTTTCAGGCCGTTCTTCAAAAAGCTTCCTTACAGAAGATAATTACACAACACTCAAAAACGGAATCAAGGCGGGTGACTTTCTTATCGTAGGATTCGGTCACAATGACCAGAAGTCTGATGATGCTGACCGTTTTGCAAGTGCAGAAGAATCTACCGATACAGAAGGTTCATTCAAATACAACCTTTACAACTATTACGCAAAACTTGCCCTCGACGCTGGTGCAACACCTATTCTCTGCTCACCAATCGTACGCCTGAACAAAAATTCTGACTTTACTGGCACTTACGCACATATTACTTCTACCGGTGACTATGGTAAGGCTGTTATTGAACTTGGGACAGAAAAAGGAATCCAGACAGTAGATTTAACTTCTCTTACAAAAGAGCTTTACACTTCACTCGGCTATGACGAAGCAATTTACTTCCACGCAATGACAAGCGGTGTTTCTGCTGACGAGCCTAAACTTGAAAGCGTGGATTCAACACATATCAATATTTACGGTGCAAAAAAAGTTTCATGGCTCATTGCAAAGACAATCAAAGATTCAACTTGTGCATTACAGCCTTATGTAAAATCGACAGCTGAGCCTTCAAAAGATAGTGACCTCGTAAAAAATCCGGATTATGTTTACGTTGCTTACTCTGCTGTTGACTGGAGTTCATATTCACCTGCCGAGCAGTTCAAGACAACGACAAGCGGATGGTACGGAACTGCTTTCGGCGACACAGGCGGAGCTCCTGCAACGGCCTCTAACGGCTATTATGCAACAGAAACTTCAAGCGGCGTTTTCAAAGTAGGACAGACAGGAACTACTTCTCCGAAAGGAAAGATTGCAAACTCAAGCGTGGGCGTGGCATTCCTTTTCAAGCAGATTTCAGTTTCAAGAAACTTTACCCTTACAGGAAGCGCAAACGTTCTTGCGACTGCGGATAAAAATCAGGCTGGATTCGGTCTTATGCTCCGTGATGACTGCTACGAGCCTGCAAACGACAAAAGCATTCTTTCAAACTTTGTTGCTGCTTCTCTTTACTGTGACACAACTTCGAGCGTTAAGTTCAACATGAAATTCGAAAACGGACTTACAGCCGGTTCAGGCGGACTTTCTGCTCTGTACGCTGCTGACGATACTGCAACATTCACAATCAAACGTCTTGGCCAGGTTGTAACAGTAACGACTGTCTACAAAGGTGAAACTTACACAGAAACTTATACCGATTTTGACTTTGTAGCAAAAGACAATGATTACTTCTATGCAGGATTCTTTGCAACACGCGGAACCTGTATCGAAGTAAGTGATGTAACTTTCACTGATGACGGTGAATCTCAGGGAGCGTAAAACTTCAGTGCCCGTTTGTATCCCTTTTTACAGGCGGGCCTTTTTTTACTGAAAGTCGTACGGCGTTTCCTGATAAACGTAGTAATTGAGCCAGTTTGAATAAAACAGGTGCGCCGTACTTCTCCAGGTAGAGACAGGCTGTTTTGAAGTGTCATTTCCCGGAAAATAATTTTCCGGGATTTCTATCGGCAGATTTTTGTTTACGTCGCGCCAGTATTCATGAGCAAGTGTTTCCGTGTCGTATTCCAGGTGGCCCATCATAAAGATTGAGCGGTTATCGCGTGATTTTGAAAGATTAACTTCCCCGGCCATGTTTTCTGCAAGGATAATTAAATCTTTTTCTGCTTCAAGATATTTGCGGTCAACTGTTGTGTGACGGCTGGTCGGAACCGGGAAAATGTCGTCAAAGCCGCGCATTAAAGGGTCTGCTTTTACAGTGCGCCTGTTCGGTAAAATTCCGAAAAGTTTTTTAGGAAGTGCCTGTTTTTGAATTCCGTAGTTATGATAAAGACCTGCCTGAGCTCCCCAGCAGATGTAGAGAGTTGAATAGACATTTTCTTTTGCGTAGTCCATAATCCGGCAGAGCTCTTCCCAGTAATCAACCTGCTCAAAAGGCATCTGCTCAACCGGGGCACCGGTTATAATCATGCCGTCATATTTATGCTTAAAGATTTCACTTGAAGTAATGTAGAATTTTTCGAGATGTTCTTCTGAAACATGGGTGGATTCGTGTTCTTCCATGCGTACAAGAGAAATATCGATTTGAAGCGGAGTGTTTCCCAAAAGACGCAGAAGCTGAGTTTCAGTTGCTTCTTTTGTAGGCATAAGATTTACAATTGCAATTTTAAGCGGACGGATATCCTGAGTCGCTGCCCGGTTTTCGGTCATTACAAAGATATTTTCATTTTCGAGAACTGTTCTTGCTGGTAAATCAGACTGTACACAAATCGGCATACTGCATAGTGTAGCAAATATTGCGTTTTTTTGCTATATTTATCATATGGGTAATGATAAAAGGGCGGCATTAAAAAAACTCAAAAATCTGTATTTATCTCCAAAAATGGATTTAAATGATTTCAGAATCCGTATTGACGAAACTTTTTCCTCTGTATTTCTTCCAAATAATGTAGAATGTGAAGAAAAAACTTATAGAATCACAAAATGTGATGTGCTTTCTCCGGAAATGTTTTCATCGAATCGTGTTCTTCTGTATATTCATGGCGGAAGTTTTGTCGCAGGTTCCAGAAAAGCATACCGTCCTTTTGTAGCAGCTCTTGCAAATGCAACTGCAAGTAAGGCCTTCCTTCCGGAATTTCAGCTGGCTCCTGCTCATCCTTTTCCTTCTTCTCTGGAAGATGTTCAGCATGTATTTCAGTCAGTTTATATTGAGACCGAAACAGCTCTTTCTATGACTGCAAACGGCGAAGGATTTGCCAAAGTCCCGGAAATTCTTATCATGGCAGATTCCAGCGGGGCTTCCATTGCTCTTGCGCTTTTGTATTCCCTTAAAGGCAAATTCCGTGAAGCTGTAAGGCAGGTTGTGCTTTTTTCGCCATGGCTTGATTTTTCTGAAGAAAATGACATTTTTACAAGCAAAAAAGTCAGCGATGAATTATTTACAGCTGATTCTGTCCGTCTTTGCTCTGAACACTACACTTATCAGGAAAACTGGAAAAATCCGCTTGTATCACCATTAAAAGCAGGCCGGGATTTACTTCTTGATTTTCCGCCGCTTTTTATCCAGATGGCCGATAAAGAGCTTTTTTATGATGATGCAGTGACTTTCCAGTCTATGCTTCGTAATCTTGGGCGTAAGTGTGAACTCGATATATGGAAGGGAATGCCACCGCTTTTCCAGCTTGCCGATGAAGAATTGAGTGAATCACATCTTGCAGTCGAAAGAATCGGTAAACTGATTACAGCAAAAGATCATTCAAAAGAAAGTGTGCATGAAATTCAGCTTGAGCTTGAAAAAACTTTGTAAAAAGAGGTGTTAAAATGGAATTAGTTTGTCCTGCCGGAAATATCGATAAATTAGGTTATGCATATGCTTATGGTGCTGATACAGCTTATATCGGTCTTAAACGGTTTTCGCTTCGAATTAAAGCCGACAATTTTTATGAAGATGAATATAAACGCGTAATCGAACTCAAAAAAAAGTATCCTCAGAAGCGGCTTTTCTGCGCATTAAACATTGCTTTCCATAATCATGACCTTAAAATGTTCATGCAGAACCTCGATTATTTTAAGCAGTATCCGATTGATGCATTTATCGTTCAGGATCTGGGAATAGTTCCTCTTTTACAGAAAGAATTTCCGGGCTGCCATCTGCATCTTTCGACACAGGCTTCGTGCATGAATAAAGAAGCCGTCAAAATGTATCAGTCTCTTGGCTTTAAGCGTGTAGTTTTAGGCCGCGAAGTTTCATTAGATGAAATTCGCGAAATTAAAGATGCATGTCCTGAAATGGAACTTGAATGTTTTGCTCACGGAGCCATGTGCATTGCATACTCTGGCCGCTGTCTTATGAGTGCATATCTTACAGGCCGCAGTGCTCAAAGCGGTTTCTGTTCTCATTCATGCCGCTGGGAATATGATTTGGGAATCGAAAGCGGAAAATTAAAACTTGAAAATCCTGCAAAACTTACAGAATCCGATGCAAAGGCAATTGCTCAGTCAGGTATTCTGCGTCTTCAGGAAAAACAGCGCCCGGGTGAACTGTTCCCTGTATTTGAAGGCGATGACTTTACTGCAATTCTTTCTTCAAAAGATTTGTGCATGATTGACCATCTTGCCGACATGAAAAACGCCGGAGTAGATGCAATCAAAGTTGAAGGCCGCATGAAAAGCACTTACTACGTTGCAATGGTTTCGCGTGCTTACAGAAAAGCTCTGGATGCCCTTGAAGGAAAAATTACTGCAGAAGAAGCTGCTCCTTTTATTGCTTCCCTCGAAGACGTTGCTCACCGTGAAAGCACAACCGGCTTCTATTACAACCGCGGCAATGCCGACAAAACAACAATTGGTGCAAGTGACTCTCCTTACATGCTTGCAGCTTCTGTCGGAAATGCCCTTTCAGACGAAGAAACAGAAAATGTCTTTAAAGCCGGAGAAAAACTTGCACAGGACCGCGAGGCTGAACTTAAAGCAATGCATCCTGCTGCACGCGAAGCTGCCCTCCGTGATTTAGAGCAGCATCCTGAAAAGAAAATCAAAATTGCCGTTAAAAAGGAAGGCTGGAAGGTTTATCCGTACGATGCATTAAACCGCGTAGACTCAGGCACCGAACTGGAATTCGTTTCGCCTTCAGTACTTGCAAAAAAAGTAAGCGGTTCTGAATACGATTTTATTAATCCGAAAACAGGCGAAAAACTTGACTGGGTTAACGCTGACCATGACTGTGCAATTTACACTGCTGTTCCGGTCGAAGAAAACACTCTCGTCCGTGTAAAAGATCCTGATTACGTAGAAGGACAGATTCGTAATACCGGCCGTTAAGGCGGAGTATAATGCGAAAATTACTGTTTCTTTTTTTATATTTTTTTACTTTTTCTCACATTTTTGCAGGCTTTAATGACGGTGCGGTTTCTAAATTCGTCGAATTTGACATAACTTCGACTACGACACGCGGCCTTGAACGTTACAACACTCTTTATTCTGTTCAGACAGGTCTTTCCGGCTTCTGGGCTGAAGGTCTTTTCGGATTTCAGAATTATGAAGACTGTTTTGACTTTTCGGCAAGGGCACAAGTCTGGTTTCCTTTTACGAGCTGGATTTTTGAAACAAGCCGGATTGCTCTTGGCTGCGGCGGTTTCTATCATTTTCAGCGCTATAAAGATATTTCAAGTGAGCACGATTATATTTTTAACACGACTTTCCGTTATCAGAGCAAAAAAGGTACCACAATTTCTTTTTTCGGCGGCTATGGCGGTAAAGCAACAAAACTTGATGCACTGGCTGATTTTGTTCCTGTAATTTACGACGATTATCCGGAAGCGGGCATGCTTATTGATAAAATCTGGGAAAGCGGCTTTGAAATTTATTTTGAACATGCCCTCAATTATCTTTACCGCTATCCGGTTTTTTGTACGCCCCATTATCTTTTGGGCGCAGCAGTAAATTTAGATTCAGGTCTTCGTTTTTCCGGAGATGTTTCAATGCAGGTCGCAGACGGTTATGCCGCTTCTCCATATGTAAACAGCCTGCTTTTAAAATTTGGAGTAATGTACACATTTTGAAAAATAGAAACTGTTTCCAGATTAAATTTGGAATGATAATAATTATTTTCTGCAGTTTTCTCTGTTCTGCCTGTCCGACTTACGGGCTTTTTCAGCTTGAATTTAATAATTCAAATGTTGATGAACGCTCATCTTCACTTTCAAATTTCGGCCGGCTTGATTTGTCGTCACAGGTTCCTGAACTTTCTTCAATTTACAGTTTCCTTGTTTTCAGCGATTCTCATTTTGGTTCAGAAAGACAAGAACTTGATGAATCAAAAATTCTTGACTGGCTCAATTCCTGGTTTCAGAAATATGCTGACGGTGAAACAAAAGATTTAACGAAACTTCCGCGTTTTGCCGTAAATCTTGGAGACACGGCGGACAGCGGTAAAGAAGAACAGTTTAAACAGTATCTTTTTTTTGAAAATAAAATCAAGAAAGTTGCAGGAAAATACCTTTATTCAGAAACTGATGAAACATCTGATGCACAGCGGCAATTTCAGGTCTGGTCAATTCTGGGAAATCACGACCTTTATAATGACGGGGCAAAATATTTTGAAAAACTGATTTTTCCCTATATGTCGGCCTATTATTTTAATTTTGATGCTGATTCCTCTGATTCTTATTCCGGCTTTTCCTTTTATTTTTTAGACAGTGCAAACGGCTCAATGGGTGCAAATCAAATTGAAGATTTTAAGAAAAAACTGGATTCAGATTCCAGACCGAAAATAGTTTTTACGCATTATCCTGTATATGCGGGCGGAAGCGACAAATTTATGATTATCCAGGATACAATGGAACGGAATCTGCTTCTGACATATTTTAAAAATGGCAGTGTAAAGCAGGTATATGAAGGTCATGCTCACAAAAATTACGGTTTCGATTTTAATGTCTTCAAGGAAGATGTAATCGGTTCAATACGTTTTTCCGGTCGTGATGAAAAACAGTGCGCAGTTGTTACAGTAAACGAAAAAGCCGGCACGGTCTCAACAGAAATCATCAGATTTTAGTTAGTTTTTTTTCCCATTCAACTTCAATCATGCGGTTTTCGATGTTTGGAATGCGCTGGAATGTTGTGCAGGTTGCTTTGTGAATCTTCATGCCTTTTTTAGTCATGTAGCCGGTTATTAAATCGCCCGGCTGTGGATTACAGCAGCCTGCAAGAGTACATTCTACATTCTTTGTATTTTCAACGATAATCTTACCTGTGTAGCGGCTTCGTTCGACTATTTCAAGATTTCCGCTTTTTTTTGCACGCTTTTTCCGTTTTTCTTCCTGAATTGCACGGCTCCGCTCATTCTGTGCATCTAAATCGCGTGCCCTCTGTTCTAAGGCAGCTTTATCTTCGAAAGTCGGGTCGTTTATTAAAAGCCATGAGTGGATTTTCTGGCGGGCTTTGCTTGTGTGTACAACCTTGAGCTGGTTTTCTGTCGGATGAGCCTGAGGATTTGTAATGATTTCGATAATCTGAGTGTTTTTGAGGGCTTGAGTAATCGGAATGATTTTTCCGTCCGCCTTTGCTCCGACAATTTTTTCGCCGACTGCAGAGTGAACGTGATATGCAAAGTCGATTGCACAGCTTCCCTGTGGCAGCTGAACTACATCGCCTTTTGGAGTAAAAACGTAAATTTCGTCGCCTAAAAGCTCGTTTTTGAGTTTTGAAAAGAAAGTTTCGTCGCTTAAATCTTCGTTTTTAAGATTCTGAAGCTGATTAAAAATTCCAAGCGAAGCAACATCAACTTTATCGTGGTTCATGCCTTTCTTGTAAAGCCAGTGAGAAGCAACACCGTGTTCTGCCATGTTGTGCATGTCGCGCGTACGAATCTGGATTTCAAGCGGCTTTCCTTCGCATACGACAGTTGTATGAAGTGACTGGTAGCCGTTCGATTTTGGCATGGCAATGTAGTCTTTAAAACGTCCGTCCATCGGTTTCCAAAGACCGTGCACAATTCCAATAAGCGTGTAACATTCAGCATTAGTCTGGCAGATTACGCGCAATGCAAGTAAATCATAAAGGCTTGAAGCCGGAACGTTCCTTTTCTGCATTTTTTTGTAGATTGAATAAAAATGTTTTGCGCGGCTTGAAATCTGAACGGAAATTTTGAGCTTTTCTGCCGACTTGTAGATTGCGTTTACGGCCTTTTCAAGATATGCGGCTCTTTCGTCTTTTTTCTGGGCGACGATTGCTTTTATCTGCTGGAAAACGTCCGGATTTGAATATTTTAAGCTTAAATCTTCGAGTTCGCTTTTTACGCTCTGCATACCGAGCCTGTCTGCAAGAGGTGCCCAGATATCGATTACTTCAGAAGCAACAAGACGCTGTTTTTTTTCGTCGATATTTTTGAGGTTTCGCATGCGGTCAAGACGGTCAGCAAGTTTTACAAGAATTACGCGCACATCATCAATCATTGCAAAAAGCATTTTGCGGATTGCATCCGCCTGCTGGATTGTCGTGGCATTTATTTTCATTCCGGTGATTTTTGAAGTATCGCGCACGATTTTAAAGACAGTTTCGCCGAATTTTGATTTTATTTCTTCTTCGGAAATGCCGTCAATTTCAAAAATTGCGTGTAAAAGACCAGAGATTATTGAATCAATGTCGAGCCTGCCGAGTGCAAGAATTGAAGCGACTCGAATCGGGTGGAGAGAGTAGGGAAGCCCGCAGTTTCGTTTTATGCCGCAGGTTTTTTCGCATAGAAAATTCCATGCTTCAGTAATGCGGCTCTTTTCGTCTTCTGTAAAAGTGTCGAAGGTCTTAAAAAACTGCTCTAATAAAATCTGAGGATCTGTTTCTGTGTTGTTTGTCGTTATGTCAAATCCCATAGTATTCACCCGTCAATAAAGATAGCACAAAACCTAGCAAAAGACTAGATAATTCAACCTTTTATAAAAAAGCTTAATGTATGAGTCTGTTGTCCTGTGTAGTTATAATTCATAAAATATGCTACAATCTCTGCCATGAATATTATCGCTTCTAAGAGCAGTTTGTCCGGAAACATTACTGTTCCAGGCTCAAAATCTCACACAATCCGTGCACTTTTGCTTGCAACCATTGCTGAAGGCACGTCTCATATAAAAAATCCACTTCCCAGTGCCGACTGTCTTTCTACAGCTGCGGCAGTTCCTTTAATCGGCTCGGAAATCGACCTGAATCTTACCACAGAAGGAGAACCTGGAACTGAATGGGTTGTAAATGGTGCCGGCTCAAATCTCCACCTGCCTTCCGATGTTGTAAATGTCGGGGATTCCGGCTCTCTTTTGTATTTTTTAACACCTGTTGCCGCCTGCTTTGAAGGAACTTCGGTCTTTACAGGAGATGCCAGTATCAGAAAAAGACCTGTAAATCATGTGGTTGATGCCTTAAATCAGCTTGGTGCAAAGTGTTTTGTAACCCGTCCGAATGTAAACGGCTGTCCTCTTGTAATTACAGGTTCAATTAAAAAGGGCGGTAAGGTTGTTACGGCAGGAGAAATTTCAAGTCAGTACATTTCAGGTCTCATGTTTGCAGGAATTCTTACAGAAAATCCAATTAAAATTGAGCTTACAAATCCAAAAGAAACGCCGTATCTTACAATGACGCAGAAATGGCTTGAAAAAGTGGGCGTTCAGTGTTCTGTTTCTTCTGATTTTAAACATATCGAAGTTACTCCGAATCCGTCTTTTAAAGGTTTTGATGTTACTATTCCAAGTGACTGGGAAGGAGTTGCTTTTCCGCTTATAGCTGCTCTTGTTTCAGATTCAAAAATCACAATCGAAAACGTAGATTCAAGCGGCACTCAGGGCGATGATGCAATTGTTTCAATTATTCAGTCACTCGGTGCAGATGTTGTCTGGAACAAAGAAAAATGTACTCTTACTGTAGCCGGCGGAAAATTCAGTAAAAATGGGACTGGCCGGCTTTCAACAGAAAACTGTCCGGACGGCGAACTTCATGTAAATATTTCAGGTTTTCCGGATGCAGTCTGTGCATTAAGTGCAGTTGCCTGCTTTACTGAAGGCACAGTCTATATCGAAGATGCTGCTGTCTGCAGGCGTAAAGAAACAGACCGGCTTAAAGTGCTTAAAATCGAGCTTTCAAAGCTTGGAGCCGAAGTCGAAGAAAAAGAAGATTCTTTGATTATCCACGGGCATTCTCCTCTTCTTAAAGACGGTTCTAAAAATCCGGCATTTAAATTGCACGGAGCTGTCTGTGAAAGTTACGACGATCACCGTATGGCAATGTCGCTTGCTTCAATTGGATTGGGACTTCCAGAAGATGAGAAAATCATCATCAAAAACGCAGAGTGTTGTGCAGTCAGTTTCCCGCATTTTTACGATGTTATGAATACAATAAACGCAAATTATCGAAAAGAGGTGTAACATGCTTACAGATATTGAAATTTCACAGCAGAACAAAATGGTTCCAATCACCGGTGTTGCAGCAAAAATCGGAATCACAGAAGAAAATCTCGAACTTTACGGAAAATATAAGGCAAAAATTTCCATGGCAGAGCTTCGCCGGCTTCAAAAAAAAGCCGCTGATCCGGCTGCGCGCGGTAAGCTTATCCTTACTACGGCTGTTACACCAACTCCTGCTGGCGAAGGAAAATCAACTGTTTCCATTGCACTTGGTGACGGTCTTAACAAAATCGGGAAAAAAGCCGTAATTGCCCTGCGCGAGCCTTCTTTAGGACCGTGCTTTGGCGTAAAAGGCGGTGCGTGCGGCGGCGGTTATGCTCAGATTGTTCCAATGGAAGACATTAACCTTCACTTTACCGGCGACATTCATGCAATTTCTATTGCAAACAATCTTATCGCAGCTCTTATCGACAACCATATCAAACAGGGAAATCAGCTTGGAATCGACCCGCGTACAATTTCCTGGAAGCGCTGTGTAGATTTAAACGACCGCGAACTTCGTAATATCGTAGTTGGTATGGGCGGTGTTGCTGACGGTATGCCGCGTGAAGACCATTTCTGCATTACTGTTGCAAGTGAGCTCATGGCAATCATCTGTCTTTCTACATCGATTTCAGATTTAAAACAGCGTGTTTCAAATATCACAATCGGAAAAACTTTCGACAAGCGCCCGGTTAAATTCGGTGAACTTAAATGCACCGGCTCAATTGCTGTCCTTTTAAAAGATGCAGTCAAGCCGAACCTTGTTCAGACTCTGGAGAAAAATCCTGTGTTCGTTCACGGTGGACCTTTTGCAAACATCGCTCAGGGAACAAACTCCGTTAATGCAACAATTTCAGCACTTGCAACCGGAGATTATGTCGTTACTGAAGCAGGCTTTGCAGCAGATTTAGGCGCAGAAAAATTTATGGATATTAAATGCCGCGCTGCAGGGCTTTCTCCGAGCGTAGTTGTAATTGTTGCAACCGTTCGTGCCCTTAAAATGCACGGCGGCATGGCAAAAGCAGATCTTTCTACACCAAGCACAGAAGCACTTGAAAAGGGATTTGAAAATCTTGCCGTTCATATCGAAAATATTGCAAAATTCGGTGTACCTTCAGTAGTTGCCGTAAACAAATTTGTTACTGATACCGAAGAGGAAATCTCACTTCTTAAAAAGCTTTGTGAGCAGAAAGGTGCAAAAGCCGTTCTCTGTGAAGGCTGGGGAAAAGGCGGTGAAGGAGCAACTGAACTTGCGAAAGTTGTAGCTGATGCTGCCGATTCTAACAAAGCCGATTTCCATTATCTTTATCAGTCAAATCTTTCTTTTGCAGATAAAATCCGCACTCTTGCAAAAGAAATATATCGTGCAGCTGATGTAGAATTTGCTCCGAATGTTCTAAAAAAACTGCGTGAATTCGAAGAGCTGGGATACAAGGATTTACCGGTCTGCGTTGCAAAAACACAGAATTCAATCAGCCATGACCCGAAACTTATGGGCGCTCCAAAAGATTACATCTTTCCGGTACGTGATGTTCAGCTTTATTCTGGCGCAGGCTTTGTTGTAGCACTTGCCGGAGAGATTATGACAATGCCGGGCCTTCCAAAACTGCCTGCTGCACTCAATATCGACATTGACGACGACGGTCACATTTCGGGGTTATTCTAATGTTTAAATTCTTTCTTAAAAAAAATTTCTGTGACGGCTGGGATAATTTTTTCTTTCTCGTGCTTTCTAACGCTGTAACGATTGTACTGCTTACAGCTGGTTATTTTTCTCTTTCGTATTCAGCTGAAATTAATCCTTACCTTCCAAATCTGGTTTTCATTTTATTCTGCGGAATTCTTGGAATACAGCTTTTTGCATGGGGAGCAAATGCGGCTAAAATCGCTGATTTCCGTGAAGGAAATTTCAGTATCTTTTTTGCTGCAATGAAATCTGTGTGGAAAACAGGTTTTGCTTTGGGTGCTGTTATTGCAATTGTTCTGCTTCTTGCCCGCTT
>NZ_JAZOUG010000132.1:0-19935 GCF_045657965.1 Treponema sp. | reverse complement strand
CTCAATGCTTCAGACTACTCAACTGCTTCAATTACAAGTGATACTGCTTACGGAGATTTTACAGTGCTCGCAACTTCTTCAAAAGCTGTTGCAATTGTTTCCGGTTATTCAACAACATACGACGGAACAACATATACAAATGCTTTTGACCTTAAAGGCGGTGCTGACGGTCCTGCTCCAACTTACCGTGCAATTAAATTTACTGCTTCAGCCGGTGCAACAATTTCTGCAATCGTAAATGCAAACTCAAGCAGAACACTCCAGCTTTCAGACGGCTCTTCTGTAGTTGCAAGCGGATCGGTTTCTTCAACAACAAGTGAATTCAGCTATACGACAACTGAAAGCGGCACATTCTACCTGTACTCAAAATCAAGCGCACTCCGGGTATATGCAGTTTCAGTTTCTGGAACTGAAAGCTCATTTGAAACAATCGAGCTCAATGCAAATGATTTGACTCACGGAACATTCACTTCAAATTCAACAAGCGGAAGTTTTACAATTTACGCTACAAGTTCAAAGACTGTTTCTGTTCCGTACATTACTTCTACAACATTCAACGGAACAACATTTACTCAGACTCTCGCTCTCGGCGGCGGCGGATCTGCAGGTTCTTACCGATGTGCAGGATTTGAAGCAGTTTCAGGCTGCACTGTAACCGCTTATGCTTATGGTGCCTCTGGCCGCTATCTTGCACTTGTTGATTCAACAGGAACTGTCGTAAGCAAACAGGAGGTTTCTTCTTCACTTGCAAGCTACAGCTACACTGTTCCAAGTGACGGAACTTACTACGTAATGTCTACCGGCAGCGGAATCAACATCTGTTATCTGAATGTAAGTAACTAAGGTTAATTTTTAACGAGATTTATCAGCTTTTTCCCGCCCTTAAATATAAAGAGCGGGATTTTTTTATATACTTTTTTTAATTTAGTGATATAATATTTTATAAACAAAAAAGGTATTATAATGTTTAACTGTGTAAGGTGTAATCAAGAACTTTCTGATGATTCAAATTTCTGCAATAAATGCGGTTTTCCGGTAGGTAAAATAAGAACACTCCGTTCCTGCCGTGAATGCGGCTCTTCTGTCAGTGCAATTGATAAATTCTGTGCTCAATGCGGAAAACCTATTGTTCAGGTTCAGGCAAACAATGGAATCAACATTCTGTCACAAAGTGAAGTTTCAAAAACAGCAAATGATAAAAATCCTAAAATGATTTTAATTCATGGCGGCCAGTTCATGATGGGCAGTCTGACATCAAACACTCAGATTACCTTAAACAGTTTTCACATATCTGAAACACCAGTTACACAAAAGCAGTATTTCCATGTCATGGGCAAAAATCCTTCAAAATTACAGGGTGAAAATCATCCGGTCGAAATGGTAAACTGGTGTGAAGCAATAATTTTCTGCAACACACTCAGTGTATTAAACAAACTTACTCCCTGTTACAGCATTGGAGCCGCAACAGATTTAAGCGGCTTCGATCCTGCAAGTCCTGTCTGGAAAAGGATTTCATGTAATTTCACAGCAAACGGCTTCAGACTGCCAACAGAAGCAGAGTGGGAATTTGCAGCCCGTGGTGGTAAAAATCAGGCACTCCTTCAATACTCAGGAGATTCTGACATAAATAAAGTTGCATGGTACGGCGAAAACAGCAATATCACAACACATGATGTCGGTACTAAATCAGCAAATTCACTCGCATTATATGATATGAGCGGAAATGTCGCTGAATGGTGCTGGGATTATTATGAACAGGATCTTCCGTATGGACCTCAAACTAATCCGCATGGTCCTGCAATCGGAAACATGCATGTAAAACGAGGTGGAAGCTGGCTTGACGATGCAGAACAATGTACCGTTTTTTACAGAAGCGGAAGTTCTCCTAATGCGAGAAGTTCAAGTCTTGGCTTCAGAATTTGCCGGACAGAACTGGGAACACAAATATAAAAAGAGGAAAATATGACAATTTCAGCTAATTCATTACCAGAACAAAAAGCAGTAGAAATTACAGTAAGCGGCCGGCTCGATACAACAACATCACCAGAATTAGAAGCAAAATTAAAACAGATTGCCTCAACAGTTCAATTTTTGTATCTGAACCTTCAGAATGTTGAATATGTTTCAAGCGCAGGTCTCAGGGTAATACTTCTTGCACATAAACTCATGCTTCCATCCGGCGGAAAGATGATTTTAAAATCTCCTTCACCATTTTGCATGCAGGTGCTTGAAGCAACAGGAATGGACAGTATTCTTACAATCGAATAAACCTACTCAATTTTTTTTCTGATTGTAAGAATATTCTGATTATTTTTATACTCATAATCAACATTATCCATAAATTTCTTTGTCAAAAAGATTCCAAGCCCGCCGATTTCACGGGAATCAGCATCAAGGGTAATATCAGGATCTTCTTTTGCAATCGGATTAAATTCCTTTCCGTTATCCTTAAAAATTACAGTAAGAACATTATTTTCAAAAGAAGCAGAAATTTTAGCCTGCCCTACTTCCGGATTATATGCATAGTGAGCGATATTTACAAATATTTCTTCAACCGCCAGATCAATTTTATTAAGCAGAACTTCACTGCAATCTTCTGGAAGGCATGAATGTATAAAATCATTCACTTCCTGCATATTTTTATCATCAGCATTTATAGTCATTTCAATGCTTTTTTTAGAAGTTTTTTTTGCTTTTAGAACCATTTCAAGCATTGTAATATCATCAAATTGAGGCGCATTCTGAACAAAGGAATCAATATCTTTACGCACAAAACTTATTACTTCTTTTGAAGACAGCCCTGTAGATTTATTCAAAACATTTAAAAGCCGTTCTCCACCATAAAGTTCATTCTGTGAATTTGAAGCTTCTGTAACTCCGTCAGTATAGATAAACAATCTGTCATCAGCATTGATTTCAAGTTCATAATCTGTATATTTTACTGAAGGCATTGCAGCAAGCATTAAATTCGGCTTTACCTCCAGATAAGAAACTTTGCCGTCTTTTAACAAAACCGGAGGAGTATGACCGGCATTTGAAAAATGAATTTTTCCAGTACTAAGCTCCAGAAATGCCATCCAGCAGGTAACAAAAAGACCAGAATCATTTCCTTCGCAAAGAATATTATTCACATGATTAAAAACTTCAGCCGGGGTTGAATATTGAAAAGCAGCATCTTTCAATAAAGTTTTTGCAATAACCATGAATAACGCGGCAGGCACCCCTTTTCCGCTTACATCAGCAACAACAACAGCAAAACGATTTTCATCGAGCATATAAAAATCATAGAAATCACCGCCAACAGCTTTTGCAGGAGTCATTGAAGCAAAAAGTTCTAGTTCCGGATGATTTTTATATGGCGGAAAAACGCGTGGAAGCATTTCTGACTGAATTTTTGTAGCTACGTTTAATTCTGCACCAAGCCGTTCTTTTTCAGCAGTTGTTTTTGTAAGTTCATTGATATATTTATTCATGTCTGTACTCATTTTTTCGATTGAATGAGCCAGAATTCCTAATTCATCACGGCTTTTAATTTTTTTAAGGCTTCCCGAAAGTTCCCCGTGATGCGAAGCAAAATTTGAAGTTTCCTCGATTATGAGCATAAGAGGTTTTACAAGCCCCATATAAAGAGATGAAGCATAAATGCTGATAAAAATTAAAGTAAAAACAATTGCTGCAACGGAAAGAGCAAAAATATAATTATTTTTATATTCTTTAATTTCGTCCATCGATTTTACAACACTCATAACAGCTACGATTTTACCAGTGAAATCCCGCATTGGCACTGAAGTTGTAACATGACCGCCGTTTCTTTTATATTTGTAAATGCTTGTAGATTCACCATCTTCGATTACATGCCGTAAATTTTCTATATAGTCAGAGTCTTTTTTTTCGAGAGATTCGACATATCCGAGCGGAAAAATTTCCTGATTGTACGCCATGCTGTGAACTGTATCAAAAACGTATGTTCTTGAAGAATAATTTGAATCGACTACAGTAACATAAATGTATGCAATCATAGCCGTTTCGGTAAGTTCATTCAAACGTGCATTGGTGGAATCCCAGGAACCGTCAGAACCTTCCGTAAGCCAGTTATAAATTCTGTCCGCATCAATATAGGTAATTGCTGTTTCAGCAAACTGGCGTGTAACATCTCCATAAAGATTTTCAATCTGCTTTTTAAATTCACGGTAACTGATCAGACTGTTTATTACGCACATTACCATTCCGAAAAAAATCGCACATGCAAGAAGTTTTATTGAAAGCACAGAAAATTGAATCTTTCGACGCATAAATATTTCCTTTTTACCTCAGTATAATCTGAATTTTTAATAAAATCAAAAAAATACTGTATAAGATTTGATTTTAAATACAACTATAAAGCATGGAAAAGATATTTTTTAAATCACACAGTTTTCTAAGGATTTTTCTTTTAATAGCCGTGAGTTTATTTTCGGCATGCTCAGAAAGAACGGAAAAGGCCGGTCAGAAAAAGGTGTCCGTAAAAGTAATGAACTGGAATCTTCAGACTTTTTTTGATGCTCAAAATGACGGTACAGAATATTCTGATTTCCGTAATTCACCGCAGCTCTGGAATAAAGAAAAATATAATGAAAGACTTGAAAAACTTGCTAAAGTAATCAAAACCATTAATGCTGACATTCTGATTTTTGAAGAACTTGAAAAAGAAGGGCAGATTCTGGACATTTCAAATAAACTGTCAGGCACTTTTGATTTTTCAAAATTATATAAATACGCCTGCTTCTCAAAAAAGCCCGGAACTTCTATCGGCTGTGCTGTTCTTTCCAGATTTCCAGTTGAAACATTAACAGTTCACTCTCTTGATTACCGGCACAACAATCTTACTCCTCCTTCCCTGCGTCCGATTATGAAGCTTTCCTTAAAAATAAAAGAAAAAGATTTTATTCTTTTTGTAAACCACTGGAAAAGCAAAAGCGGCGGTTCTTCTTCATCAGATTTCTGGCGCAGTTTTCAGGAAAATCAGCTGGCATTTCTAATAAATGAAGCTCTGAAAGACTGTAAATCTGTTCTTGCTTGCGGAGACTTTAACAAAGATATTTTAGAATTTGAATATATCAGCTCCGGTAACAATAATATCCGGTTAAAAGGAAATCAAAATTCAGAAGTACATTCGCCCTGGTTTAATGAAGACGGAACTTTAATAAATCCTGGAAGCTATTATTTCAGGGGAAATTGGGAACGAATCGACAATTATTTTTCGAGCGGTGAATGTGAAATCACTGATTTTATGGCAGAAAATTCCGGTGAATGGTCAGAGGAAACCGGGAAGCCATACCGTTATCAACTGTGGAACGGACAGGGATATTCAGATCATTTACCGATTACAGCTGTAATAAAATTTTAAATGAAACAAACTAAATTAATTTCATTTTCATGCGCATGAATTCAAAATCTTTTACTTCCTCACCAGTAAGAGGTTTGCTGTAAAAATAGCCCTGAATGTAATCACAGTCATATTTACGGAGTTTATCAATCTGCCACTGCTCTTCAACCCCCTCAATTACAATCTTCATTCCAAGACAGTGTACCAGATTTACGATATTTTCGATAAATTCAGGTTTGCTTTCAAGATAATAATCTACTGTTGATTTATCGATTTTAACGATTTCAACAGGAAGATATGAAAGATAGCTTATAGAAGAATATCCGGTTCCAAAATCATCGAGTGCAATCTTTATACCAAGTTCTGTAAACTGATTAAAAAGCTCCATTGCCTGAGTTTTATTTTCTAAGAAAAGCGACTCTGTAATTTCAATACCGAGTTTATCTGTCGGAATGTCAAAAGTAGTCATAAGCTTTTTCATGTAAGGAATATAGCTTTTATCACCTGCCTGTCCTACAGAAAAATTTATCGAAACTTTATGCAGTTCAATTCCACTGTTGCGCCATTCAGCCATTTGACGGATTACCTTTTCTGTAACTATACGCCCGATTTTAGCAATATGCCCGTCTTTTTCCGCAATAGGAATAAAGCTGCTTGGCATTATAGATTTATCTGCTAAACGGACAAGAGCTTCATATCCGTAAATTTCACCGGTTTCAAGATTAATCTGCGGCTGATAAACAACAGAAAAGCCTTCATTTTTGCAGGCATCTTCAAGCAGCTCACCCATTTCTGCATTTTTTGCAACGATAGTCTTCATTGATTCAGTAAAAAGAACATATTTATTTTTACCGATTGTTTTTGCTTCATTCATTGCAATATCTGCATTAATAAAGTAATCGTCCAGTGAATATGAGCTGTTTGAATTAACAATACCGATATTTGTTTCAATAAAGAAAGTTTTATCATTATACTGAATGGCGTTTCCAATAAGCTGTCTGAGGAAGTAAATTTCCGGATCTGCTGAATCCATATGAGCACCCTTATATATAAGCAGGAATTTATCACCATAATAACGGGATGCTTCATAATTGCTTTCTGTTACAAGTCCTGTTAATCGTGTAGCAATTTCAAGAAGGATTCTGTCACCACATTCATGCGAGTTAAAATCGTTTATTGATTTAAAATTATCAATATCAATAAGAATGACAGAAAATTTTATATTCTGATTACGGACTTCCTCAAGTTTTTTAAGGATTGAATATCTGTTGTAAAGACCGGTATGAGTATCGTGTAAGGCAATTTCCCTGACCCGTCTTTGAGAAAAATAAAGTTCCGTTAAGGCACCGATAAGCATTAAAGTCAAAATGAGCAGGAAGATAATAATTTCAACAATAGGAAGAAGAATATTTTTATTTCTTTCAAGGTATAATTTATGCTGATTTATGTAAGTTATATCATAACCTTCAAGAGATTTTTTACTCAACTTATATTTTGACATTATCTGGTCATTAAATACATATTCCGTCTCAAAAATTTCATAGCCTTTCATTGAAAACAAATCAATGTTTTTATTTATAATATTTATTGTAAGAGTAACAGCATATTCTGCAATTTCCCGGACATTATCAACCTTGCCGCCGATTGAATCATCAGATATAGCTCCATAAATATTACAGAAAAAAGGAATTTTCAGATTCTTTTTTAAGAATGAAGTGTTTTCTTTAAAATTATAAAAATTCTTCTCACTGTCATAATTAAAATCAAGAGCAATAAAAATAGAATTTTTATCAATCATCTGAATCCGCTTTGCAAGATTGTCTCGTGTATATTCAGAAGCGTTTATTCCCCTGAAAACATACGCCGGATATTCTCCCTGCAAATCAAAAAAGTCATTCTGTCTTCTTAAACCGCGCGGACTGTTGTCGTAAATTGCATAAATATTTTTTGCAAACGGGAAAAGCCTTAATGCAATCTCAACGGTGTCTTTCAGATATGACGGAGAAAGAACACCGGTTACAAAGGAATTTTTTGAAAGCCGTTCTGCAACTTTTGAATCATCAACATTAAAGAAAACTATCGGAAGACCATTAAAAATATCTTTCGAATGTTTTTCAGCAAAAATGGCAGCTGCTTCTCCGTCAGCCATTACAGCATCAAAAATGAAAGAATTTTCTAGTTTATATTTTAAATTCTCGTAAAAAAGATTTTCATTTTCTGCTGTATTGAAAGTCAGCATATCCATGTATTCTGAAACCAATGAAATATTATATTCTGACAGTTTATGCTTAAAAAAGTTTGCTGAATTGTCACCTGTTTCATCAGCGGGATTAGAGGAGCCGATATAAAGAACTCTTTTTGAAGGCTCCTTTTTAGTCTCCGTAAACCTTTCGTTCATTAAATTTATTGATGCATATTCTTTTGAAAGCTTTAATGCTCCATGCAGAATACCAAGAAGAGAAATCAAAATAATGAGAACATTAAACAAACTGAGTATTTTCTTTGGTTTATTTCGCATAAATATTAAAAAAAGTCTTATTTTACATAAATCAGTATAAATCTTTTTTTTAATATTTCAAGAAAAGATTAAAATTTTTAATAAATTACAGAGCTTTTAGCGGCAGCCGATATCTTCATCTTCACCAACATCCCATGAATCAAAAAGATTATCCGGCGTTGTTTCATCCTCATCTTCATCATCATCTTCTTCAGAAGAAGATGAATTAACCGGTTCAGAAACGGTTTGAACTGTCTTTGAATCATAATCTCCATGAGTACCATCATCTTCAGTTTCATCAAATTCCGGAATAACTGCCTTATCACCGATTTCTTCACGCATCTGGGCAACAAGCGCTTCATTTGCAGCAACTCTGGAAGCAATTTCTTCCTCTTCAGAAACTCCGGTATGAAGGTCATCTTCTACACAAATCTCTGCCGGCTGTTCTTTTTCTTCATTATCTGGAATTGCAACATCAAAAGGAAATCCCTTCCGGAGTGTGGTCTGAGTTAAAAACATTTTTATTGCTGTATCAATATCTGTACCGAGTGCTTCAAAAATTTCAGCAGCGTTTTTAACAAGAGCATCGTCTAAATCAATTTCAAAAGTTTTAATCATGATTATATTATCGGAAAAATCGGATTTTTAAACAAGCGGGGAATAAAAAAATCCCGCCAATGAAAATCATTGACGGGATTTTTTTAAGCGGACTTATTTAGAAAGTCTTGCTTCAAGGTCGTTAAGACAGTCGCTGAGTTCTTTTGGAAGATGTGTTCCAAATTTTGGATAGTGGTTTTCGCGGATGTCTTTAACTTCTTTCAACCAGCCTTCCTTATCAACAGTTGTGATTTCTGGAAGAGTCTTCTTGTAGTATTCTGGAAGACCGTCTGTGTTGATAGCACCTTCTTTTGGCATGTATCCGATTGGTGTGTCAACATAGTTGTCTTTTCCGTTACAGCGGTCGAAAATCCATGCGAGAACGCGTGAGTTATCGCCGTAACCTGGCCACATGAATCCACCTGGGAGATCCTTGTTGTTTTCGTCCTTGCGGAACCAGTTAACGTAGAAGATTTTTGGAAGTTTGTCCTGATCTTTTGCAGCTTTACCAACGTTAACCCAGTGCTGGAAATAGTCGCCCATGTTGTATCCACAGAATGGGAGAATAGCGAACGGGTCACGGCGGATTTTACCAACTTCAGCAGCATTGATTGTTGAAGCAGCTGTGATTTCTGAACCAACGATAGAACCGAGGAATACACCGTGGTTCCAGTTTCGGCTCTGATGTACGAGAGGTACAGTTGAAGGACGGCGTCCACCAAAGAGGATTGCAGAAATAGGTACACCTTTTGGATCTTCCCATTCTGGAGCGATACATGGACACTGTTTTGCAGGTGCTGTGAAGCGTGCATTTGGGTGAGCCATTTCTTCGCCCTTTGGAGCCTTGTCTTTTTCGAATGCAGGACGTTTGTTGCCTTTCCAGTCAACAAGTGTGCCTTTTGCAGGATAGCCGATACCTTCCCACCATACGTCTCCGTCTTCTGTGAGGGCACAGTTTGTATAGATTGTGTTCTTTTCTGCTGAAACAAGAGCGTTCTTGTTTGATTCTGCAGATGTTCCCGGTGCAACACCGAAGAAACCTGCTTCTGGGTTGATAGCGTACAATCGTCCGTCTTCGCCATATTTCATCCATGCGATGTCATCACCGATTGTCTCAACTTTCCAGCCAGGAATTGTCGGGATAAGCATAGCGAGGTTTGTTTTACCACATGCACTTGGGAATGCACCTGTAACATATTTTACTTCGCCCTCTGGGTTTGTGAGCTTGAGGATGAGCATGTGCTCAGCAAGCCAGCCTTCTTCGTGAGCGATGACAGAAGCGATTCGGAGAGCGAAACATTTTTTGCCAAGCAAAGCGTTTCCGCCGTATCCTGAACCGTAGCTCCAAACGAGGTGCTCTTCCGGGAACTGAGAAATGTATTTCTGTTCAACTGGAGCACAAGCCCATACACCATTGTCTTTTGCACCGTTGTTGAGCGGCTTACCAACTGAGTGGAGACATGGAACGAAGTCGTCTCCGAGGTACTGCCAGACTTTTTCTCCGGCACGAGTCATGATGTCCATATTAAGAACAACATATTCTGAGTCTGTAAGTTCAACACCGCATTTAGCAATTGGCGAACCAAGTGGACCCATACAGAAAGGAATTACGTACATTGTGCGGCCATGCATACAGCCCTTGTACAAGCCTTTCATAGTTGCTTTGAGTTCTGTCGGGTCAATCCAGTTATTTGTCGGGCCCGCATCTTCCTGTTTTTTAGAAGAAATGAAAGTACGTTTTTCAACACGTGCAACGTCTGATGGATCTGAACGGAACAGGAAGCTGTTCGGTTTTTTAGCCAATGGAGTAGCAAGACCTGCGTCAACACATTTTTTCATGAGGCGGTCATACTCTGCAGATGAACCATCACAAACGTAAACGCTGTCTGGTTCACACATTTTAACACATTCGTCAATCCAAGCTTTGATTTTTGGATTCTTGATTTCATTAAGTGTCATTCTATCGCTCCTTAAAAGTTCGATTTGACTGAAATTATAGTGATTTTTCAGATTCTAGGGAATAGCGTGTTATCTAAAAGTCTGATAAAATATCCGTTATGAAAAAGATTATTTCATTTATTGTTTTTACACTTTTTTCAAGTCTGTCATTTGCACAGCTCTTTCAGGAATCATTAGAACCTGCAGTAAATCAATCAGTAGTCTATGTCGGCTCATATGACTGGGGAGCCTGTATTGAAAAAATAGTAATTAATACAGGACATGATATTCAGAACGACAAAATAAAATCAGAAAATTTTACTGTAGAACGGATTCTTTACCCGAAAGGCACCAGCATCGGCATGCAGAAAGGTGAACTTACAGTAACAGATGCATTCCTTTCTGATTCAAAAGGCAATAAAACCGAAGAAAATTCTTCATACATAACAATTTTAACCGATGTTTACCCTGATGCAGAAAATTCAAGTCCTTTTGTAAGCATGCTGCTCGGCGACAGATTTTACAATTATTATGGATACAAAATTACAAACAAAGCACTCAGCATCTCAATCACAAATCTTAAAGGATTTGTAAATAAAGATGCGGCAAAATTCAATATCTCAAAATTCGAATATATTTTCCCTGCCACAGCCGAAGAAAAAGCAGATCCAAAATATGAAGAAAAAACACTGACTCTTCCGTATGCCAGTTTCATTCCAGAAACAAAAAAGAAAATTCCTTTAATTCTCTGGTTTCACGGAATGGGAGAAAGCGGAACAAATGCCTATCAGGTTCTTTTCGGAACAAAATCAAGTGCATTTGCAACAGAAACCATCCAGAAATATTTTAAAGACGGAGTTGCAGTTTTAGCACCACAATGCCCTACCGGCTGGCTTGAAACAACCGAAGAAAGTTCTTTTGGAATAAGATACTGGGCTCCTGTAGATAAAGACGCACCGATTAATACGATTACAAAACCGCTTTCAAATTTTCTAGGCAATTTTTTCACAATTGACGATTCACATAAAACTGAAAAAACACCGTTTGCTGCTGTTTCTTATTACACAGAGCCGGTTAAAACACTTTTATTCCGGTTTCTGGCAGAACATCCTGAAATTGACCGCGACAGAATTTATGTAGGCGGCTGTTCTGCAGGCGGCTACATGACAATGAATATGTTCCTTGAATGTACAGAAATTTTTGCAGCAGCATTTCCTGTCTGTGAATATTATCTCGACAGTAAAATTACAGACAGCCAGATTTCAAAAATTGCTGAAAAACCAATATGGTTTACCTATGCACTTAATGATGAAACTGTAAATCCTCAGAAGACAGCAGTTCCAACAATCAAACGGCTCAAGGAAGCCGGTGCAAAAAATCTCCATGTATCAGAATTCAGAAATGTAGTCGATTTAAGCGGAAAAATTCTTCTGAAACGGGATGCAGGCAAAGACGATTCTGAATACGGTCTTCCTTACGAATATGACGGTCATTCAAGCTGGATTTATGTTTTCAATGACAGATGCAGAGACGGAGACTTATCACTGTTTGACTGGCTCAGCAAACAAAAACTTTAAAAAAAGCCGCCCTTATAAAACTGCTCAACAGCTTTTACCATGTACTCAGCATCTTTTGCACCGGCAGTTTCATAAGGCGAATGCATTGCCCATTGAGCAAGTCCGATATCCACGCACTGAACGGAAACATGATTCTGACTGATGTTTCCAAGTGTAGAACCGCCTGCCACATTTGAATTGTTTGTAAAAATCTGGAAAGGAATACCGGATTTTTTACAGACTTCTTTGAAAACTGCACTGGAAAGAGCATCACTGGTGTATTTTTGAGCAGCATTATACTTAATAACAATACCGCCGTTTATTTTCGGCTGATTGACAGGGTCTGATTTTGAAGCATAATTCGGATGAACGGCATGGGCATTATCTGCACTGAGCATAATACTTTTTGAAAGTGCAATTTTTAAATCTTCACCAGACCAGTCCAGTTTTTCAGCAATACGCTCCAGCACATCACTGAAAAATGTTGAATCAGCTCCCTGCCGGCTTGAACTTCCAACTTCTTCATTATCAAAAACGCAGTAAACCGGTATAAAACCAGAGCTTTCATTACAGGAATTCAAAAAACCCTGCAAAGTCGTAAAAGCACATTCCAGATCATCCAGCTTTGAAGAAGAAATAAATTCGTTTTCTGCCCCCCAGAGAGATGATTCACAGCGGTTATACAGAAATAAATCGTGCGAAATAATTTCTTCCGGCTCTACTCCAGCTTCTTCAGCCAGAATAGAAATTAAAGTTTTATCTTCATTCATTGAAAGAACAGGCCTTATTTCCTTCTGCACATCAATTTTTCGTCCTTCATTAGCCTCTCTGTCAAAATGAATTGCAAGATTAGGAATCATCAGTAAATCACGGTCAATATTCACAAGAATTTCTCTGAGGGAAAAATTTTCTTCAGATTTACTGCGTACGACAATTCTTCCGGCAACAGAAAGAGGTCTGTCAAACCACGGATTTAAAAGCATGCCGCCATATTTTTCAACATTAAGCACTAAACTTCCAGAAGATTTTATTTCAGGATTTTCTTTGATTTTAAAAGAAGGGGAATCAGAATGGCTTGCAGTAATTAAAAAAGCTTCTGAACCGTTATTTTTTGATTCCGGAAGATGAAAAGCTATTACTGACGAAGAATTTCTTCTTACAAAATAATTTTTGCCTCTGACAAGATTCCATTTTTGGGTTTCGGAAAGTTCTGTAAAACCATTTTTATTTAAGATTTCACAAATGTTAGCCACAGCATGAAATTGTGACGGAGATTTTTTAATAAAGGAAAACAAATTCTCTATTATATTTTTCATAATGACATTATCGCATTTTTCATTTATACTTTCTACTATGGATATATCAAGTATTTTAGGTGCTGCCGAAGGTGCTGTAGCACAGGGCTTACTCTGGGGTATTATGACTCTCGGAGTTTATCTCACTTTCAGAATTTTAAACATAGCCGACATGACTTGTGACGGTTCATTTGCACTTGGCGGTTCTACATGTGCAATTTTAGTAACAAAAGGTGTTAACCCGTTAATTGCAGCTTTTATAGCATTTCTTACAGGAATTGTTGCAGGACTGGCAACAGGTCTTATGCATACAAAACTCAAAATTCATGAAATTTTGTCTGGAATTCTTTCCATGATTGCACTTTATTCTATTAATATACGCATCATGGGAAAATCAAACACCCCTCTTCTTGGAATAGAAACATTAATGACAAAGATGCAGGAAAAATTTTCTATTTCGCCAAATGTCGCTTCATTTATTATAGGAATTATTTTTGCAGTTTCACTCATTGCTATCCTTTACTGGTTCTGCGGCACAGAGCTTGGCTCTTGTATCCGTGCGACCGGCAATAACGAAAAAATGGTTCGAGCGATGGGAGTTGATACAGACAAAATGAAACTTCTTGGTCTTATGCTTTCAAACGGACTTATAGCCCTTTCCGGCTCTCTTGTTGCACAGCAGCAGGGATATGGAGATGTCGGCATGGGAACAGGTGCAATTGTAATCGGACTTGCATCAATCATTTTAGGCGAAAGCATTTTTGCATATTTCAATAAACGTTTCGCATTCTATGTAACACTTCTTTCAATCATTCTCGGTTCAATCGTTTACAGACTGATTATTGCAATAGTTCTGCAGCTCGGACTTAAATCAAGCGATTTAAAGCTTCTTACAGCTATCATCGTTGTTATTGCACTCGCAATTCCTGTAACAAAGAAAAAAATTATCAAACAGAAAGTCGCTCTGGCGGTCGAAAAGGAAGGAAACTAAAATGCTTCAAATTACTCATGTTTCAAAGACCTTCAATCCTGGAACCATCACAGAAAAACGTGCTTTACACGACATAAACCTCACTCTTGAAGACGGCGATTTTGTTACAATCATCGGCGGAAATGGAGCCGGAAAATCAACTCTGCTTAACTTAATTGCAGGCGTTCATTCCTGTGATACAGGAACAATTCACCTTAACGGGCGTGATGTAACAGCAATGCCTGAATATAAACGTGCTGCCTTTTTAGGACGGGTTTTTCAGGATCCGCTCACTGGAACTGCAGCAAACATGGAAATCGAAGAAAATCTTGCAATGGCTTTAAGACGCGGAAGTTTACGTACATTAAAATGGGGCATCAAAAAAGAAGAAAAGGCTGTTTACCGTGAAAAGCTTGCAATGCTTGATTTAGGGCTGGAATCCCGTCTTACAAGCAAGGTCGGTCTTCTTTCCGGAGGTCAGAGACAGGCCCTCACTCTTTTGATGGCAACACTCAAAAAACCGGAGCTTCTGCTTCTTGATGAACACACAGCCGCCTTAGACCCTAAAACAGCAGCAAAAGTCCTTGAACTTACAGAAAAATTTGTAGAACAGGATAAACTTACCGCATTCATGGTAACACACAACATGAAACATGCAATCCGTTATGGCAACCGCCTCATCATGATGATGAAAGGCCGGATTGTTTATGATGTCCGTGGCGAAGAAAAAAAGAATCTGAAAGTTGAAGACTTGCTTGCGAAGTTCAATGCAGTCGGAGAACTTAACGACCGCATGATGCTCGGAGAATAACAAAAAAACGGCTGTCCTGGAAGTATTCAAAACTTCATCAAAGGACAGCCGTTTTTTTTATTTTACAGACCTTAACATATAAAGATTGTCTGTTTCCGGATCATAATAAAATGTATACAGATAAATTGTCGTTTTATCTTTATCTGTTGTACGATAAGTTGTAAACGCATATTTGTAGCCCTTTTCCTTCATTTCAGGCTTAAGCTGTTCATCCCAGGTTTTTGTAACTTCACCGCCTTCAAAATTGTAAAATTCGGTGATAGTTTCGTTTGGTCCCATTCCCCAGCCCTTCTTTTTGAAAAGCTGAATTGTGCGGTTGTCACGCTGAGTGTCTGTTTTGAAGGCAACAAAGTTAAAAGTTTTTCCCAATCGCTTTGCCTTAAACTCATACCACATATAATTTTCATCATCAAGGCCGGTTATTTTTGTCTGATTTTTCTCCTGTGCAAAAGACAAAGATGACAAAACAAAAAAGACTGCAAAAAGCACTGCAAATTTTTTCAACATAAAAATACTCCTTTTCCCCTCCAGCTAAGTATAACACATATTTTTAAAATAAACACAGTTAATTTGTGGAATATCAGAGTTCAATTCGCTATAATTATATGAAATTTTTACAACTTTATAGAGGATTTTATGTCAGAAGTTAGAGTCAGATACGCACCGTCACCGACAGGTATGCAGCACATCGGCGGTGTTCGAACAGCACTTTTCAATTATCTTTATGCTAAAAGTCAGGGCGGAAAGTTCATTCTCCGTCTTGAAGACACAGACCGCACACGTTTCGACGAAAAATATGTCCAGAACCTTTACGACACAATGGCCTGGCTCGGAATTGACTGGGACGAAGGCGGTTCAAAGGGCGGCGAATACGGTCCTTACGTTCAGAGTGAACGCTTTGAACTTTACAAAAAATATGCTCAGGAACTCGTAGATAAAGGCGAAGCATACTACTGCTTCTGTGATTCAGAACGCCTTGAGCGAATCAAAAAAATCCAGACCGAAAACAAAATGGCTCCTGGCTACGACCGAAACTGCCGCCACCTCACTCCAGAGGAAATCAAGGCAAACCTTGATGCAGGAAAGCCTTATGTAATCCGCTTAAAGGTTCCTCTTGAAGGCGAAACAACTTTCCATGACCACCTTCTCGGCGACATCACATGGAAAAACGAAGACATTTCTCCGGATCCGGTTTTGCTCAAAAGCGACGGATTCCCGACATATCACCTTGCAAACATCGTTGACGACCACTTGATGAAGGTAAGCCACGTAATGCGCGCTCAGGAATGGATTCCTTCTACGCCTCTCCACGTTCAGATGTACCGCTCATTCGGCTGGCAGCATCCTGAATTCTGCCATTTGCCGATGGTAAACGGAGCCGACGGCAAAAAGCTTTCAAAACGTCACGGTTCAACTTCTTTGAACGAATTCCGTGCCCGCGGATATCTTCCACAGGCAATCGTAAACTATGTTGCTTTACTTGGCTGTTCTTATGAAGAAGGCCGCGACTTCTACACTCTTCCTGAACTTGCAGAACGCTTCAAACTTGAGCATTTGAACAAGGCACCTGCTGTATTCGACTACAAAAAACTCGAATTCTACAATGCAAACTATATCCGCCAGCTTTCAACAGAAGAGCTTTACAAATGGACGCTGCCGTTCATTACAGGAACAGGAGATGCAACGCTTGAAATCAATCCTGATAATCCTCAGCCAAAACCAAATATTGGTCCAGAGTTTAGTGGCGTTGCATTGGGCGAAGACGGCGAGCCTTACTGCGTAGACAAATCAATGAACATGACAAGCAAAGACGTTAAAAGTACACTTCTCGGACTCATGCCTCTCATTCAGGAACGGCTCAAGTTCCTTACAGAAGCCGCAGAGATGGTTCACTTCATGTTTACAGAACCAGCCGTTCCTCCTGCAGAGCAGCTCATTCCGAAAAAACTCGATCAGGCAAAAACAAAAGAAGTTCTTGAAAACGCACGCGAATTCGTTGCAAAAGTATTCGAACTTGACCACGAAGGAGCAGAAAATTTTGCAAAGGCAAAGGCAGAAGAACTCGGAATCAAACTCGGCGACTTTATGATGCCGGTACGTATGGCAGTTACTGGAAGCCGCGTTTCTCCACCGCTCATCGGTTCAATCGCTGTTCTTGGAAAAGAGCGTGCACTTGCCCGCCTTGAAAAGGCAATCGCAACACTGTAAATGGCAGAATTAACAGAAAAGACCAGTGCACTTCTCGATATTTTCGGGAAGCATGCACCGGTTCAAAAAGACGGAACATTCTCTGCTGAAGCTGTAAAAGAAACTGTCCTTGAAATGGCAGATTATATTATCGCAAACAAAGAAGAATGTTCCGCCCTCAAAGCATGGATGGATTCACATGACTTCTGGACAAGCCCTGCAAGCACCCGCTTCCATGGAAACGTAAAGGGCGGACTTGCAGCTCACTCTCTCATGGTTGCCGTTCAGGCACTGCGTTTTGCTCCAGCTTTTGCAGAAAACTTCTCTCTTTCAAAAATCTCAGACAATTTTTCATTTACAGCTGAAGATGTTTTTATTGCAGCTCTTTCGCACGATTTCTGTAAAGCCGGCACCTATGCAATGGAAAGCAAAAAGACAAAGGACTTCAACGGAAACTGGAAATACGAACCTTACTACAAAACAAAGTCTGATTTACGCAATCTTGGGCATGGCGGAGAATCAGTTCTGCTTCTTTTAGACTCAATGCCTTCACTTTTGAAAAACCGCACCGTTCTTGAAGCAGTCAAATTTCACATGGGATTTTCTGATCTTGCCCCCATGGAAACTTACAACTACTCAAACATATTACAGAATCCTCTTGTACTTTTAATTCAGCTGGCTGATCAGAGTGCAGCCCAGTGGTGGGATTTGTAATTTTTTACAGGAGAAAGCTTATGCCATTTGATCCAACATTTTTTCTGGTTCTTTTAGCAGGATTTCTGCTCTTTTTAGGCTTTATCGGAACATTTCTCCCTGTTCTGCCAGGCCCTCCTCTCGCCTGGGCAGGGCTTCTTGCTGCTCATTTTTCAACTTATTCACAGATTTCGGTTATGACACTGGTCATAACAGGTATTTTCGCACTTTTAGTTACCATTGCAGATAATATTTTCCCTTCAATAATGACAAAACAGGCCGGCGGAAGCAAAGCCGGAGTTTGGGGCAGCACAATAGGCCTTTTATTCGGAGTTCTTTTTGCCCCTACAGTAATTTTAATTATTCTTGGACCATTTATCGGAGCCTTTATCGGCGAAATGATTCACGACTCAAGCGATACAAACAAGGCATTTAAAGCTGCACTCGGAGCATTCAAAGGATTCATGCTTGGAACAGGAATCAAAATGATTTGTGTAGCTGTATTCATCTGGATTTTTGTAATTAGTCTGCTGAAGTAAAAAAGTTAGTAAAAATCTGCAAAGGCAGTAAAGCCTGCTGTGGATGCTGCTAATAAGCTGTTTGAGTAAAAATTGTTTAGTCTGGTAAACAATTTCTGGCAAAAGTTGTTTATTGGACTATACAATTTTATTAAATAAGAGCAAAAAAATCCAAATTATTTTTTAATGTCAATATTTATATACAAATATTTATTTTATGTATATAATTATAGATATTATGGGAAAGAATGCTGTTGTATTATTACCTTCAGTTCAGAAGGTTTTAGCAGAATTAGGTGAAAACATCAAACTCGCTCGTTTAAGAAGAGGCTTATCAAGTGAGCTTATAGCAGAACGGGCAGGAATAAGCAGAGCTACACTTGTAAATGTTGAAAAAGGTTCGCCGGCAGTTGCAATGGGAATATACATGTCGGTTCTTAATTCATTGGGGCTTGAAAAGGATATGTTATTAGTTGCAAAAGATGACGAATTAGGCCGAAAGCTGCAGGATTTGAAGCTGGTTACAAGGAAACGTGCACCTAAGGATAAAAAGGACAAATAGATGAGTAAAAATATTTTCGTATATGGTGATTGGGAATTTCTGGGGCAGCCAACCTTTATAGGTGTTTTGAATATTGATTTGCTTAAGGGAAAGGAAATCTTTTCGTTTGAATATGATACAGAATGGTTAAAAACACAGAAGTTCTCTTTTTTTGATCCGGATTTACAGTTGTATAAAGGCCGGCAGTATACCCAGCAGAACAAAGAATTGTTTGGATTTTTTACAGATTCATGCCCAGACAGATGGGGACGACTTTTAATGACTCGAAGGGAAGCCATTGAAGCAAAAGAAGAAAACCGAGCTCCAAAAAAACTGATGGAAAGCGATTTTTTAATCGGAATACAAGACATTTCCAGAATGGGTGCCCTAAGATTTAAGACTGAGCTGAACGGTCCTTTTTTAGCAGAGGATTCTAAGAACTCAATTCCTATATGGACTTCAATTCGTGAACTGGAACAGGCTTCATATCTTTTAGAAAAAGAAGATATCCCCCTTGAAGAAGAAAAGAAAAAAATACAAATGCTGATACAACCAGGCTCTTCATTAGGTGGAGCACGACCAAAGGCAACTGTGCAGGCTCCGGACAGCAGTTTATGGATTGCAAAATTTCCTTCCAGACATGATGAGTTTGATTTTGGTGCGTGGGAAATGGTAACTCATGAATTAGCAGCTTTGTGTGGATTGAATGTTCCTGAAGCTAAATGTGAAAAATTTTCTAAAAACGGAAGTACTTTTCTTGTTAAACGCTTTGACCGAACACCAGACAATAAACGCATTCATTTTATTTCTGCAATGACTGCACTTGGAAAGATTGATGGAAATAATGCTCAAGATGGAACAAGCTATCTGGATATAGTGCAATGCATCCAGCAGCAGGGATCAAAACCAAAAGAAGATATGCTTGAATTGTGGAAAAGAATTGTATTCAGTATTGCAGTTACGAATA
>NZ_JAZOUG010000131.1:0-7778 GCF_045657965.1 Treponema sp. | reverse complement strand
CTAGAATTCAGAAACAGAGGGCGTACAACAAACCACAAATTAATTCAAAAACTTATGCATGAAGAACATATTGTGTGTAAGGTCCGCCAGCATAAATACAATTCATATAAAGGACAGATAGGCAAAATTGCTCCTAATCTTTTGCAGCGAGATTTCAGTACAACAAAATCTAATGAAAAATGGGTTACAGATGTTACACAATTCAATCTGTTTGGGACAAAGCTTTATCTGTCTCCGATTCTTGATTTACATGATCAGTCATTAGTCAGCTGGAATCTTTCTGACTGCCCTAATTATGCTCAGACAGTTGATATGCTTGAGAAGGCTTTTGCACAAATCCCTGATGGAACAAATCTGATTCTGCATTCTGATCAGGGCTGGCAGTACCAGATGTATGATTATCAGAGACGTCTGAAAGAAAAGGGAATCAGACAGAGTATGTCACGCAAAGGCAACTGTCTTGATAATTCAGTGATGGAAAATTTCTTTGGATTATTAAAGTCAGAGCTTTTATATTTACATGAGTTTGAATCTGTCGAGCATTTCAAAAAAGAATTAATTGAATATTTGACTTGGTACAACGAAAAGAGAATTAAGGTTAAATTAAAAGGACTGTCCCCTTTACAATTCAGGAATCAGTCCTTAAAATCAGCCTAGTTAAAGTGTCCAATAATTGGGGTACACTTCACTTTTTGGACAGTCCTTTTTTTTTAACCCAATGCAATATCAAGCACCATCATAAGTGCAAAGCCCACTGCAAAACCAATGGTACAGATATCTGTCTTTTCTTCGCGGGTAGCTTCGGGAAGCAGTTCTTCCACAACTACATAGACCATCGCACCCGCAGCAAAGGCAAGCAGATAAGGCAGAAACGGAAGCACAAAGGAAGTAAGCAGAATCGTAAGCACAGCCGCGGCCGGTTCCACAGCACCTGAAAGAGTTCCGTATATAAAAGACCGGAGTTTACTGTTTCCTTCAGTGCGAAGCGGCATTGAGATAATAGCACCTTCCGGGAAATTCTGAATTGCAATTCCAAGGGAAAGAGCAAGTGCTCCGGCCGCAGAAATTTCGCTTCCTCCAGACAAAAGACTTGCAAATACAACACCGACTGCCATTCCTTCCGGAATGTTGTGAAGTGTTACGGCGAACACAAGCATCATGGTGCGGCTTATTCTGTTTACTGAAGATTTTGGTCCTTCCGGTTTCTGTGCTTTTGCATGTAAATGAGGCGTAATCTTATCTAGCAGGAATAAAAATGCAACACCAAGTGAAAATCCAGTAAGGGCCGGTAAAAAAGCCAGTCTTTCCAGCGAAGAACTCATCTCCATAGATGGAATTAAAAGCGACCACACACTTGCGGCAATCATCACACCTGCTGCAAAACCAAGCAGGGCACGCTGAATACTGTCTTTTATCTCGCGTTTCATAAAAAATACGCAGGAAGAGCCCAGCATGGTGCCTAAAAATGGAATCAATAATCCGTAAACTGTAATGTTCATAAAAAAAGTTTAGCAGATTTTTAATAAGTTATCTATGAGTAACTGATTAACGCAAATCGCCGGCGGCATCGAAACAGCGGTCACCGATTTTTTCAATCTGACGGATAATATCCATGTACAGAAGTTCAGAGCGGACATCCCCGCCACTTTCAAGACGGCTTCTGGCAAGTTTTTTAAGGGCTTTACGTTCATCATCAATCTGCTGTTCAAGCTCACTTGCAAACTGGAACTGTTCCGGAGTAAGCCTCTGAATTCGCGCAACATTTTTATAAATAAAGAACATAAGCTGTCGTGCAAGTTCAAAATAAGGCAGAAGGCGGTCAAAATCCTCTTTGTTGAACTTCATTTCGCGCTCGATTGCTTTTTTGAGCTGATATGCAATATTCAGACAGCCGTCAGCCATAGCTTCCATTTCGGCAATAAGCTGCATCATAAGAGCCGCATTATCTTTTGCTTCATCAGAAAGATGAAGGTGTGTACAGCGGACAAGATACTGAGTCAGCTGCTCGTTCATCTGGTCACAGTAATCTTCGATTTTGACGATTGTTTCATAACCGCCTGTGACAAAATCAGAATTAAAAGTAGAAAAACCTGTCTGAAGTTCATCAAACATCTGTGCAACTTTATCTGAAAAATGTTTAACTTCGTTCTGGGCACGGAATACACAGCCTTCAGGAGATTCAATTGCCATTCGTTCGTTAAATTCAAGCCGGTATACATTTGCTTCATCTTCTTTATCATCTTTAATAAGGATTGAAACAAATTTTGAAATCTGATTGACAAAAGGAATAAAAATAATTGTTCCGATTACCTTAAATACAGTGTTGAGCATTGAAATTCTGAATACAATATTGTTGCCCGGAGAAATAAGTTCAACAAACGAAATGAAAGGTTTAAAGAAAATCAAAACAATGATAACTGTAGCAACATTGAAAAGCACATGAACTGCAGCCGTTCTTCGTGCATTTGCATTTGCTCCGATTGCAGCCAGAATTGCATCGACAGTGGAACCGATTGAACTTCCGATAATCATGACTGCACCGAAACGCCAGAATTCTTCGAGTTCCTGAAGAGTTGAATTTCCTTCTTTTGACATTGCCACAGCCATACCGATTACGATTGCCGACATTGCCGAAGAAGAATGAATTAATGCTGTAAGAAAGATTCCTATAAAAAGACCGATTGCGTAGCTGATTAAGCCGAAATTATTTACAAGGTTGATGAAGTTGATTACGAGGGATTTTACCTGTGGTTCTGCAAAAAAATCTGAAAGACCGCCAAGACCAAAGAAAAGAAGACCGAAGCCCATGATTGCAAGCCAGAAACCTTCTTTTGACTTAAACCGTTTAAGGATGTAGAAAAGATATCCAAGACCGAAGATTGGAACTGCATAATCCTTGATTTCAAAACTTGAACCTAAAGCCACAATCCAGCCTGTAACTGTAGTACCGATATTCGCACCGAAAATAACGCCGATTGCCTGAGTAACGGTAACAAGCCCTGCATTTACAAAGCTTACAAGCATAACCGTTGTGGCACCGGAAGACTGAATAATCATGGTAAGAATACAGCCGGTTAAAAGGCCTACAAACCGGTTACCGGTCATAAAAGCAAGGGCTGCCTGAAGTTTCTGACCGGCACTTTTCTGGATTCCGTCGCTCATCAGTTTCATGCCGTAAAGCAGGAAACAAAGACTTCCAGCAAAATTAATTATATTCAGTATCATTTTAGTCCACCGTTTGTCGTGCTACAACTCTTCCAGCAATTGAAAGAAGCAGTTCACTGTCTTTTTCTGCGATGTACGGAATTGTAACATTTCCGCCAGTATGTCTTAATTTAATGATAGTTTCTTTGATTCCATCTTTTGAAGATTCCAGAGTCATTTCAACGGCATACGGATAATCTGGAAGATTTGCACTAAACAGTCCCAGAACTTCAGAAGGTTTCTGAGTGCGTGGAAGGGAAAGTTCTGCATTTATTCTTGTATAATTTGGAACAAACTCGCTTTCCTGAGCTTCCTGTGAAGTAACAACTCCTTCCTTTTCATTGCCCGTTGCTGTATGAGCAGTAAAATCAAATACAACTTTTGTAGTTGCAATGGTTGTTATGAGTTCTTCGAAAGAAATACCTGTAATATTTGGAATCCGTGTGTTATCAAATTCCGGGCCCTTACTTACAATAAGTTTTACTGTAACAGGATTTGAAATGATTGTGCCTTCAGGCGGATCCTGTGCTAAAATTGTGCCGGCTTCACTCTGATCAGATTTGTAGCCTGGTTCTGCAAGAACAATAAGCGGGCGTGTTGAACCTGTAAACATTGTCTGCAGATTGATTTTAACATCGTCATATTTCTGACCGATATAATTTTCTACATGATCCAGAATTGTTCCGCGGCTTACTGTAAGATTTATGCGTCTGCCGGCTTTAACGATTGAACCGCTGATTGGATTTTGATTTAAGATTTTACCGGCATCATCCGGGTTATCTGTGTATTTAAGCTGAATTTTTGGATAAAGTTCCTTTGCCTGTAATTCAAGAAGGGCTGTTGTAAGTTCTTTTCCTTCAACATTGGGAACCATGACCTGTTCAGGGCCGCGCACCGTCGCAAAAAAAGTAACCCAGCAGATTATAAACATGAGTGCTATCGCAAGAACTGCAACCAGTAAAAATGGCTTTTTATTATTATCAATTGCCGAAATAGTTTTCAGACTTTCTTTCTTAACATCTTCGGCAAACTCTTTTGGCTTAAAATTCTTAATTTTTTCAGTCAATTTCATTTTCTTAAGTCCGTATCAGTCCGTTTCATACTAGTATAGAACCGATAAAATTTCTAGCACCATTGAGAAAAGATTTATAATCCATCGCCTTTTTTTTCTCTAATTGCAGTTCGCTAACAACAAGAACAGTTCCCTGCCCGCATGCAATTTCTATTCCGACTGATTTCTGATATGGAAGAACCGTGCCGCATTTTTCTGATGTTGATTTTTCGCCGGTTTTTGCTTTTAAAATCGTGAGCCTTAAGCCTTCAAAACTTGTTGAACAGAGAGGGAACGGCGTATAAGCACGGATTTTTCTTTCAATCTGGCTTGCAGTGCAGTTCCAGTCAATAAATCCGTCTTCTTTTTTAAGAAACCCTGTATAGCTTGTTTCGCCAGATTGTTTTTTTCCGATTAGTTCAGAATCAGAATTTGAAGCCAGCTTAAGGACTTTTTTAAGAAGCTTTGCCCCTTCTTCTGTAACTTTACTTGAAAAACCGTCACCATCCATTAAAGAAAGAGTTGTTTCAGTTCCGTCAAGATTAATTTCTGACTGTGCAAGGATATCACCTTCATCCATAGCGAGGGCAAGTTTCTGCACAGTAATTCCTAGAATTTTGTCACCGTTTAAGAGAGCGGCAGGAACAGGAGTACAGCCGCGGTATTTTGGAAGAAGTGATGGATGAAGATTAATTCCTCCGAGCGGAAAAAGCGATAAAAATTTCGCCCCGAAAATACGTCCATAATCAAATGAAACAAGTAAATCTGCTCCAAGCACTTCAACTGCCTGCCGGGCTTCACTCATCAAATGATCAAATTCAAAGACAGGAATGTTGTTTTCACGGGCAACGGAAGCAACTTCTGTCGGAATTAAATCAGAATGTCTGCCCCGCATTGAAGGAGGGTTTGTAAGAACGCCTGCAATCTTAAAATAATGAGAGTGATTAGGCTTGGCCTCGTCCAGCTTAAACATAGGCAATAGGAAGAACCATGTAGCTATGCAGAACGGCGCAGTGAGGGTGCTTAAACCAAACGGCTCGAACAGCACATTCATCGCTGCCTGCGACACTACGGTGATGATTATTCCCAGAATAGCCCACAGCGCCGAGCGCCACGTAGGACGATAAAAGACTGTAGCCAGAGCTATCGCCGTCAGCACCGCACTAAATCCGTATAGGCCATTAGCAATATCATGCCCCGAAGCACTCATGACCGAAGCCACAACAATCGACAATGCCGAGCCTATGGCAGCCCACAATGCAGCCCATCGCGAAGAGACGAACAAGCCTATAAGAAACAACAAGCCTGCAACCCATGAGTTGATTAAAAATACCTGAGATATACATTTAAGCCAATAGACAACAAACTGACCAACGTAGAGAACACCTCCCGTTGCAAGATGATCTGGCAGCATGGGCGTAGCCATGTGCAATGGGTCCAACCCATGCATAGCTCGCGAAGCAAGCAAAAAGAGCCATGTGCTTATAACAAAGGGAAATGTAAATGAGTTCACCTTCCAGGGCCTCATAACATTATTCAGAGCCTCCCTAACCCATGTAGTCAGAGCAGCACACAATGCCAACGAAATCCACATCCACACCGTATTACCCAGAAATGTAGGGAAGGCACAGCCGACAAGGATTCCATTAAACCCCCACAATCCCTCTCGCCCGTCGTTATTGGGCAGGTTGAGAATATACCCCGTGGTAGTTGAGACCATCAATCCAAGCAATGCGCCCCATGCCACCTCGGGCGTATGAGCTTGATATGCACCCCAAAAAATTCCTGCAATGATAAACAAACCAGCCCATGCATTGCATTGAAACATCACTTGACCTGCTCCACGTAGTAGCACCTTGAAAAATCCAATCACCCCGCGATTGGACATGTTTTCTGATAATTCTTTCATCATAATCATCTTATCTTATTAAAAAATTATTTCCACACAAACTCCTCGGGCAAGGCACACCCCTTAATCCTCATGCGCAGAAGTGAACAAATCCTACGAATCTCGCTCTTAACTTCACCACTCTGCTGTCCCAAAATCGAACACTTTAATCCGGCATCGAAGGGCAGAAGATTTACCCCCAGCGCCATATCGCTGCGCATGTAAGGCTCGATTTCTCGACAAAGCGCCTGAGCCACATCCCCGGGGGTAATGATTAAGACCGAAGCAAACACCTCATAACCACACATAACTCCCTTGGCATGTACATCCTGTTTTTGCGGCTCAACCGCCACACTATCAACATAGACCAACTCGCCACCAGGACGTAAAACTTGAGTCTGCAAGGAGAGCTTTTCGTACAAGAAACTCTCGCCCGAATAACGCCTTCCACTCAGAAATATCTCGGAATAGAAGAGCGTAGCCGATGCATCGACCTCGACCCTATTACAGACCTCATAATTAGCTCCTTTACAAGGAATTACCACTTCGGGCATATATTCCAAATAAGCCCCTGCTTCGAGCCTTATACTTTGTCGCATAAGAGCCCTGCCTCCCCGCATCTGCGCCACTTTAGTAGCCGCACCTGTGGATATATAAGCGCAAGAGCCGCACTTTAGAGTGAAGTGTTGTTCATAGTTATCGCCCTCAACCACAGGACCTCCTGCCGAGAGTATATAGACACACGGCAACCAGGGCATCTGCTCGTCGAAATAGAGTGCCTGCTGCACAATTATTGGGGCACAGCGATATAAATCACGCAGGATGCTACGCCCACGCGAATCAACCTCGAAGCCCAACCGCAAATAACCCCTCTTACCATGAGGAACTTTCGACAATACATCCATAATTACCCCTCGAACAATGCCCGATGTTGAATGAGCGACACCAATTCATCAACTCCCTCGCCCGTGAAACAGTTGGTGAAGACAAAGGGCTTACCCTCACCTCGCATTGCAAGCGAATCGCGACGCATAACCTCAAGCGATGCGTGGACATAAGGCGCCAAGTCGATTTTATTAATCACCAAAATATCGGAATGGGAGATACCCGGCCCATCCTTGCGAGGTATTTTATCCCCTGCCGCGACATCAATCACATAGATAAAGAAATCGACCAATGCCGGACTGAACGTAAGAGTGAGATTATCGCCACCCGACTCGATAAGTAGCACATCACCATCGGGGAAACGCTCCTCCATCTCTTCAACAGCCGCAAGATTCATCGAGGGATCCTCCCGCACAGCCGTATGTGGACACGCTCCCGTCTCAACACCTATGATGCGCTCCTCGGCAAGTACCCCTTTGAGGATTTTTCTAACATGTTTAGCATCTTCGGTTGTGACCACATCGTTAGTAATAATCAACACCTTATGCCCCAACTCCAATAAACGAGGCGTAATGGCTTCAATAATGGCGGTTTTACCCGAACCTACGGGCCCTCCGATTCCAATTCTGCAAGTAGAATTCATAATTTATGACATAAACATTCGTTGTATACCCCTCTCATGTAACGACGAGAGTATATCCATTTCTGGTGCAAAACCGTGCATCTGCTCCAAACCAAGCATGCGAGCCT
>NZ_JAZOUG010000130.1:0-2310 GCF_045657965.1 Treponema sp. | reverse complement strand
TTTAAATGAATATCAGAAGCATATGACTCCATTCCATCTAAAACTGATTATCTCTCCAGAAAATCAGAAAATTGACCTTAAGCTTTTAAGCGAAGCTTTCATCCGTCACCTTGAAAAAAGTACCGGTTATGAGTTCTATTGGCTTGGAACAATCCATACCGACACCGAACATCACCATGTGCATCTGGCAATCAACGGAAAAGACAAGAACGGCAAAAAGGTTCGCTTCCCAAAAGACATGATTAAAAACACAATGCGGGAGTTCCTTTCCAACATTGCAACAAACATGATTGGTGAACGGACTAAAGAGGAGATTGAAGAATCGAAACTCAAGCTAACACAGGCAAAACGCTGGACAACTTTTGATGAAGAACTCAAAGAAATGCCTAAGAAGATTTTCATCAACAATTTGAATTCAAGCCAGATCAAACGACTTCAATTCTTATCTTCGATAAAGCTTGCAACAAAGGATGGAATGTTCTACTCACTTAATCCTGATTTTGAAGAGGTCTTGAAAGCAACCGGCCGCTACAATCTGTACCTGGAAGAGTATTTAAAGTCAGATTTACCACTCAGACTATTCGAAGGCGGAAACATTACCGGTATTGTTGATAAGGTTGTTTCATTTGATAAAGATGAAAGTTGGAACGACGCCATCATCATCCGTAAAGAAAATGAACGCATATACATACCGGTGTTTCAGCTTCATAAAGAACATCTGGAAGGAAAGACTGTCCACATTGAACATGCAGCAGGCGGAACAAACAGAAATATCTCTAATAAAGATATTCAGATTGTCGATAATAAATATAAGAACATCTCTCTTTCCAGATAGACTTTGTCTATCGATTGTATAAACATTGTATATAATGGCAGTTCTCTTTGAGCTGCCATTTTTTTTATCTACACTCTATTATTTTTAATGTACATTTAGAAACTTATTGACTTAATCCGCCGATTGGCGGTATTCTGTATACAGTACTTGCCTGCCCGGGGAGTACGCAAAATTGAGTTCCAAGAATTACTATCCTAAAGGAACCAACGACACACCTTTCAATCCACAGCTCCAGCACTTTGATTTTATATGCGGTCAGATTATCAATGAAAACCGTATCTTAAAGTTCGTCGTAGTAGCAGCTGTGCTTTCCTTTTTTCTTTCAATCGGCATCTGTATCTATGCTGTAGCTCAGCCAGATTCAATTCCTGTTCTTGTGACCATGAATGATTTTGGAGAGACTCAGTATATCGGTCCTGTTTCAAGAAAGAACTACCAGAACTTCAGCGTCCCGGAAGTTGCGGTTCAGGCTCAGGTAAAGGAGTTTGTAAATCTTACGAATACCCTTTCTACCGACAAAGCCGTAATGAAAAAATCCGTGAACAAAACTTATCATCTTCTCACTTCCACAACTGCTTCCAAATATTCAACTCTGGTAAGAGAAGATAATCCGTTTAAGGATTTTGGTTCGAGAACAAAAGAAGTCCTATTCCAGACAGAACCGCTTAAAGTTTCCAGCGACACCTACCAGGTAGATTATCAGATTGTAACCCGCCAGCTTTCGGGACAGCTAATGAGCAACGAATCTTTCAGGGCTGTCATCACTGTAAAAATGCTTCAGCCTTCAGAAGAAGATATTAAGGACAATCCACTTGGAATCTATATTACTGCTTTTGATATGAAGCCAATCGACACTAAAGCAATCAATACAAAATAGCATCAGGAGTAACACAACATGAAAAAAACACTTTGCTTTATCCCTCTTGCGGCAATGCTATTTGCTGCATGTTCAACTACACAGAAGCTTGGAGTTCCAAACGATTTTGTAGCAGAATCCACTGCCCCTACTCTTGAAGAAGAACTTCAGCAGAACGAAACAGATGAAAACAACATTCTGATTCAGGAAGAAATAAAAATTCAGGATGTTGAAAACACTGTAGTTTACGTGGACCGTCCAGTTTATGTACCGGAATCAAAAAAGTCTGAGAACGATTACAAAAAGCTCACTGGAATTGATGCTGTTATCGACAGCCAGAAACGCGCTACTCAGAAACCTGAAAACTACAAGAGCGGAACTTTCTTCTATCAGTTTAACGAGAACTTTGTTTTTGAAATCTACGCTCAGCCTTACCATCTGACAGATATTCAGCTGCAGCCTGGGGAAGTTGTAATCGGAACTCCTCTTCTTTCTGAAGATGAATCAGTTTGGGAACTGACAGCCGGAGTTGCAAAAGAACCTGGAACAAATCAGGACATCCAGCACCTCTTTGTAAAACCTGCATACTCAAAACAGGATTCCAGCCTAATCATAATAA
>NZ_JAZOUG010000129.1:0-11854 GCF_045657965.1 Treponema sp. | reverse complement strand
TGTTCAATCCAACCGAAATTATTTTTGCCTGCACAACTGCCTGTAACCTTCACTGCCCACACTGCTTCATTAACCGAAATCCAAGTCATTTGAACACAGAAGATGCAGTAAAGTTTTTAAAATCTGTGCACGATTCAGACTTATCACAAATTGAAAGCATCGGTTTTTCGGGCGGAGAACCGTTCTTGTGCGTTGACTTTCTGTGCAAAATCATTAAAGAGGCAGTTGATAATGATTTTATGTTTGACAGAATAATGACAAACGGTGACTGGTGGAAAACAGAAGAAGATTTAACTGCAGCATTCCAGAAAATCTATGATGCAGGCTATGACGGTAAAATCGGTTTAAGTTATGACACCTTCCATGCACAAAGCGAAGAGCGTATTGCAATATTTATAAAGACAGCATGGAAATTTTTCGGCTGTCAAAGTATAGAAATTCAAAGTGTGAAGGGAGAAGTCTCCCCCTGCGCGTCCACTTCGTTGGCCGCTACCCCCTCTGCGGGCACATCCCGCAACGCCCTGAATATCTCAGAAAAATTAAAATCACTAGCCGATAAACTTAATCTTTCTTACAGTGAAGAAATCTCAAAATCAGGCCGCGGAGTTGCAGCAATGACAGACAGCGAGTATTTTCTTCCGGCATACATTCAGACAGAAAGCTATCAGTCAACAGATGAGCGGGCATGGAAAGATAAGAAATGGTTTAAAGACGATTTATGCGAATCGATGGGTCAGATTCTTTTTATACATGCTACCGGCGACATTGCACCATGCTGCGGTTTTGCAAACGAAAACAAAGAGCTTTTTATCGGAAAAATTACAGACAGCTTTGACACCGTTCTCAAAAATGCAGCTGAAAACAAAATGACTGCACTTTGTTTTGAAACCGGGCTCTCAAATGAAATTAAAAAACTTCAAAAAGAAGGCCGGCTTCCTGAAGGAAAAACAAGTGATATCTGCACCTTCTGCGATTATGTCTGTAAATTAAAAGCCTGAAATCTATTTTATTTTTGTTACACACTCGTTGAATTCAACGGCAGAAAACTCTCGTTCAGCTCCAAGTTCAATTCCATCATCCAGGTGCATTATTTCATTTTCTACACAGCCTAAAGCAGCATCAAAATCAGGTGAATCCAGTTTTACATCAATAATCGGACTTCGTTTTTTATTTGCATAAGCGGCAGAATACTTTGTCAAATCAGAAGGTGTATTTCTACGCTGATTGTAGAGATTCCATAAAAAACGGGCTGCAATTAATTTTGTAACAGGCGTATCTTTGGAAACTGAATTCTGTTCATCAAGAGGTTTTGAAGCAGGATTTAATAGCCCGCTTCCTGCAATTTTAGAATAAAGTTCTTTATTTGAAATGTTTTTTCCAACGGTATAGTTAAAAAGCAGATCCGGGTTCAAATCTGCAATCAAAATCATTTCCATTACAGTTAACTTTGGTAAAGCAAGAAGTGCCGAATTATTTTCACCTAAATTGCGCAGATTCCAGCTTTTATCACGAAGAGACCCGTATGCAGAGCGGTAAAAGCTGTCCAGTGACAAAAATGCTTCATCAAACTGTGCAACTGCCTGAGCATATTCCAGGTTTGAATAATGAGTAAGAGCTGATTCAAGAATTAAAAGGGATTTATCAGAAAACAATTTTGTTTTTTCTGAAAGATTTTTTTCGATTTCAAGGCGGTGTGCAAGAATTAAAGAACGGGCGTCCCCCTTAAAAGAGTTTACAGACAACTCATAAAACTTTTTTGCCTGCGATTTTTCACCTGAATCAAAGGCCATACAGCCGGCAATCGCATACAGGCGTGCAGCTACAGCTTTTTTTATTGTAACATCATTTAAAGCTGTCTGAATGTCGGCAATCAGTTTCTGAGCAGACTGCTTAAAAGTTTTGTCTTTTATAATGTCCTGAGAAGCTATGAACTGTGCATCCAGAGAAGAAAAACGGTTTTCAAAGCTGGAAACTTCCGTAACATTTGAAACACTGTCAATATAAATGTCGTCCTGCATTGATACACAGGAAGCAAAAATCAGGCTCACACATAACAAAATTCCCAGTTTTTTCATTTAATTTACCTCACTTTCCATGCTACAAGTTTTTTATCAATTGTAAGGGCAATACACTCACCTATTTTATCACCGTTTACATCAGCAAAGACAGGCTTTCCAAAACCAGCTAAAGGATAGCCGGAAAGAAGCTCAAGATTTTCATTAAAGCCGTAAATAACATTTGCATCTGCACAGACAAACAGACTGAATTTTCCGTTATTTTCTGTATCACGAAGGCAGATAAAGCCGTTTTTTGCAGTTGAATTCGGAATCTGAACGCTCAGCACAGAACCGTCAGGAGAAATCCTGTATAAAAGTGCATCATTTGAAAGGGCATAGAAATATTTTTCTGAAGCAACAACATTTATCATAAAGACTCCGCCAAGCCTCATCGGGAAATTTTCAATCTGCTCACCTGTTTTAGAATCTGCTCTCCAGATATTCATTTCACCTGCCTGAGTCACAAATCCAATGTAATTTTTCCCGCTGTGTTTTAAAATTGCCGGAGAACCAAGCGCAATTCCCGGAATTTCAAAAGGTTCGTTGAGATTCAAACATTTATCATCTTCAAAGTAATAGATTTTACCAAGAAAGGCTTTATGATAAACTACAAAACTTTTTCCACCGGCCAAAGCAACCGGTTCAGATTTTGCAGAAAGCCCGGGAATTTCTATAGTTACCAGAGAAGCATCAGGTTTTACAATAAAAACATTGCCATATTCTGAAACAACCACAAGATTTTCTCCGACAGCACACGGGCGGACAGAAACAGTTTCTCCAAGCATTAAAGGAAATTTAACGGTATTTTCAAGATTTGAATTAAGAAGCGAAACAACACCATGAGATGTAACTGACCATAAAACACCGCCGTTTTTCGGCTTCTGATTAGCAGCAATCTCGATTTTATCACTTTCTGCCTTTGAAATAATCTGCATGCCTGAAACATCAAGTGCCTTTATTGTATCAGAATTTTCGACCCAGTAGACATGTCCGGGATTTTTTCCTGCATCAACCTGAAGATTTGATGTATCTGCCTTGCCTTCAAGTGAAAGCGGGAACCCCGGAACTGAATAAAGGCTGCCGCTCTTTCTGGCTACGGCATGAAGAGAAAATTCGAGCAGATCCTTTTCGATGCGTGTATCAAAACGGCCGAGAGTATAAAGCTGAAGAACACGCGAGAATGATTCATTATTACGCAGGAAGAACGGAACACTGCGCTCAAGATTATAGAAAAGCGAAAGTGTCAGATCATTTTTAAGACCACGGGAAACTTCCGTGTAATTTTTATTTTTGACAAGAGATTTTCCTGAATGTGCATTTGTAAAGACGCTTGAAAGACATTCAGCACTTTCAGAAAAGTAAATGTTTCCGTCAAGAACCATAAAATATGGTGACGGCATATTGATTCCGAAAACCGAAAGCATCCAGTTCAAAAACGGCGGGAATTTTAACTGCGGCAGACGGATTCCGCCCAGAATGAGTGAATTATCATCCTTTATTAAAATTGACTCAGTAAGTTTGTTGAAAACTTTCTGCCGCTGTTTTTCATCTTTTACCTGAACGACAAAGACAGGATCATTCTGATTTTCAACACCAAGAACAGCAAGTTCACTTCCGCTCCATGAAAATAAAAATTCATTTAAGTCCATTGAAAGCAGCGATTTGCACCAGTCATCACAATTCGTCCAGAATTCATCAGGATTTTTTACATCCGGAATAAAAGGCAGAAGTGCATTTTTAAGTTCTTCAAGAGTACCTGCATTTAAAATCGTATAATACTGAGTAATATCTGAAAAACGTGTAAGTAAAGAAGGTACGGTTGATTTTTTAGACAGAAGATTTGAAAGAGAAGCGGCATCTTCTTCAGCAGTGCTGACCGGAACCCGGCATTTTAAGGAAATATCAGAATCTGTAATAGAAAAAGATACGACGCTGAGTGAATCAGCAGAAACAATTTTTGACATTGAAGAAAGAATTGTGTTTCCTTCAGTAACAAAATTCATAAGCGATGAAGCGTCAGCAATTATTTTAAGCTCGCCTTTTGAATTTGATTTGAATAAAGAAAGCTGTTCTTTTGTGTAAGAAGTATCGTTCTGGACAAGTGAAGATGTAAGCAGATGTTCAAAGGAATCAGATACGATTACAAGATTTTTGACGGATTTGATATAAAGCTTTAATCCGTTTGCATTGTAAACATAGTAAGGAGTCTGCTCGCCCTGTTCGTATGAAAGGTTCTCAATCTTGTAAGAAAGTTTTGGATACATGTAAGAAACTATTCTTGTAAAAAGCGAGAACATTCCAAAATCAACAACAGCTACAAAATGCGAATCCACACCGATTTTTGAACCGTTTCCATATAAGGCAAAATCAACAGGGCGTGAAGAAGCAAACTGTATAAACTGATTTTCACGCAGGGAAGAAGAACGGAAATCCATAAAAGACTTACGAATCTGTGATAAATCAGGAGTTGAAAGAAATACGTCTGCTGCCTGTAAATCAAAAAAAGGATTTACTGTATCAAACGCAGAATTTGTGCGCACATAGACGGAATAATTCCGCGGAATTGAAGAAAGGGATGACTTTCTGTCAAAGGCAGCGTAACCGAAAGCAAGGGCAAGCACAGCAATTAAAGTAAGCAGTACGATAAAAAAAGATTTTATAAAAGAAATAAAAGGCTTAGATTTTTTAATCTCTTCGATATTATTATTTTCCATAATATTAATTTTTAAATAATACAAACATTTTGTCAATGCAAAAAAAAATCCCCTGCCCGCAGAATGTGAACAGGGGAAAAATCTAAAACGCTGTGAATTACTGTCCTACAGAAGTAAGACCTGTGTTTGTGTATGCAACAACAGCTGATTTAAGAGCCGAAATTAAGCTGTAGTTAGCATCTTCTGAGCTGTTGTCGAAAGTCCATGCAAAGTCAGGATTGTGACGGCCAGAGAACTTAAGGACGCTTGTAAGGGCAGCATCAGGCTCCTGCAGTGAACCTTCTGCAAGATATAAAGATTCACTTGTATCAAAGTTTGAATAAGTTGTACCGCCGGAAACAGTCTTGAGTGTTGAAGGAACAGTGTCCGTTCTGTTATCTACGACATAAGCATCAATATCGCTATCATCCGGATAATCTTTATTTGTCATGTACTGGAACTTAACTCCGTTATATCCAAGCTGATAGAACTTATTGTTGTAAGCCTTAATCCATCCGCCGGCTTCACCGGAGAATGTACCGTCACCTGTTGCATCAGTTCCCTGGCCGCTCGACATCATAGGATCATGCGGATTTCGGAAGAAGTTAGATTCAACAAAAGCAGAAGAACCCATTGTTACACCAACACCATATTTTGCATTTCCGTCAAAGTAATTGTTGTAAATGTGGACTGTCTGAACACGAATACGAGGATGACGTGAATCAGAATGATCGAACCAGTTGTGATGATATGTCAGTCTTGAATCTGTACTTTCAGATTTCATGCCGCACAGAGAACATTTTCCGGAATCCCAGAAGTGATTATAGCTGTATGCCTGCCAGTTAGACTTTCCTTTTACGTCCAGTGAACCGTCGCCTTTTGCCTGATCGGAATCTCCGCCGGTTGAACCGTAGAAGATGTCAATATTATGCATCCAGCTGTAGTAATTCTGTGTATCAAGTGAAAGGGCGTCATCCATGAAGCACATAATTCCAAGATTTGAAACTTCAACATGAGTTGAATTACGGATTAAGAAACCGAATCCCCAGATTGTAGCGTCATGACCAACACCTTCAAAAGTGATTGGTGATTTGTTGTTCTTAATCTGAAGTCCTTCAGAGCTTGAAGCGATGTAATCCAAATCACTCTTAGAGAGTTTACCAATTACACGGATATCAAGTGGAACTGTAAGCTTTTTGACGGAACTTTCATCAAGAATAGCCTGTAAACCTGTACAGTCGTTATAGGTAATAGTTTTTGCATTATCTTTTGTTACATAAAGAACTACAGCATCGCTTTTAAGAGTACCGTCTGATTTATAAGCGCCTGGAGTTTCCGTTCCGCTGAATGCATATCCTGAACGGTCGTGATTTAAGACAGTTGCAGTTACAGTTGTTGCACTTCCGCCTGCCGGTGTAATTGAAATTGTATGGCTTCCTGCAGCAAGACCTAAAACATCAACACGGATTACATTTGAATAAGATTTTTCTGTCCAGGTTGACTGACCTTCTGAGTAAGAAAGTTCATTGTATTTGTATGTTGAATATTTTCGGATAAGTTCGTTGTCAACTGTATTTCCGTCGCAGGTAATTGTATAGGTTGAACCCGAGTTATTAAAAATTACATACATGCTGTTGAGCCAGCCTTCTGCTTTCTGAATTGTTACAGAAGAGCCGCTTGAAGAAGCATCAGTAGTAACAGTCATATCAACAGTAATTGTCTGGTTTGTCGGCTCGTAAGTTTCAGCATTTGCTGAAGTACTTGTTTTTGTAGAAATTGTTGTATTTGTTTTCTCCCATTTTGTCGGAGCGTAAACAGAAATTCCTTTGATATTGAGAGAATAGTTTTCGTCTGCATTATAAAGGCAGACAACTTTCTGTGTTTCGCCGTCAGCTGCTGTTAATGAATATGCAAATTCCTGAGTAGTGTAATTTGAACCGCTGAATGTGAAGCTTTGAACAGAAGACTCATCAGTCGTAGCAATTTTCATAGCAACATCAGTCTGATCTTTTGTACCACACTTAGCGTTAATTGTAATGTAAGAAACATTTACAGGAACGACAAATTTTAAACACTGGCTCATGCTTCCGCCTTTACTTGCCTGAAGGAAGTTACAGATAAGACCGCTTTCTGTTTCTGTAGAAGCTGTTACATTTGCCTTAAATTTTGAAGAAATAAGAGTTACATCTCCGTAGGTTCCTGCAGTTGCAGCCTGAGAAGAGTCAGAAGCTGTTGTAAGACCAAACAGATAATCACTTGCGTTCCAGTCCATTACCTGATAATAACCAGAGTAAGTTCCTTCTGTAACATAAGTTCCGACAACTGTCGTTTCTGCTTCCTCATCATCATCCGGAACAGTAACAGAATTACGTTTCAATTCAAAAGTTAAGGCAGTTGTTGAATTTGCTGTAATTGTGCCTGTAGTACTTCCGGAAATTGAGTCACCTTCGTAAGTTGCTGAAAGATAGAAAGTGTATTCTCCTACAGGAATTGCAATTGTTTCAGCTTCAAGTTCTGAAGCAGTGCTCCATGAGCCGAAAGTTGTTGTTTTACTTGTAGAAGAGTCTGTACCCTTAAAAACAATATCAGTAAGAGTAACAGATTCCGGCACAGTGAATGCAACACGACCGTACGCTGTAGTTACTTCGTCAGCTGCAGAAGAAATATCCGAACAGCCCGTAAAGTTTGCCGCAAGCAGGCTTAGCGAAGCGAGTGCGGTGAATATTTTAAGTAATTTGAATCGTTTCATTTATTTTTCTCCCTGGAAGTCAGATTAGTTTTCAATGATAATTACACCAACATTACAGCTGTCACCTTTCGAAATCGTAATACTATCAGCAGCTGCCGTGAATGAAAGTGAATAAGCAGTACCGTCAGCGGCAGCTGTATAAGTAGTTGTTGTTCCATTTTCAGTAACTTTGACTTTCTTAGCACCATCTGTAACTATCTTAACAGTTTTTCCGGCTGTTCCTGTAATTGCTATTGAGGTGCTTGACTCCATCTTTAATGGTTTTTTATACTCAACACCGTCATATGTAATTGTAAGTCCAGACTTAATATTACCAGTAACAGTTACAGTATAAGCTGAGCTTGTGCATGACGCAGCATTTGTATCAGTAAATGTGATATATGCCAGCTGCGGTGTCTTTGTCCAGCTTGCAGTAAATATTACATCGCTTGTAATTGCACTTGAAGGTGTAAGTCCTTCAACACTTGAACTCCATGTAACTGTGTAATCAGCTTTGTTTGTGCGTGTAGAAGATGCCCAGCTCGGGAGTTCTGCATATTCACCAATGTAAACTGTCTGTGTATCAAGATTGCTGTCTGTTTCAGCAGCAATAGCATCGCTTCCCGTTACATCACTAGAGATTTCAGAATCTACGAAAGTTACTGTATATTTAGCGTATTCAGTCCAGCTTGCTGTAAATGTCGTATTTGCAGTAATTTCTGTTTCTGAAGGTGTTACTTCATCGCTGTCTTTTGTCCAGCTCAGTGTGTAATGAGTTTTTGCCCATGAAGGAACAGAAACAGGCTTGTCGCCTTCGTAAACTTCTTCTGTTGAATCTTCATTTACGGTATCCCCGTCATAAGCAGAAACATCTTTATATGTTACGGTGTATTTGTTACGTGCAGTCCAAATGGCAGTATATGTTGCATTTGCAGTAACATCTGCAGTTGAATTAAAAGAAGGATTCCATGAAAGTGTATAACCTGTTTTTTCCCACGCCGGAGCCGTTACTGTCTTCGTTGATGCATCTTCATAAACTTTATGAGTTACATCTTCGTTTGTATCAAAATCAGTAACTTCTGAATCCTTAAATGTGACTGTATAATACTTTCTCCAGTTTGTAGTGAATTCTACATCAGCTTTGATTTTTGAAGAAACTGTATATTCAGAATGTTCGGCATCTGCAGTCCATTCCAGATCATAAGTATTTGAAGTATCAGAATTAGTCCATGCAGGAATATCTTCTTCTGAGATTGTATTTCCTTTTACAACTTTTACGGTTGATGATTTATTTTCTTCAGCTGCGCTTTCATCATCATTAGTAAATGTAACAGTGTATTCCCAGCCAAGACATTCTTCAGTTTTACCGCAGGCAAGAGCTTCTGCTTCTGTATCATAACCTTCGCCACAGTAAGGGCAGTAGTATTTACCGTCTACAGAAACACCGATGGAAACAGTACCTGTGCTTTCTGTAGAGTTGTTTACAGACGGCGTACTTGCTGAACCACCTGAACTTGAACCGCCGTCGGCAGCACAGCCAATGAACAATGCGGCAAAAATTGCCTGCAATGCAAAAAGTTTTTTAATTGAGAATCTTTTCACAATAATCCCCCTTAATTTATTAACTACAGTCAGTATATCAAGGTCGGAAAATTAAATTCTTTTTTATTTTTGCATTTTAACGACTTTTTTCTAAAGATTATTTTTATTTTTTTTATAATAATAAGAAATCTATTTGAATTAATAAGAACTTTCCCATTATAATAATCTTAAATATAAGAGGGGGTTTATGAATCTGTTTAAAATATTATCAGCTTTACCGGCAGTTTTTCTGTTTTCTTCCTGCATGTTTTTTCAGGAAACAGCTGCAACAGTCGCTAATTATCTTCCGTACACAATCGTAACTGCAACAGAGACAGTTTCTTATTCATACGATTCAAGTAATCCTGCCTTTAAGGTTTCACCTTCTGTAAAAACTGTAAATATTTCAGGAATTCCTCAGGGAAAAAGCGTATATATTGCCAAAGTAAATCCGGGAAACAGCACAGTTTCTTCGAGCCACACACGCTGTGTTTATTCTTCAGACGGATATTCACGTTCTGCCCTTTCTGAATTTTCATCAGTAAATGAAATGCCGCAACCAGAAACAAAAATCAAATATTTTAATGCACCAAAAATCTCGCTTGAAAACGACATACCTTCACAGAGAAGTGCTTCTTTTTCAACTTTGCCGGAAAAAACTGTAATTGACTATCAGACTGGAGATACTAAGCAGATTTATGTTGATACGGGAATTAATTCACAAGGTAATATAGGGCTATATCAAAAAAAGCAGGCAACTTTAAGGGCAAAAGGCACTTACTGCTATGTCTGGGTTGTAAACAGTTATTACACAGAAGGTGCAGCAGGCGGCTCACAGGTAAATTCTGCAATGGCAGAAAAGTTCAGGAACTCCTTCGATTCATTTTATGAAATTGTCAGGAATATTTTCGGAGAAGAAAGCGACAATATCATTTACTCTTATTCAAATTCAAATCTGACATTAAAACAGGCAAGTTCACAATATCCAATGAGTTCCTACAGCGACACAGGCACAAAGGTAAATATCGTTCTTTATGACATCGGAAATGACTATGAAAATGAAACAAAATGCGGAGTTGCAGGATATTTTTATGAAAAAGACTATTATTCGCAGACAGATTACACTTCAAGCGACGTAAGATTTTCAAATCAGGGAAAATATTTTTACATCGACACCGTTTATGCAAACTCAGATCCGGACGGAACTCTTTCAACTTTAGTGCATGAATTTCAGCACATGATTAATTTCGGAGTAAAGGAAATTGACAAAGATTTAGATCCTGACCAGTCTTACAACGAAATGCTTTCCATGCTCTGTGAAGACATGATGAGTGAGCATTTAGGTCTTACAGATTCAAACAATGTCAAAGCAGAACGGATTCCTATGTTTAACATTTACTATTTTACTTCAGGAATCAGAGAATACCTTGAAAGCAATTCAGTTCTATCTTATGCAACTTCCTACGCTTTCGGTTCATGGCTGTGCAGGCAGTACGGAGGAGCAGCTTTAGTCAGTGAAATTATGTCCAATCCGTATGTTGACAATGAATCACTGGTTAATGCAGTAAATACTTTAAACAGCACTTCATACACGTTTGACGAACTTTTCAGGCAGTTTTTACTTGCCTGCACAAAAAATTTAACCTGCACACACAATAAAACTGTAACATATACAAAAACAGACGGCACAACCTATACTTACCCAATGACTGCAATTGATTTGTGGTCTGACGCTTATTCTTATCCAAAAACAGGATTGAGCTTTATAGAAAATCAGCAGGAAGGAGGATATGAGCAGAATAAAGAAACATATAACGGTCCTTTTTTATTTTCTAACAATACCTTCGTAACACTCCGTCCGAAATACGGAATGACACTGCATAAACTCGGCACCACAACCTCAAACAGTCTGAGCCTTACCTTCTCCAGCACCGGCGCTGACTGCATCACGATGTATGTAATAATCCAGTAAAAAAAAAGCACCAGTCGGGATGACTGATGCTTTTCTCTCAAACTAATCTAAAACTTAGCAGTTCCTGGAAGCAAAGCTTCCTACGAGAAGTATTTGATTGTGAGAACCCGCGTTCTGAGCAGTGCGGAAGAACGCGCGGGAGCTTTTTGCAAAGCAATAAAGCGACCTTTCGGATAAAAAGAACAATCAAATACTTTAAAAAGAAAAAAAAGGCAACAGCCGTGATGACCATTGCCTTTATTACAAACTAATCTAAAACTTAGCAGTCCTCGCTGAAGTATTTGATTGTTCTTACCATACGTCACTGACGCGCCGTTTGCCACTAAGGAAGTTATTGACGTTTGCGCTCTCGCGCATGGGCATCTGAGATGTGTATGAGTTTCATTATCATACCTGCGGTCGTAGCAAGCGTGCGACCGCGCGGAGCGAAAACGCGCAGCGTATTTCGCGACAGTTGAATCGAATGATAATGAAAACTCATAAAAAAACCCGCCGAAGCGGGTTTTTTAGTCAGATAATTCTAAAATAGCTTAGCAGTTCTCTGAGAAGTATTTGATTGTTCTTACCATCTGAGATGTGTATGAGTTTTCATTATCATACCAAGAAACAACCTGTACTTCAAAGAGGCCGTCAGCAACTTTGTTGACCATAGTCTGAGTTGCATCGAAGAGTGAGCCGAAGCGCATACCGATAACATCGCTAGAAACGATTTCGTCCTCGTTGTAGCCGAAAGTCTCGGGGTCAGAAGCCTTCTTCATAGCAGCGTTAACAGCTTCTTTTGTAACGTCGTTGCCTTTAACAACAGCAGTCAGGATGGTTGTTG
>NZ_JAZOUG010000128.1:0-5054 GCF_045657965.1 Treponema sp. | reverse complement strand
AAAACTGCAAAGGCAACATTTACCGACGAAGAAGTGTTCAATCTTACTCCAAGGCCGAAAAATGCACCAAAAACTGTTTTTGAATTTAGAGAAGGAGCAGAAGTTCTTGTAGGAGCCGGCCGTAACAAAGGCACTTTGATTCGTGAAGAAAAAAAGGGTGTATGGCTCGTTCAGTTGGGATCTCTGCGCATGAGCGTAAAGCAAAGAGACATGCAGCTTACAGCCCCTTCAAACCTTAAAACAGCTGATTACACGGTAGAGCTTAATAAAGATGAAGGAAGCTCAGGTCCAGTTTTTGAGCTTCGTCTTTTGGGCATGCGTGAAGAAGAAGCACTCCTTACCCTTCAAAAACAGCTGGATTTATGCGCAATGACAGGCTTTAAGTCTTTCAGCGTAATCCACGGAAAAGGCAACGGCATTTTACAGCAGGCAGTTCAGGATTATCTTTCAAACTACCCTGGCGTAAAAAGCTTTTACTATGCACGTCCTGAAGACGGCGGTTTCGGCAAAACTTACGTTGAGATGAATTAATTTTTCAGGCACATTAAAAATTATTTTTTAACACTTAAATTTTCTCGCTTTATAAAAAATCTGTGTTATAATGAATGATTATGAGCAATATTACATTAACCTTTTCAGACAACAAAAAAATCGAAGTTTCTGCACGCATCCGCGGCAAAGATATTTTAGAACATCTGCCTAAAAAAGAAGGCACTCTTATAGCACTCAAGGTAAACAATAAAGTTGTTTCACTCTGCCGGCCTATCCGTGTTTCAAGCAGAATTGAAGGTGTATACCTTGCATCAAAAGACGGAAGTTATGTTTACCGCCGCTCACTTTCATTCATTTTAGCTGCTGCAGCACACAAACTCTTTCCTAAAGACAGACTTTTAATCGGCCATTCACTTGGATACAGCTATTACTATACTCTTGACCGCGAAAAACCGGTTACAAGTGAAGAAATTACAGCACTCAAAGCAGAAATGCTCAAAATCGTCGAAAAAGACATTCCAATTACAACTCATCACATTTCCTATGAAGAAGCAGTTGAATCTTTTCAAAAGTTAAATATGCCTGAAACAGCAAAACAATTGCAGTACCGCTGCCGTGACTGCGTTCTTGTAAATTCACTTGATGATTCTTCTTCTGAATTTCTTGACATTTATTTTGGCTCTCTAGTTGATTCAACAGGCATCCTTAAAATTTTCGACTTGCAGCAGTATGCTGAAGGCTTTTTACTTCGTTTCCCAACTGCAGAAAAACCTGATGAAGTTGCTCCATTTGAAGACTTGCCGAAAATTTTTGATATTTTCAAACGGTACAAAAAATGGGGAAAACTCGTCAATGTAACATCCGCAGCATCCCTTAACGAAATCGTTTCACGCAAAAAAATCAACGATTTTATCGATATCTGCGAAACATACCAGATGCAGAATTACGCTGCCGTTGCAAAACAGATTCACGAACGCGGAAACGTAAAAGTTGTTTTAATTGCAGGACCTTCTTCTTCAGGAAAAACAACTTCAGCCTTCAAAATGGCACTGCACCTTCGTTCAATCGGCTATAATCCAAAAACAATCAGTCTGGATTCATACTATGTCGGCCGCGATAAAAACCCTAAAGACGAAAACGGCAATTATGACTACGAATGTCTTGAAGCTCTTGACGTTGAACTTTTAAATCAGAATTTAATCGATTTATTTGCCGGTAAAGAAGTTGAAATTCCATGCTACAACTTTGATTTGGGACAGCGCTATTACACAGGCAACAACAAAATGATTTTAGGACCAGGTGATATTCTTATTATTGAAGGTATTCACGGTCTTAACGACAAACTTACTCCGCTTATCAAACCTGAATACAAATTCAAGATTTATCTTTCAGCATTAACTCAGCTGAATTTTGATGACCACAACCGCATTCCAACCAGCGATAACCGCCTTATCCGCCGCATTGTACGCGATGCAAACTTCCGCGGAAAGAGCGCAGCCGGCACAATCGGAATGTGGGACAGTGTTCAGAGAGGCGAACGGCTTCATATTTTCCCGTATCAGAATTCAGCAGATGCAGTTTTGAACACAGCCCTCGATTACGAGATTCCTGTTCTTAAGATTTATGCTGAACCAAAACTTCGTGCCGTCAAGCCGACTGAGCCTGAATACACTGAAGCCTGCCGCCTTTTAAATTTCCTTTCTCACTTCAATGCAATTTCTTCGGATTATGTTCCAAAACAGTCGCTTGTACGTGAGTTTATAGGCGGAAGTTCGTTTAAGTATTAATTTATTCGTCTTCGAGGTCGGGGATGTGCTTTTTGAGAGTTTTCATAAAGTCTTCCCCGCTCACTCCGGATTTTAATGCTGCAAATACACAGCTGTCACCGGCAACAGTGCCTAATATTTCATCTAGATTTAAATAATCCAGTGCACTTGCAACAGCATCGGCATGTCCGCCAAAAGTTTTAATTACAACTGTCGTTGCATTCCAATCAATACTTACATATCCTCGAAGAAAATCCTGAACAAAAATCTGCTCACTTTCACCACGGTCTTCATCACTTTGAAGGGTGTAAACATATCCGGCATGTCCGTCACTCACCTTACCTACTTTTAAAAGCTTTAAATCTCGGGACAAAGTTGCCTGAGTCACATCAAAACCTTCTTTGGTGAGTGCACGTAGAAGTTCATCCTGACTTTCTATCCGGTTGTTTTTTATAAGATTTTTAATTGCTTTTAATCGCTGTGAACGCTCTTTCATTGTACTGCTCCATATTTTGATGTAACAATATCATCAATATCATTTTCTTCTGTTTTAATGTTTTCTTTTTTCCAAGTTTCTTTCCGTTTATCACGAAGATTCTCAAGCACTTTGCAGTTTTTCATAGCTTCACGCATTGCACCGCGCTTTTCTTCAGTAATAATCTGCGCCTGAGCAAGGGCATTAAGTGATTCTTCCTTACGCTGAGACAAAAGCCTGAAATAATTCTGTGCTGCAAAAAGTTCCGAAACATTATGAGTAGAATCCGCCGATTGCACGGTAGAAACATGTGCCCGGGCAATCATTTCAAGTGTATCCTGAATCTTGGCTTCTTCAGCCACAGCTTTTCCAAGTTCGGCTTCAGCCTGTTTTTTTTCAAACTCACGAAAATCAAGAACTTTTTGAAGCGAAAAATTAAACTTCTTCATAGACTAAAGTTTATCTGCAACATCACTGATTGCAGAAATCTGCGGAGCAAGATTTTCATCAAATGCAGCACTCGCACTTTCATTCGCATCGGTAATGCCTTCTTCTTTATGTTCTTTTACAAGCTGTGCAACGGTTTTTCTTGCTGCAGCTGGATTTTCAACATATTCTTCTTCAGGAATTTCTATTTCTGCAAGCTCTGCCATTTTCTGAAGTGTATCATCAATTGTACACGGCTCATCTTCTTCCTGACACAAAAACTCTTCAATAGCTTCATGTTTGTCTATTGCAAGATCTGTTTCTGCATTTGCACCTTTCTGATAAACGCCGGCACTAATCATGTCACGGTTATCTTCGTAAATTGCTACAAGTCGGGCAATTTTTGTTGCTGCTTTTAAGGTTTCTCTTCCACAAACACGGCGGGAAAGACGGCTTATAGACTGCAAAACATCAATTGCAGGATAATGCCTCTGCTGGCTTAAAGCACGGCTTAAAACAATATGACCGTCGAGTGTACCGCGCACTTTATCAGTAATCGGTTCGTCCATGTCATCACCGTCAACAAGAACATTATAAAATGCAGTGATTGAACCTTTTTCACCGGTGCCTGCCCTTTCAAGAAGTTTTGGAATCAAATCAAATACGCTTGGAGGATATCCCCGCTGTGCCGGCGCCTCACCTGTAGAAAGGCCGATTTCACGCTGGGCATGGGCAAATCGGGTCATGTTATCCATCATAAGCATGACATCTTTTCCCTGGTCACGAAAATATTCTGCAATGGCAGTAGTTACATAGGCAGCCCTGAGGCGGCAGATTGAAGTTGTATCACTTGTTGCAACAACAATGACTGAACGTTTCATTCCTTCTTCACCTAAATCACGTTCAATAAAGTCGTTAACCTCGCGGTTTCGTTCACCAATAAGACCGATTACGTTTATATCAGCATTTGTATTTCGGGCAATCATTGAAAGAAGGGTTGACTTTCCGACACCGGAACCGGCAAAGATTCCAAGTCGCTGCCCTTTTCCGCATGTTAAAAGTGAATCAATACAGCGCACACCTGTAACTATACGCCGGTCAATCGGAAGACGCTTCATAGGATCCGCAGGCTGAGCAAGAACCGGATAAAATTCAGAAGTTTCCAAAGGACCTTTTCCGTCAATTGGAGTTCCTGTAGCATCGATTACACGTCCTAAAAGATTTTTTCCGACCGGAACCTGTAAAATATGACCAGATGCAATAACTTCACAGCCAATTTCAATACCAGTTGTATCTCCATAAGGCATGAGCTTGACAGTGGTTCCTTCAAAAGCAGTGACTTCTGCAAGAACTTCCTTCCCGTTTGATTCAATTTTTATTGTACAGATTTCACCGATCACCGAACGGGGACCATTACTTTCGATAACAAGACCTTTTACGGCAGTTACATGACCAGTATAGAGAATAGTTTCGGTATTTTTTACCGTGTTTAAATATTTATTAAAAAAAGACTCCATTTACCCCACCCGCTGAATCTTTTTTAGCCTTCTGTTACAGGAACAGCTTCAGTTTTTGTAATTGTTTTAACCGGAGAGATTTCAAGAATCGCAGTTTCAAGTTCAGAAAGCTGGTTCTGGATTCTTGCATCAATTGCACCAAAGTCTGTTTCAACTACACAGCCGCCCTTATCGACGGTTGAATCTTCAAGAACTGTAATTCCCTGAACATTTTCAACCTGCCTGATAAAATCCTGAATATGTTCAGTTGTGAGCTTGACATCGGCCATATTAACGCGGATTGTAACAACCCCCCGTCCTTTCACTTTTTTGAGAGCCTGAAGAATATTTGCCATAACTACAGATTTTTGATTTTCTGAAATAATTTTTACGACTTTA
>NZ_JAZOUG010000127.1:0-6154 GCF_045657965.1 Treponema sp. | reverse complement strand
TTACAAAGCAGCTCAATTCTGCTGTCACGTCATATTCGGCTGAATACAGTGTAAATCCTTCATAAGTTTTGCCACTGTAAGTCCAGTCAAATTCATCAGAAGCCTTGATATTGAATACCATTGAAACTGAAGAAGCATTTCCATTAAATGTGTAACTTCCAGTAACTGTATATTCATCTGCAGCTGTGTTTTCAACAGAGCATGATGTGAAATCAAAAGCATGTGTGTAGCTTGAAACCATTTTCCACGTTACATTTTCGCTGTCTGTTACAGTTATGTACTGAGTCATAGAACTTCCGCTCTGTGTTGTACCTGTATAGGCAAATGTCTTACCATAGAGAGAAGAATACTCGTAAGTATTTGTAATTGAATTATTATTATCAACATTTACAGATGTTGTTTCATCTTCATCTGCACATGAAGTGACACCAAATGAAAGAAGGGCAAGAGCCATTCCTGCCAAAAATACTCTTTTTAACATAATTTTTTCCTTTTGCGGATTCGCTTAAAAGGCAATCCACATTTTTTATAAGGCGAGTCTACACCCGTCTTTTATCACAACACGGCTACCGGTCTGCCGTGAAAGTAATCTTTAGTTTGTACTTGTGAAAATCTGAATAATCGGAAACGGCATTTTTCCAGGATAGAAAGATGTCCTTAACGTTAGAGTTCCGTTTTCCAGTTTTCCTTTAAGTGTGAGTGAATTAATATTGATTGTCGTTCCGTCAGCTTTTTCTGCCGTTACTGTGGATTCAGAGGCAGCTTCATACGAAAGATAGTAGGTCTCTCCGTCTTTAGAAACCTGAACACCTTCAATATCGTACGGCTCAATTGTCATTGCTTCCGTGTATGCAAAACGCGGAACTGTAACGGTCACAGTATTTGCCGCAGTTGAGCTTGTGTCTGTAATTTTTACGGTCGGAGTAATTTCGTTCCCACTTTCGTCAGTTCCGCTTGTGCCGCTTCCTTTTGCAAGCGAGCCGCCATCTCCAACCATATAGACAAAACTTCCTGTGTAAGAACTATCTCCGCCCCAGGATGAAGCCTGTGCGGCAGATGGTATTTCAATAGAAATGTCTTCGACTTCCTCATCATATTCAATTTCACTCGGAGTGGTGTTTTTTCCGATATTCGTCTGTCTTGTCATGGGAACACGGGTATTCGTCATTCCTGAAACTCCAGTCAAATTATCGCCTGTAAGAAGAATAACCACTTCGTCCAGACTGTTGATTCCAAGTTGAACGACCATAGAAGCCTTTGAAGAATCCTTTGATTTGCAGTAGGAAACGTTTTCGGCGCTATACCAGTAAAGCGTGTAGTTTGCTTCTGAGTTTTTAACAGAATAGTAATAAAACTGATTATTATTCATTCCGTTTACGCTCATATTCCAGTCACATCTTTCGTCGTTGTAAATAACAATAGAAGGAATAAGCGTGTTTCCGCTTGAAGCCGTAATGTTTCCGTAATATGTCCAGCCGTAAATTTCTGAAATATCGTAATCTGTAACTGATGTATCTTCATCGTTACTGCATGAAGAAAATATTAAAACTGAAATAAATGCAAATGCTGCAAAAATAACTTTTTTCATTATAAAAAACTCCTTAAAAATTAATTTTTACTCCAAGCCGAAGAACAGTGCCTTCGGTTAAGCCGTAGTAGTCTTTCTGATTTTCGCCGTTTGTGCCTTTTTTAAAATGCAGATTGTTCAGAATATTGTCTATTCCGAAGTAAACAGTCAGTTTTTCATCCCAAAACTTTTTTGAAATGTCTGCACCGAGCATAAAATAATCCGGCGTGTAATAATCTGTTCCGGAACTTAAAAGCTGAGGCGAATTCCACTGTGCATTTACGGAAAGTGTCGTCTCAATTACAGGAACTGTGTATTCTGCACTGGCTGTAATTCTGTGCTTTACGCGGAGTGCCAGATTTTCCCAGGAATCAATTTGCTCATCAAAATATTTTGCAAAAGTCAAAGCATAGCCTGCCTTAATCTTAAAAACATCCCAGTCAGAAGAAAGCGAAAGCTCGCCTCCGTAAGTTACGGCCTTGTCCACATTCTGATATTCACGGATTTGCGGAGTTGAAGCGGCATCTGTTACAACAGAATCAATCAAATCAATTATGTAGTTAAAGTAGCCTTCAACTGAAAACTTAAATACATCGGAAACATTCTGTTCCCAGCCTGCGTTAAAGCTGTGTGATTTTTCCGGTACAAGATTTTCGTTTCCGTAAAGAATAAAGTTTCCGCTTCCCGGTGCATAGTTATGACGAAAAATCCAGTATTTTTCGCGAAGTGAAGGAATTTTATATCCCATTCCGTAGCTCAGACGTAACGCTGTTTTTTCGACCGGATTGTACTTGAACGAAAGTTTTGGTGTCGCCATAAAATTTGTACTTCCTCCGCTCAAAGAAGGTGCAAAATCAAAGCGGATGCCCGGAACTACCGTGAGTTTTTCGTCAAAAAACAAAATGCTGTCCTGTGCAAAAAGTGATGTTTCAAGGGCGTATTTCCGCTCTTCAAAAGAAGTTCCGTCTATCGATTCTAAATTAGCATTTACCCCGGCCGTAATGTCCTGAAAATCTGTCGGCTTAATGTGAGCCCGTAAATCTGTTTCCCAGTCAGCAGAATCTGATTCTGTTGATTTTGATGATGAATAAGCACCGGCTTTTACATTGTATGTTGTGTCAAGGAAGTAGAGTTTTCCTGCTGTAAAGCCGTCGATGTAAAAACTGTCGCCCAAAATATATTTTCCGGTAAGGCCTGCTTCTCCTCTTGTGGAACGGTATTCCATGTCAGAGCCTTTGTCATAACCTGTTTTTGTATAGTTTGAAACCTGATATGAATCTGCATACAAACCGTAAAGAGCAATATTGCCCCATTCGTCTTTCCATGTGAGAGTATCGCGTGCAAAACCTAAGATTTTTTTTGTATTTTCGTAGTATGTAATTGAGCCTGCAAGAGCATCTGAAGCTGTTTTTTCTTTTCCTGGAACATAATTAAGACAGGCAATCAGTGCATTTGAAAGATTTGTTCCGTTTGCAAAAAGACTTAATGCCGTGTAATCTTTCCAGTCTTTGATTGAAGGCGAAAATCCGATTTCTTCGGTAAGATTGCCCGAAACGCTGATTTTTTTATCTTCGCCGGATTTGTCTATATTATTCTTTGTGACAACATTTATTGCCCCGCCCATAGCCTCGCTTCCGTAAAGAACAGAATCGGCCCCTTTTATGACTTCAATGTGGTCAATATTTTCTACTGGAATCTGAAATACCGGGGTAGAACCAGAAATATCCGTGCTAACCGTAACACCGTCAATCATGATTTTGACATAACCTGTGCCTAAGCCCTGCATGGTAACGCTTTCATTTGCATTTCCGGCGCTTGCATTAGAAACATTGATCCCAGGAAGGGATTTTAATGCATCTCCTACGGTTTTACTTCCAGATTTACGGATTTCTTCGTCAGTGATGACTTCTGTTTTCTGCACTTCTTCGCTTACATTCTGTGAAATACGGCCTGCATTTACAGAAATTACGGCATCGTCAGCATCTTCAAAATCAGATTCCTGTGCAAAAGAAGATACACTGAACAATATCGCTATAAAGAAAATCTGTGTTTTTTTTAATAATTTTTTTTGAATCATTTTTTTATAAGTTAGTATTATTAAATTATTGTTAGCCATTAATAACTTTAAATAAAATTTTATTCTATACATTTTTTTGAAAAAATTTAGATTTTATTTGAAAATTTTAGAAAATAAAGTCATTTTAATGAAAAATCCATCACAAATATCAGTGTCATTGCACTCATACCGCCTTTCATTTTTTTGAACGGAGCAGATTTTTTTACTGCATTAAGGGCTGCTTCGTTTAAAATTTCGTGCCCGCATGTCTTTAAGATTTTTGCTTCTTTCAGGCTTCCGTCGGGACTTATGATTACAGAAAGACGCACTTTCCCTTCAAGACCTTTTGAGCGGGCGGAGTAAGGATATTGTTTTTTTGACTCAATTCTTGAAAGAGCGTAGGATTTATAGCTTGCAGTGGCTTTTTGTACTTCCTCTGAAATCACAGGATTTTCTGAAAATTCGCCGGCACTTTCGGTCTGAGCAGAGTCCTGTATGCTGTCAGAAAAATTTTCTTCGGTTAGCTCGTTCGTTTCGTCAGGCGTTTCCTGTGTTTCGACTTCCTCAATTTTTTCTTCTGAATCTGCGGCCGGCTCTTTTGGAATTGCAGGAATTGAATTTTCCGGTTTCGGCTGGATTTTCTTTTCGACCACTTTTTTAACAGCCTTAACTTTTCGCCTTTGAGTGACCTTAACGACCGAAACGGCATTTTCTGAAATCGATTCGCTGACAGTGGCGGTAACATGGAAATTCCAGAACGGAAGGGCAAGCACGCCGAGAACAAGGACGAGCGTAAAAAAAGAACAGAATGCCCATCTTTTTGGGGAGAATGTGTGAAGTTCGTTTAAGGATTGTCCGGTTAAGCCAGACAATGACACATTTTCATTCAAGCATTTCATGAACGATTCCTATGCGGCTGATTCCGGCATTCTGTATTTTTGTGAGAATCTGAACGATGTGCTCAAAATCCACGCTGCGCTCACATTCAAGCGAAAGTGCAAGTTCAGGATTTTCGGCATACATTTTTTTAAGAGCCGGCTCAAGCTCCTCAATCGTGATGATTTTTCCGTCAAGTTCCATTTTATCAGCGTTAACGGCAAGTACTTTCGTTGAATTGTCTTCAGCCGATTCCGTTGATTCTTCAGTTTTCGGAAGTTCCAGCGGAAGGGAAGCTTTTTTGAATTGAGTTGAAACCATAAAGAAAATCAGAAGAATAAAAATCACGTCAATCATCGATGTAATGTTGATTGAAAGTTCTTCTTCGTGATGGTGCAGAAAATCAAGAGAGTGCATTTTCTTCCTCGTCGTAAAGGCTCATTGCAAGAAGCCGCTTTTCGATAATTCTCTTGTATGTTCTGTAACACAAAAGAGACGGGATTGAAATAATCATACCGAAAGCAGTAGTAAGCATTGCTTCCCAGATTCCGTCGGACAAATCAGAAATATTTACGTTTGCACCTGCCTCTGAAAGTTTAGAAAATGCGCCGATTAAGCCGGTTACAGTTCCCAAAAGCCCAAGCGAAGGAGCAACGGACGAAGTAAAATTCAAAAACCACAGACCCCGGTTCATTTCGTAGTAAAGAATCGAACATTCTGAATGAAATGCTTTCATTTTTTTTTGCGCATCAAGTTCGCCTTTTGCAGTCATTTTTTCTTTGAGGCGTAAAATCACATCTTTTTTACTTCCACGCCTGGTCTGAAAAAAGTAAATTCCCCGCTCCAGACACTGACAGCAGCAAAAGCAGAGCAAAGCCGCAAGCACCCAGTTTACAGGCCCGCCAAGGTTTATAAATTGAATCAGTTTCATAAATTACCTCTTTTTTATCCACAGATTTACATAGATTTTTTATTAACAAGCAGATTTGTTCAGGTCTAACGACCTTCACCTTCTTAATCGTGAGTAGCGTTAGGCAGTGAACACGGCAGGCAGAACAGAAAGTCTTTGTTTCCATAAAGGGGCATTTTTCTACCCGCTCTTTTACATATTCAGAAAGATTTCTGCACTCTTCGCACAAATTTTCAGGATTTTTCATTGCAGAACGATTTTTATGCCTTCCCCTGCAGAAAATCCGGATCATTAAGAGAACAGTTTTGTATTCATTCTGCCTTTTTTGCTCGATATTCATTGTTTATCCACAGATTTACACAGATTATGTTTATCCATGTCTATCAGTTTTCAATTTTCACCTTTCCATTTTCCGTTTGTGTAGGAATCGTCCTTATTCTCGTAAAAAAATACACATATTTAAGAATAATCAAAATGACTACTGTAACCCGTCCGATTCTTGTGCCTGTTGTATCTTTATGACTCATTCCTATAAAAGCCATTAAAAGCATGACTGTCGCCGGAATAAGAATAAAAAGTTTGGTTTTTAAAGTCATTGCACGGTTTTGAACGAAGTCTTCAAGATGATTTTTGTAAAGTTTTGTGCTTCTAAACCATGCATCGAGCCTTCTTGAACCTTTTGCAAAACAGAAAGCCGCAAGAAGCAGAAAAGGCGTTGTCAAGTCGGATCGTAGCCATGTCGTTC
>NZ_JAZOUG010000126.1:0-3821 GCF_045657965.1 Treponema sp. | reverse complement strand
AGAGGCGCGCCTAAAAGCCGAACGCGATGCTGCTGAAAAAGCCCGTCTTGAAGCAGAAAAAAGGCTTGCAGACGAAAAGCTTGCCGCAGAAAAAGCGGCTGCCGAAGAAAAAGCCCGGCTTGAAGCTGAAGAAAGGCGGCTTGCAAAAGAAAAAGAAGAAGCCGAAAAGGAAGCAAAGCGGCTTGCAAAGCTTGAATATAAACGGCTTCATCCTTACATATGGAAGGACATTATTTTTGAAGGCGGATTCGGATATGGCTTTAATCTGGCAGACAATGTAACGACAGAATATTACGATTATAATAGTCTTATATTAAATCTGCGTGCGATATTCCTTCCATGGAAAACAAATTCCAACAAATTTGGATGTGAATTTGCATTTTCTACACAGACTTTTGACACAATTGACGCACGTTATTATAAAGGAAACTTGACTTCCAATATTTTTGATATAAAATTTGTGTTACAGCACAGATTGTTCAGCAAAGTCTTTGTTTCGGCAAAGGCAGGCTTAGGTTTAGATATGCTTGAAACTTCTCTTTCGTATATTTCATCATATTCAAGCCGTTCTGCACCAAAAGATGAAACTTATTATTATCCTGCCTTTACTGCGGGAGCTTCACTGTTCTTTACGCCATGGAAGTTCCTTGTTTTTGAACTTGGGACTGATTTTTCTTATGTTGCTTCAGGCTCAAGTCCTCTTCTTTTACTTACGCCTTATGCCTGTGCAGGATTCAGATTTTAACGGGATGTATAAAAATGAATTATTTTGAAAAAAACAGAAATATTTTATTCAGATTTTTCTCTCTGTTCATTTTTATTTCACTATTCGTGTTTGTTTCCTGCAGTGACGATTTTACTGAAAATATAGAATCTGATTTTTCTACAACATATACATATTACGCCTATAATCCTGATGATGTAGATGATGTTAATTCTGCTTCAGTTACTTATAAAATCGGTGAGACTTTCGGCTTTACTGAAATGCCGAGTGTTTCTTCTTCTGAGTTTTTTGTAATGAAGCCCGGCTATAAAATTGCCGGCTGGATTTATTACAAAAATCCTTTTTCAGGTTCAACTGAAGTTCCAGAAAACATGCAGACAGCTGAAATAAATACTGATAATAATGGAGTGCAGACGGTTGTTGTCGGTGTTGCTGTTACTTCTGCGCCGGCTTCGTTTTATGCTGCCGACTGGGAAGCAGTTAACTATTATGTCGCCTTTAATGAAAACGGAAATCTTGTTGAAAATTCCATGGAAAAGCAGGAATTAACTTATGATGTTGAAGAAAATCTCAATTCAAATACATTTACCAGAAACGGCTTTATTTTTAAAGGCTGGAATTACTATGCAAACAGAAACTCAACGACAGCAGAACTTAGCGACGGTGTATCTGTAAAAAATCTTGCTAACCGGGAAAACGCAGTCATTAATCTTTATGCCTGCTGGCTTGCAGAAAATATTACGATTAGTTTTGATGCAAACGGCGGAAGCGGCACTATGGAAGCAATGACAGATGTTGCAGTTGGAACTCAGCTCAATACAAATACATTTACTGCCCCAACAGGTCATCATTTTGGATACTGGCTTTTTGAAAAATCAAGTGGAGTTTATATTACTTATAGCGACGGTCAGACTCTTACAGAATCGAACTATCCAAATATGGATGCTGCATTTATTGCGCAGTGGGAACCTGATTCATACACTCTTACATTTAATTCAAACAGCGGTTCAGGCTCAATGGAAAGCCAGACTTATTATTACGGCTCTTCTCAGTCTTTAAATGCAAATTCATACTATAGATACGGCTATAATTTTGCCGGCTGGAACACTTCTTCAGACGGAAGCGGCACTTCTTATTCTGACGGTCAGGCAATTTCAATAACAGAAAATACAACGTTATATGCTCAGTGGGAAGCTCAGACTTTTACCGTTTCGTTTAATTCAAACGGCGGAAGCGGAACTGTTTCATCACAGACTTTTACTTACAGCTCATCCCTTTCATCTTCACTTAACGCAAATACATTTACCCGTGAAGGCTACACATTTACCGGCTGGAATACTTCTTCTGACGGAAGCGGAACATCTTATTCAGATACTCAGGCAATTACCGCTTCTTCATGGCTTTCTTCGAATATTACTCTTTATGCTCAGTGGTCAATCAATACATTTACTGTTACATTTAATTCAAACGGTGGAAGCTCTGTTGATACACAGACCATTGCCTGGGGAAGCACGGCTGTTTTATATGTTCCTGTAAAGGCTGGAAATGATTTTGTAAACTGGTACACAGACTCTGCCTTAACTTCAGAATTCAGCTTCACAACGCAGGTAAAACAGAATTACACGCTTTATGCAAAATGGAATATACAGACTCTGGCAGTGACTTTTTCCGGAAACGGCTCTACATCCGGCTCAGTCAGTGATTTGAACATGACTTACGGCGAAACAGCTTCCTTCCCTTCAAATTCATATTCAAAAACCGGATACAATTTTTTAGGCTGGAGTACAAGTTCTTCTGCAACTTCTGCTGACTATTCTGACGGATACACAATTTCCATATCAAACTGGATGAGCGGAACTTTGAATCTTTATGCGGTCTGGGAAGCAAAAGTATATACAGTTACATTTAATACAGACGGTGGTTCTACCGTTGCTTCTCAATCTGTAAATTATGATTCCTGTGCAGAACAGCCTGAAGACCCAGTGAAAACTGGTCATGTATTTAAAGGCTGGTATTCTGATTCATCACTTACAACGGTATTTAGTTTCTCAACTGTGATAACTGAAGATATTACAGTATATGCTAAATGGGAAGTAGAAACTTATATAGTAACTTTTGATGGAAATGGTTCAACGAGCGGTTCTATGGGTACGCAGACTTTCATCTTTGGAGAATCACAGACTTTGTCCGAGAATACTTTTGAAAAATCAGGATATAATTTTGCCGGCTGGTCTACATCTTCAACGGCAACGGCTGCGACTTATTCAGATAAAAAGAATATAAGTGTAACTGAGAATATGACTTTGTATGCCGTATGGACAAAACGTGCGAGTGTTACAAGTACAGACAAAATGACTGCAAGTGTTGAAGATTCTTCTGAGCAGATTATTTTTACAGCCGGTGGAACATATGTATCTTATAAGTGGTATGTGGATACTATGACGACTACAGTATTAGAAGGTGCTGGAGCTCTCACACTATCCTATGATGATTATGCTGATGGAAATAATCACTTCGTGCTTCTGCTTTGTATTGACAGTGAAGGAAATATTAGTACTGAATCAGCTAATTTTAAAATCCTTGCAAAAAATTAGAAGATTTACAGTTGAGTAAAGAAAACTATAAAGACTGCCGAAAATTTGAGTATGGATTTGGAAAGTGTTTGTAAAGATTTGATTGTTACTCTCTGCGATATGACAAAAAATGATGATGCTCCTGTGGCTGATGTTACTTTAAAAGTCGGAAAATCCTGGGCTTTTTCAGATTTTGAAACCTGCGAGTGCTTTAATAAAGAAAAATGGAATTCACCTGTTTCAAATGCAGATTTAACTATCGTCCATGATGACAGTCTGAATGAACTTTACAGAGTTGAAAAAATCTCCGGCTTTGAAGACTTGTAAATTAGTGTTATAATCTAAATCGTGGTATTTCCAAAAAATGGCAGATTAAAACTTTCTCGCTTCGCACGGATTGTGCTTTTTTCGGCTGTTTTTGCTATATCGGGGATTGTAAAATCTTTTGCAGCAACTTATGTTTATGACGGCTCAGCACTTTATTTATACAGCGGAAGTCAGACGGATTATTCTTTAATTGTAAG